>CBJNFW010000328.1:0-9072 GCA_966435935.1 uncultured Nocardia sp.
CTGCGGCGCACGGCACTGCGGCGCGCCTCGGACGCTGTGGTGGCTTTCAGGGCAGTCACGGGTTGTCCTCCATGTCGACCGGGCTCACTCCACGATGCAGAGTAGTAGTACGGAGCGTAATAGTTGTCCGGGCACACGGATCGGCAGGGCCCCCGGTGGTTCCGGTGCCGTACCCGCCGCGCGGGCGCCCCGCCGTAACTCGTTCTGGCACAACAGGATGCACACCGAATTGGTTCTGTCAACCCCCAGCGCACGGCTGTTGTGGCCCTGACCTGCGTCGTTGATCGCGCCGTTATCGAGTCGCATGTTAAACTGTGAGCATCGAAAGGGGCACGGGACACATGATTTTTAAGGTCGGAGACACCGTCGTTTACCCCCACCACGGAGCGGCGCTGATCGAAGCTATCGAGACTCGCACCATCAAAGGTGTGCAGAAGGAGTATCTGGTCCTGAAGGTCGCCCAGGGCGATCTCACCGTACGGGTTCCCGCCGAGAATGCCGAATACGTCGGCGTTCGTGACGTCGTCGGCCAGGAGGGTCTCGATCGAGTCTTCCAGGTGCTACGTGCGCCGCACACGGAAGAGCCGACGAACTGGTCTCGGCGTTACAAGGCCAACCTGGAGAAGCTCGCCTCCGGCGATGTGAACAAGGTGGCCGAGGTCGTCCGTGATCTCTGGCGGCGCGAACAGGATCGCGGCCTGTCCGCCGGCGAGAAGCGGATGCTCGCCAAGGCTCGTCAGATCCTCGTCGGTGAACTCGCCCTCGCCGAGGGCACCGACGATGTCAAGGCCGAGACCCTGCTCGACGAGGTTCTCGCAGCGGCCTCCTGATCGTGAACCAGGTGCACGACACGAGTCGTGTCGTGGCATTGGTACCTGCCGCCGGTCGGGGCGTTCGCCTGGGTGAGTGCATGCCCAAGGCGTTCGTGCCGGTCGGCGGCACGCCTATGCTCACACTCGCTGTAGACGGCCTGATCGCGTCCGGGGTCGTGGACCACATCGTGATCGCCGCGCCCGCCGAACTCCTCGGCGAGGCGCGAACTCTGCTGGGCCACCGCGCCGAACCGGCATGCCCCGTGCCGGTGAGCGTGGTCGCGGGCGGCGCGGAACGTACCGACTCGGTGCGTTCCGGAATAGACGCCGCGCCGCAGGCCACCCATTTCCTCGTGCACGATGCCGCGCGTGCCCTGACGCCCCCGTCGCTGATCGCGCGGGTGGTGGCCGAATTGACGTCCGGTTGCCCGGCCGTCGTCCCGGGTCTGCCTGTCACCGACACGATCAAATCCGTGGACGTCGCCGGCGAGGTGACCGGCACACCCGACCGCGCGGTACTGCGCGCGATCCAGACTCCCCAGGGTTTCCAGGCGCAACTCCTGCGCGACGCCTATGCCGCGGGAATGCACGCCACTGACGACGCGGGCCTGGTCGAGGCGTTCGGCGCGCCTGTCCGGGTGATCCCCGGCGACCCGATGGCATTCAAGATCACCACCCCGCTGGATCTTCGGCTGGCGCGCACACTGCTCGCCGAGCGCGACACTCCCGAAGCGGCGGACGAGATCGCGGATATTCGCACCGCGTCGCAGATCCCCGCGCCCGCGCACGGCTCGGTGTCGCGGTGATCGATCCCACTGGTCTGCGGGTCGGCCTCGGTACCGATGTGCATCCGATCGAACCCGGCCGTCCCTGCTGGATGGCCGGTCTGCTGTTCGAGGGCGAGAGCGGCTGCTCCGGTCACTCCGACGGTGACGTCGGCGCGCACGCGCTGTGCGACGCGCTGTTGTCGGCGGCCGGGCTGGGCGATGTGGGCGCGGTATTCGGCGTCGGGCGGCCCGAATGGGCCGGGGTGTCCGGTGCGGACATGCTCCGCGAGGTCCGGCGTCTGCTGGACGAGGCCGGATATACCGTCGTCAACGCGGCGCTGCAGGTTATCGGCAATCGTCCCAAGATAGGGCCTCGACGTAGCGAGGCGCAGCAGGTACTGGGAGAATTACTCGGTGCACCGGTTTCGGTGTCCGGCACGACCACCGACGGTCTGGGACTCACCGGCCGCGGCGAGGGTGTCGCGGCGGTCGCCACAGCGTTGCTGTGTTGTCGCAGCTAACTCGCTCGCACCCCTGAGCTGCCGGATATCCCGCACCCGGCACCCGCCCTGTACCTTATGCAAAATTCCCGACAGTAGGATGGCTGGTCGTGACTCTGCGCCTGTTCGACACCGCGACGCGGACCCTGCGTGATTTCACGCCTCTGGTCCCCGGCCGAGCGTCGATATACCTGTGTGGCGCCACGGTGCAGGGCGAGCCACATATCGGACACGTCCGCAGCGGAGTCGCGTTCGACGTTCTGCGCCGCTGGCTGCTCGCGGGTGGATACGACGTCGCGTTCGTGCGCAATGTCACCGATATCGACGACAAGATCCTGAACAAGGCCGCCGCCGCGGGCCGCCCGTGGTGGGAGTGGGCCGCGACGCACGAGCGCGCCTTCGACCGCGCCTATGCCGCGCTCGGTGTGCTGCCGCCGTCGGTGGAGCCGCGCGCGACCGGGCACATCACCCAGATGGTCGAGATGATGGAACGGCTGATCGAACGCGGTCACGCCTACGCCTCCTCCGGGAACGTCTATTTCGACGTGCGCAGCTATCCCGAATACGGCGCGTTGTCCGGGCACAAACTCGACGACGTACACCAGGGTGAGAGCGCGGGTGAGGGCAAACGCGATCCGCGCGACTTCACGCTCTGGAAGGCCGCCAAACCCGGTGAGCCGACCTGGCCCTCGCCGTGGGGTCCGGGCCGGCCCGGCTGGCATCTGGAGTGCTCGGCGATGGCCGGGTTCTACCTCGGCTCCGAATTCGATATCCATTGCGGCGGTATGGATCTGGTGTTCCCGCACCACGAGAACGAGATCGCCCAATCCCGCGCCGCCGGTGACGGTTTCGCGCGGTACTGGTTGCACAACGGCTGGGTGACCCTGGGCGGGGAGAAGATGTCCAAGTCCCTCGGCAACACCCTGGCCGTGCCGAATGTGCTGGAACATGTTCGGGCCGTGGAACTTCGGTTCTATCTGGGCAGCGCGCACTACAGTTCGATGCTGGAATACTCCGATCAGGCGCTGCGCGATGCGGCCCAGACCTATCAACGGCTCGAGGCGTTCGTGCGCCGGGCGAGCGAGCGGCTGGGCGAGGTTCCGGTCGGCAAGTGGACCGACGCGTTCGCCGAGGCGCTGGACGACAATCTCGGAATTCCCAAGGCGCTGGCCGAAATTCACCGCGTCGTGCACGAAGGCAACAAGGCGCTCGAATCCGGTGCGTCCGACACCGCCCGCGAAGCGGCCGGACAGGTGCGGGCCATGCTCGGCATCCTGGGTGTGGATCCGCTGGATCCGCACTGGTCCGGGCCGCAGGATTCGTCCTCGGCGAACGACGCGCTGGACATCCTCGTGCGCGCCGAACTCGACCGCCGCCAGCGGGCGCGCGCGGCGAAAGACTGGGCCGAGGCCGACGCGGTGCGCGATCGGCTGAACGAGGCAGGCGTCGAGGTCACCGACACACCCGACGGCCCGGAGTGGGCACTGGTATCACCGACGGCACGAAAGGCGAACTGATGGCAGGCAATTCGCAACGGCGTGGCGCGGTGCGCAAGGGCGGCAGCAAGAAGGGGCAGGTGGTCGGGTCCGGCGGCAAGCGTCGGCGTGGCCTCGAGGGCCGGGGCGCGACCCCGCCCGCGACCGAGCGCAAATACCACCCCGCGGCCAAGCGCGCGGCCGCGGCGGCCAAGGCTGCGGCCAAGACTCGCGGCGGCCCCTCCTCCGGCGGCGGCGGCCGGGTCGCCGGTCGCCGCAACGCCGACGGGCCCGAACTGGTGCTCGGCCGCAATCCGGTGGTGGAATGCCTGCGCGCCGGCGTACCGGCGACCGCGCTGTACGTCGCGGTGGGCACCGAGAACGACGAACGGCTCACCGCCTCGGTGAAACTCGCCGCCGACGCCGGAATCTCGATCTTGGAGGTGCCGCGCACCGACCTGGATCGCATGAGCAGCAACGGATTACATCAGGGGCTGGCACTTCAGGTGCCGCCGTACCGGTACGCCCACCCGGACGATCTGCTGCAATCCGCCAGTGGTTCGGGCGAACCCGCGCTGCTCGTGGCGTTGGACAACATCTCCGATCCGCGCAATCTGGGCGCGGTGATCCGTTCGGTCGCGGCCTTCGGCGGACACGGCGTGGTGATCCCGCAGCGGCGTAGCGCGAGCGTCACGGCTGTGGCCTGGCGGACCAGCGCCGGCGCCGCGGCCCGGCTGCCCGTCGCGCGCGCGACGAATCTGACTCGCACACTGAAGGATTGGGCTGCCACCGGGGTGCAGATCGTCGGCCTGGACGCGGGCGGAGACACCGTCCTGGACGAATTCGACGGCACCGCACCGACAGTCGTTGTGGTCGGCTCGGAGGGCAAGGGCCTTTCCCGGCTGGTGCGCGAGACCTGCGACGAGATTCTGAGCATTCCGATGGCCGGACCGGTCGAATCGCTGAACGCCTCGGTCGCGGCGGGTGTGGTGCTGGCCGATATCGCACGTCAGCGGCGGTCCTGACGGCGCGAATCCGCCCGTCCGAGAGGGAGATTCTGCACGGCGACCGCGCCGGTCGATGTGAATTGGCGCGCGTCCGGGCGTTGAAATGGCCCGCGTCACCGTAGACTCGAATGGTGGCCATGTGGAATGAGCAGCCCTACTGGGGAGGAGAGCTGCCCGATCAGCCGATCGGTCAGCCCGTCGAGCATCCGCACGCGACGACGGTGCTACTGCTCGGCGCCCTGAGCATATTCTGTTGTGGCGCACTGGGTCCGGTGGCGTGGGCGTTGGGCAAGCAGGCGCTGGACCAGATCGAGCGGTCCGGCGGCACGCTCGGCGGCCGCTCGCAGGTGTTGACCGGGTACGTCCTCGGCATCGTCGGGACGGTGCTGATGGTGTTGGTGGCCATCGTCTACCTGCTGATGGTCATCGGCGGACGTGCCTGAGGCGAGCGGGTCTCAGTCCAGCCCGGGGCGTTCCGGTTCGGCGGGCACCTCCCAGGCAGGCCATTCGCCGCTGATGCTGCCGGTCCAGCGGGGTGGGCGGCGGTCGCGGAACGCGGCCATTCCCTCGCCGCCGTCGATGCTCTGTGCGACGTAGCCGTTCAGCTCGGTCTCCATCCGGCCGACCGCGTCCTGCGTCATCCCCAGGCTCTCCCACAGCAGCCGTTTGGACAACGCCACCGGCAGCGGCGCGGATCCGCCCGCGATGTCGTGCGCGACGGCCATCGCGGTCGGCAGCACCTCCGATGCGTGCAGGCAGCTGTTGGCCAAGCCCATGGCCGTGGCCTCCTCACCGTCGAAGGTGCGGCCGGTGAGCATGATGTCCGCGGCATTGGCCATTCCGGCCAGCCGGGGCAGCATCCAGTGCGCATAGCCGTCGGCGAGCACCGCACGACGGACCTGATTCAGGCCGTACACCGCGTCGCGGGCCAGGTACCGCAGGTCGCATTGCAGCGCGAGCGCCAGGCCGACGCCGACCGCGTGACCGTTCACCGCCGCGATCACCGGTTTGCGCACCCGCCAGGGCGGCGGGTCGAGGGTGGCGCTGACCTCGCCGACCCGGTGGGACAGATCCGCGCCCGCGCAGAAGGCCGGTGGCGTCCCGGTGAGCACGACCGCGCGAATCGCGTCCTCGACATCGCAGCGGCGCAGTGCCGCGCCGAGTTCCTCCGTCAACTCCGGGGTCAGCGCGTTCTGCTGGGCGGGACGGTTGAGCGTGAGCACCGCGACGCCGCCGGAAACATCGACGTGCAGTTCCGAACTCATGCAATGTCCTTCCGGCGCGGGCGGGTCGCCGCGACAGACCGTCGCAGACGTACTCGACCGCATTTCTTTCCCGCACGACCCGCCGTTACGCGGCGTATCACCGACCGGGCGTGCTGTGTACTTCCGGCACGAGCCGATCCGCCGGACCAGCGCATGCGTGCGACAACATCCTAGGACACCGCCGTCGGGTGTCAGGGGGGCGTGCGCATTGAGGACATTCGGACCGGCCGCGTTATCGGAACCGACCGCTTGGGAACAATGGCCGCTGGACGCGCGCCACCCGACGCGCGACCACACCCATCCGGCCGCCGACGCCGACGTTCGCCGCCGAGTCGCCGGTAGCCGTGCCGTGCCGTGCCGTGCCGTGCCCGGACGAAAGCGCCGGCCGGCGCGCTCGTCGAGGGTCGCCGTATGGTCGGAGCCGATGCTGATCGACGAAGGTGGCACAGGTGTGCCGATTCTGCTGCTGCACGGGCTGATGGGCAGCGCGCGGACGTGGCGCGCACACCTGGACTGGCTGCGCCCGTTCGGGCGGCTGTACACGTTCGACGCCGCCGGCCACGGCCGCCCCGCCCCGCCGGAGTTGACCACCGAGGCGTTCGTCACGGATCTGGCCGCGGCCACCGCGCGGATCACCGAGCCGATGGTGCTGATCGGTCATTCGATGGGCGGGCTGCACGCGTGGATGTTCGCCGCGGCCCATCCGGAGCGGGTGCGTGCGCTGGTGGTCGAGGATATGGCCCCGGATTTTCGCGGCCGCACCGCGCGGGACTGGGCGCGGATGATCGAAGCCTGGCCGCAACCCTTCCCCGACGAGAACGCGATGCTGGACTTCTTCGGCCCGGTGGCCGGACGCTACTTCCTGCAGGCCTTCGCCCACGGCCCCGACGGCTACCGATTGCACGGCGCGGTAACGACTTTCCGCGATATCTCCGAGGAGTGGGGCACCCGGGACTTCTGGTCGCAGTGGCACGCCGTACGCGCCCCCGCCCTGCTGATCGAGGGCGAGCACACCATCACCCCGCCCGGTCAGATGCGTCGCATGGCCGCCGAACATCCGAACGCCCGCCACGTCCTGATCTCCGATGCGGGCCATCTCGTGCACGACGACCAGCCCGCCGCGTATCGCACCGAGGTCACCGGCTTCCTGACCGAAGTCCTGAACTGATCCGCCGCGGGGCCCGGGCGATCGCCTGCTCGCCGGTCTCGCCATGGCTGCCGATCCGGGCTCGGCTACCGCGTCCGCGCCGGGCCTGTTCAGCGCCCGCGGCCGCGGGCGTGCCCCGGTGCGGATCGCTGGGCGCCGGTACAAGGAGCCGACCCAGCGCTGCGCCCCAGCAGCCGGGATCACGGCACCGAACAGGACCGTGACGTGCGATAACGGGTGCAGAAGTATTTGAAGGCGTCTGCCGTCAGTCGGTAGGGCGACGCATCGTATGCTCGTTCGCAGGCCAACGAACGAAGGTGACCAGATGATCGATTTCTCGATTCCCGCCGACCTCGCCGCCGAACGTGATCGGGTGCGGCAGTTCGTCATCGACAAGATCGTTCCGTACGAGCGCGATCCCCGGTTGACCTCGCACGGGCCCAGCGACGAGCTGCGCCAGGAATTGGTCGAGCTGGCGCGGGCGGAGAAATTGCTGACCGTGCAGGCCCCGGTCGAGTTGGGCGGGCGCGGTCTCAGCCACGTGGAGCAGGCCGTGCTGTACGAGGCGGCGGGCTGGTCCACGCTCGGTCCGGTCGCGATGAACTGCGCGGCGCCCGACGAGGGCAATATGTTCCTGCTGTCCAAGGTCGCCGACGCGCCGCAGATCGACCGGTATCTGGCGCCGGTGATCGCCGGGCATCAGCGTTCGGTCTTCGCGATGACCGAGCCGGGCGGGGCCGGATCGGATCCGGGTCAGCTGGCCACCACCGCCACCTTCGACGGCGAGAATTTCGTCGTCAACGGCCGCAAATGGCTCATCACCGGCGCGGACGGCGCCAAGACGTGGATCATCATGGCCCGGCTCGAGGCCAATCCGCATCTGCCCGAGGGACCCACATTGTTCCTCGCCGAGGGCGGCACACCCGGCATCGTCATCGAGCGCACGATGAACACCATGGACCGCAACTATGTCGGCGGGCACGGTGTGGTGCGGTTCGAGAACCTCACGCTGCCAAGGGAATCCGTACTCGGCGAGACCGGCCAGGCGCTGCGGTACGCACAGCTGCGGCTGGCACCGGCCCGCCTGACGCACTGTATGCGCTGGCTCGGCGCGGCCGAGCGGGCACAGAGCATCGCGGTCGAACACGCGCGCACCCGCACCGCGTTCGGCAAGCCCATCGGCGAGCACGAGGGTGTGTCGTTTCTGTTGGCGGACAACGAGATCGCGTTGCACCAGTGCCGCCTGACGATCTGGCACGCGTGCTGGCTGATGGACAACGGCCACAAGGCCCGGCACGAGAGTTCGATCGCCAAATCCAGCGTGTCCGAAGAGCTTTTCAAGGTCGCGGACCGCTGCGTGCAGGTGCTCGGCGGCATCGGCATCAGCGACGAGACGGTGGTGGAGATGATCTTCCGCGATATGCGCGCCTTCCGCCTCTACGACGGGCCGACCGAGGTCCACAAGTGGGCCATCGGACGGCAGGTGCTGCGGCGCTGAGGACCAGGCCGGGGCCCGCGGCTCTAGCGCTATGGTCGAGTCATGGCTGTTGTGAAGATCAATGCAATCGAGGTCCCCGAGGGTGCGGGGCCCGAGTTGGAGAAGCGGTTCGCGGGCCGCGCGCACGCGGTGGAGAACTCGCCCGGCTTCCTCGGGTTCCAGCTGCTGCGCCCGGTCGCCGGGGACAACCGGTACTTCGTTGTCACGCAGTGGGATTCGGAGGAGTCCTTCGCCGCGTGGCGGGACGGCCCGGCCAAGACCGCGCACGCGGGTGATCCGTCCCGCAAACCGGTGTCGACCGGCGCCTCGCTGCTCGAGTTCGAGGTCGTGCTCGACGTCGCGGCCAAGCCCGCGTAGTTCGCATATCCGCCGTTCACCCGGCCGCTGACGGGTGGCTCGGGCCCCCCGCGAGGGTTCCCCCGGGGCCGAGACATGGGCGGGACGGGAACCCTCGCGAGATCCCCGTACAGGGTAGGAACGCGCTTGACCCGCCCGGGTTAGGGACTAGGCGAAAAAATCATCAACCGCAGGCGAGCGCCCGCGGCGATCGGCCTCGCGCATGGGCTCCTCGAGGCGCTCACCGTGCTCGTGCCCTTCGGCA
>CBJNFW010000329.1:0-8953 GCA_966435935.1 uncultured Nocardia sp.
AACGCAGCACCGCGTGGGCGCGGCGGGGCCGAGCGCCAGCGAGGTGTCGTCGTGACCACCGAATCGACGAACACCGGCTCACAATCCGCGCCGGGCGGGGCCGCTGGGCAGTCGCCCGCGCCGGATTCGGCGGCCGAACGGGGGAACCTGCGGCCGTCGGACGCACCGGTACTGGGCCCGCGGCCGGTCTACCGGCCCGAGATCGATAAGCACACCGCGCGCGCGTTCCGCCGCCCCGAAGGGCAGACCGGATCATTCGCCCCACACACTTCGAAGCCGCCGCAACAACAGGCCACCGCACCCGAACTCGTGAACCGGCCGCCCGACGCCGTGCTGGCCGAGGCATTCGGACGACCCGAGGGTTCCGACGAGCTGTTGCAGCGCGATCCGGACGCGACCGGCGATTCCGCAACACCCGCTCCGCCCGCCGACCCGTGGCGCGATCCCGACGCCGCGGCCCGGCTCGGCGCACCTGCGGTAGAGACTCCGCAGCCCGCACGGCTGCTTCCGGGCATCAAGCTCACCGCCCGCGAGGTTCTCTTCGGCAGCCGCGTGGCACCCAAGGCCCTGGCTATTCTCGGTGTCATCGCGCTGGTCATCGGTCTGGCCGGCGGTCTGGTCGGCCGGCTCACCGCGGAGGCCACCTCGGTGCTGACCTCCAAGAAGGTCACGCTGTCCCAGGAGGGCGCGTCGGGGAAGCCGCAGGGTTCGGTGTCCAAGGTCGTCGACTCCGTGATGCCCTCGGTGGTGCAGATTCGCGAGACCGTCGGCGACAACGGCGCGCTCGGCTCGGGCGTGGTCATCGACGGCGGCGGATACATCGTCACCAACAACCACGTGATCTCCATGGTCGCGATGGACAAGACCAATCACGGCAAGATCCAGGTGACCTTCTCCGACGGGTCCCGGGTACCGGCCTCGCTGGTCGGCCGCGACCCCAAGACCGACCTGGCCGTGCTCAAGGTCGACAACGTCAAGAACCTCACCGTCGCCCGGCTCGGCAAGTCCGACGACGTGCAGGTCGGCGACGCCACCCTCGCGATCGGCTCACCGCTGGGTCTGCAGAAGACCGTCACCGCGGGCATCGTCAGCGCGCTGCATCGCGCGATGGTGGAGACCCCGGAGGCCGGGGACGACACCGCCGGGGCGTTCGACGCCGTGCAGACCGATGCGGCGATCAACCACGGCAACTCCGGTGGCGCGCTGGTCGACGGCCAGGGCCGGCTCATCGGCCTCAACACGGCCATCCGCAGTGAGAGCGGCGGCTCGGTCGGGCTCGGTTTCGCGATTCCGGTCGATCTGGTCAAGCGGGTCTCGCAGACGATCATCCACCACGGCGCGATCGAACATCCGTGGCTGGGTGTGAGCGCCAAGACCAAACAGGTCGAGAACGACACGCTCAGCGGTGCGGCCATCGCCGACGTGGTGGCGGGCAGCCCGGCGGCCAAGGCCGGTCTGACCGAGGGCGACGTGGTGGTGAAGGTCGGCGACCGCGAGGTGAGCGAGCAGGCCGAACTCACCGTCGCGGTGATGTCCCAGCAGATCGGTCAGAAGGTCGATTTCCAGATCGTGCGGGACGGTCGGCAGGTCACGATTCCGGTGACGCTCGAATCCGACCGGAACGCACCCAAGCCGCCCCAGTAACCTGGTCTCATGTTCGATATCGGCTGGCCCGAGATGATGATCCTGGTGGTTGCCGCCTTGGTCGTGCTCGGGCCGGAACGGTTGCCCGGTGCTATCCGCTGGACCGCGCAGAGTCTGCGTCAGGTGCGCGATTACGCGAGCGGCGCCACCAACCAGCTGCGCAGTGAACTCGGCCCGGAATTCGACGAATTGCGCAAACCTCTCGACGAATTCAACGAGCTGCGCAAGCCGTTGGACGAGTTGCGCGGGATGTCGCCGCGTTCGATGGTGACCAAACACCTTCTGAACGGGGACGATTCGCTGTTCACCGGCAATTTCGACAAGCCGGCCGGTACCTCGCCGGAGCCGGCCGCGCCGTACACCCCGCCGGCCGCGCCCTCGCCGAAACCGCTGGGACACAACGAGAAGCCACCCATCGATTTCGACGCGACATAACGATTTCGGGCCGGACCGGCGGGTCGTCCGGCCGCGTTCGGCAAGGTAGAGCCCCGACGGGCGGTTCCGGCCGGAAATACCACGTCAAGCGGTCTAGACACATACCGCTGTCGAGGTATCTAGACTGCGCACATGTCGGCCGATGAGGTGGCACGGGTGTTCGCGATCGATGACAAGGTCGAACGCCTCAAGGCGGCCACCGAAGGGGTTGCCCAAGCGCAACAGACCATCAACGAGCTCACGCGCATCCGGCGCGCGGTCATCCGAGACCTGCATGCCGAAGGGTGGACGTTCGCCAGAATCGGTGCGGCCGCGGGACTTTCGCGAGCCCGAATCCATCAGGTGAGTACGCAGGGGCCGGTACCCGAGGGCCTGTTCTTCGGACACGGCCCGCTCACCATACTCACCCCGGAGCTGCGCAGCACCACCCGCACCGCACCGCTGGTCGGCGCGCCCGATGCCACGGCGCCGCACCGCCTCCAGGAATTACTCCGTGAGCTGGGGTTCTCGGTGACCGTCGAACGTTTCCTACCCGGCCGGACGCTGGATCTGGAGCGGGACGGACTGATCGTCCTGGGCGGTCCGGAACTCTCGCCGAGCCTGCGTCAACTGGCCATCGCGGATCCGCGCCTGCGCCGGACCGTCGCCCGGCCCGGACGGGTGCGTCGCGGAATCGAGGATCGAGCAGCTCGCCGCGTCTACCGCCCCGGCGGCACCGAACCCTACGACATCGCCTATCTGGCCCGCCTGCACCGGCCCGACAGCCAGGGCACCGTCCTGCTCATCGACGGCTTGCACCCGCCCGGCTCCCTCGGCGCGATCCGCCTGCTCGCGACCCGCCTGGCCACTCTCCACGAACGCGCGGGCACACACCCGTTCTCCGCTGTGGTCGGCGTCCGCTACGACCGCAATACCGGCGAACCGCTCGAGGCGGATCTGCTCACGCCGATCTATCGCCACGAGCGATGACGACAGGTTCGGCGACCGCCCGCGGCCCGAAGCCGTCGTCGGGTGGAGTCGATCGATTTCCGCAGCGGGACAGTCGTTTTCGCAACACCGACAGCGCGCACCGATGACTCGGCGCACCGCCCAGCCGAGCAGGCCGGTGCCCCTACCCGCACATGCGCCCCGCTCGGCCGCGCCGACGCCGAAAGCTTCTCCTCACGCGGCGACGATCGCCGGACGCAGCGTATTCATCGGGGGGCGATCCTCCAGCGAGACATCTGTGGTCAACGCCGTGAATTCACCTCCCACCAGCGGGAATTGGGTCAGGGCCGCGCCCGAATCTCGAATTCCGGTGCGGCCCAGGACAGTTCCCATGATCTGGCGGCTCATCACGCCCAGGTCGGACAGGGGGCGGTTGCGGTGGGTGCGCACCCCGAGGTTGACCTGGCCGATGGCGGACATGCCGAGCAGGTCGTAAGTGTCCAGCAGCAGGCCGATTTCGACGCCGTAGCCGGGGGCGAACGGGACCGCGGGGAGCAGTTCCCGGGTTCCGGCGTATTCACCGCCGAGCGGTTGCAGCACCGCGGACAGGTCCGGGCGCAAGGCCGCGAGCAGAGGGCGGGCCACGAGTTCGGTGACCCGGCCGCCGCCGTTGTGGTCGACCGTCTGCCCCTGCCGCAGCGGACGCCGGTAATACGCCTTCACCAGATGCATATCCGGCACCGTCAGCAGCGGGCCGAGCAGCCGGGGCACGAAGGACGGATCCGGATCGATCAGATCGGAGTCGACGAACGCGATCAGATCACCGGAGGTGACCGCCAGCGAACGCCACAGCACCTCGCCCTTGCCCGGTACCGGATCCAGTTCCGGCACAGCCTGTTCGCGGCTGATCACCCGCGCCCCGGCGGCCCGGGCGCGTTCGGCGGTGGCGTCGGTGGAGCCGGAGTCCAGCACCACCAGCTCGTCCACGAGCGAGCCCAGCAGCGGCACGATGCTCGCCACCACATCGGCGACGGTGTTCTCCTCGTTCAGTGCGGGCAGCACCACCGAAACAGTGCGGCCCGCTTTGGCGGCGACGAGTTCGTCGACGGTCCAATCCGGGCGATCCCAGGTGTTGCTGGTGGCCCAGGTGTTGTCGGGAATACGGTCGGGGTTGGTTGTCATACCAGACCTCGCAGAGTTCGTGCGGGGGGACGGATGCCCTGTATGGCCGCGATCATGTCCACCACTCGCCGGGTCGCGGCGACCTCGTGGACTCGGAAGACCCGGGCGCCGGCCGCGGCTGCCCATGCCGTCGCTGCCAGTGTGCCCTCCAATCGCTCGGATAGGCCGACACCCAGTGTCTCTCCGATGAAATCCTTATTGCTCAGCGCCATCAAGACCGGCCATCCGGTATTTACAAGAATGTCCACGGCCCGCAACAGTTCGAGCCCGTGATAGGTGTTCTTGCCGAAATCGTGCGTCGGGTCGATGAGAATCGAATCCTTCGCCACCCCCGCGGCCGCGGCGTTCTCCGCCGCATGCACCACCGTCGCGGTGACCTGCGCCACCACATCGGTATAGCGCACCCGGTGCGGACGCGTGCGCGGGCGAGCGCCGCCGGTATGGCTGCACACGATTCCCGCCCCCGTTTCCGCGGCCACACCGGCCAGATCGGGGTCCGCTCCGGCCCAGGTGTCGTTGATCAGGTCCGCGCCCTCGGCCACCGCGGCCCGCGCCACCTGGCCGCGCCAGGTGTCCACACTGATCAACAAGTCCGGATACCGCTCCCGGATCGCCGCGACGAACGGCACCACCCGCCGAGTCTCCTCGGCCGCGTCCACGACATCCCCCGGCCCCGCCTTCACCCCGCCGATATCGACCAGATCGGCCCCTTCGGCCACCGCCCGGTCCACCGCGGACAACGCCGCGTCATCGGAGAACGTGGCCCCCCGGTCGTAGAACGAGTCGGGTGTGCGATTCACGATCGCCATCACCAGAGCCCGGTCCGTCGCCACCGTTTTCCCGCACAAAGTAGGTAACGGTGGCACAGAACTCATACCCCGACTGTACTGGACCCCCCTTTCCCGCTCTCGGCACTGACCGGCTCGTCCGCCGCTACACAGACAACGAACGGCAGGCCGCTCGAGCCCGCGTGCCGCTACGACGCGTCCGGTTCGGCTCCGAGTTCATCGTCGCGGCCGGAGCGCACGAGAATCAGCACACTGACGACGAACACCCACGCCGGGAACGCCAGCGTCGTCCATCGACTGGTCTCGACGGCGATCAGCAGGGCCACGGTCAGCAGGTATGTGAGGAAGGCCAGCCAGCGTGGCATCAGTCCGGTCCTGAGCCAGATCGTGCCCAGCGAACTCATGAACACCGCGGCCATGCGCAGCGCGTAGGTCTGGCTCGCCGAGATGATGACCGCCCTGCCGAAGCCGAGCACCTCGGCACGGGCGGCCGAGTCGGCCAGACCGGCACGATTCGATAGCAAACCAGCGGCAACGGCAGTGGCTACGAACATCATGGCCAGGAACAGCAACCCGCTGCCGAGGAATATCGACAGGAAGAATCGGTTCTCGTGTGGGCCGAACCCGTCGCGCACGACGCCGATGAACCACAGGAAGCTGATACCCGCGAAGGGCATCAGCACCGTGGCCGTCGTGATCGTTCCATGCTGATTCTGCAGCCAGCGAGCCGAATCGGCGACATTGCCGGGCATCCTGACGCGAATCAGGATCAGCGTGATGGCGAACAGGACAGCGAAGACCACTCCGGCCACCGCGGCGGCGCGCGGCGTCGACAACCGATTCGGCCGCAGCGGCTCGGCAGGCAGCGACATGGGCATAACGACATCCTGTCGACGAGGCGGAAGCATATTATGGCAAATGTACGGCTTACTTCTGCGGTTGAGGAGGGCGTCGACATGTCCGGATCCGATCCCGATCGGCTCGAACCAGCGGCCATGGCCATTCCGAAGGAGGGCTACTTCGAGTTGCAGCGGGGCCGGTACGGTCCGGTGTATCCGCGAACGCCCGCCTGCTACGGCTTCTCGATCATCGCGAAGGTGAAACCCGGACGGGAAGAAGCGATTCGGGCGTACGGCAAGCAGATCGAAGAGGCGGTGGCGGCCGACCCGGATGTGCTTGCGCCACTGCGTCTGCACTACCTGCGATGGTTGCTCTTCGACGTCGGATCCGGCCTGCACTTCCAATATCAGGGCATCTTCGACACCGATTTCGACAAGTACACCGAGGACGCGGTCACGCTGTTCAGCCAGACCGGTATCACGACCGTATTCACCAATCTCGAAGGGTTCCCGGAGGATTGGAAGGAGAACCCCGCGGCGTTCGTCGAGTTCGTCCGGGCGCACCAGTGCCCGAGCTTTCTCGAATACGGTGAATATCCCTACGTCACCGCCGAGGAGATCAAGAAGGCACTGCGCTTGAAGACGGCGTTCTCCGACATGCTCGACCAGATGCAATGAGCAGCCCCACGCCGACCCTCGAACTCGACGACATCCAGCACATCCTGCTGACCCGAACTCCGGCGATGACCGGTCGCTACGAATTCCTGTCCTTCGACGACCCGGCCGGTGGGCGGGCCTGGTTGACCGGTCTGCTGGACCGGGTCCAGTCGGCCGCGGACGCGCGCGCCACGATGGACAGTTCCCAGCGCTGGGTCACCCTGGCCTTCACCTGGTCCGGCCTGCGCGCGCTCGGCGTGCCGCGACCCGCGCTGGACAGCTTCCCCGACGAGTTCCGCGAAGGGATGGCCGCCCGCGCCGACATCCTCGGCGACACCGGGGCGAATCACCCCGGCAACTGGCTGGGCGGACTGGCGGGCGACGACCTGCACGCCATCGCGATCCTGTTCGCGCGCAATGCCGCCGAACACCAGCGCGCCACCGGCGCACACCGCGAACATCTCGCCCGCTGCCCCGGGGTGCGGATGTTGTCGTACCTGGATCTCAACGCCTCGCCGCCGTTCGACTACGCCCACGACCACTTCGGTTTCCGGGACCGGCTGTCCCAGCCGGTCATCGAGGGTTCCGGCGAAGTCCCCACACCGGGCTCGGGCGCGCCGCTGAAAGCCGGTGAATTCATCCTCGGCTATCCCGACGAGGCGGGCCCGCCGCACGGGCTACCGCAGCCGGAAGTGTTGTCCCGCAACGGAAGTTACATGGCCTACCGGCGACTGCGGGAGCACGTCGGCGCGTTCCGGGACTTTCTGCGTCAGGGCGCTGCCGACCCGGCCGGCCAGGAACTGCTCGCCGCGAAGCTGATGGGGCGCTGGCGCAGCGGCGCGCCGCTGGTGCTGTCCCCCGACGCGGACGACCCGCAATTGGGCGCGGACCCCCTGCGCAACAACGACTTCGACTACGGACATATGGACCCGCACGGTTACGCGGTGCCGCTGGGCGCGCACGCCCGACGCCTCAACCCGCGCGATACGGCCGTGAACATGAACCGGCGCAGGATGATTCGACGCGGCGCCACCTACGGCCCGGCGCTCCCGGAGGGCGCGGCGGACGACGGCGTCGATCGCGGTATCGCCGCATTCATCATCTGCGCCAGTCTGGTTCGGCAGTTCGAGTTCGCCCAGAACGTCTGGATCAACGACGAAACGTTCCACGAACTCGGCAACGAACACGATCCCATCTGCGGCGCCCAGGACGGCACCCTGGATTTCACCGTCCCCGCGCGCCCCATCCGGACCGTGCACAAACGCCTGCCCGCCTTCACGACTCTCGAAGGCGGCGCGTATTTCTTCCTGCCCGGCATCAGGGCGCTGCACTACCTGGCCACACTCGACGAGTGAAAGGCGGTTCGAAGCCGTGAACACCCCACTCCCGGCGCGCACCTACAACCAGGACCACATCCCCCGCCCACGGAACGGGCGACGGCGGATCAGCATCTACTGGACCTGGAGCTATCCATGGGAAGCCCAACGCGATCCCGCCGAAATCTACAATCGGTTCTCCACCATCACCGAGGTCCGGAACGTCACATGGCCCGCCTACGAGACTCCGGAGTACGACCCGGCGCGATTTCTGCAGGGCATCGCGGGCACACTCGAGCTGTTCCATCGCTCGACCCTGGCATTCCAGCGCCTTGCCGGTGAAGCGACCGGTCATCCGGTCGCGGTCTTCCAGCGCATCGATCAGGCCGGCTATCGGCTGCCGATCGACGAGCGCATTCTCGCCGACACCGACACGCTGATGGTATTCGGACTCGATCATCTGCTGTCCCAGCAGGAGGCCGCGCCCGAGGAGATCGAGGCCATCCGGAACTGGCTGGGACGCGAAGGCACCTGCCTGCTGCTCGCGCCGCACCACGACGTCGGCTTCACCGACGATTTCGCCCAGCGGCAGACCGAACACCAGCATCACGGCGACCCGCTGGTACCCCGGCAGCAGCGATTCGGCCGATACACCCGCTCGCTGATGGCGGCACTCGACGTGCCCGTGCACAACACGTGGGGGCTACGGCCCGCGGTCGTCGACGGCACGACCCGGATCGCTCCCCTCACCCGTTTCCCCGAACTGGACGGCCCCCACCTGCTCGACCAGGTCACCACCTTCAATTTCCACCCGCACCTGCCGCATTACGAACTCACCGCACCGGAGAGCGAATCCCTGCGGGTACTCGGCCGCCAACCCATCGATCTCACCCGCCCGCACCCGTTCACCGCCGCTGGCAACACCGAATTCAACGCGCTGATCTGGATGCCGCCCGACGGGCCCCGGGCCGGCGATATCGTGCTGATCGATTCCACCAACTTCACCACCCTCTTCGGTGGCACGGACAGTCTGCAGAACCTCTGGCGCAACCTCGCCGTCATGAAATGAGCCTCGATCACGTGTCGGGGTCCGGGGGAACGGAAAACGACAAGAACAACAAAGTGCGCGGGAGTGCCCCCCCAACAACCCCGCAAGAAAACGGCG
>CBJNFW010000330.1:0-8947 GCA_966435935.1 uncultured Nocardia sp.
AATCGTGCGGGGTGGCGTCGGAGACGTAGTAGGGCTGCGGTTTGAGGTACAACACGATCCGCGCTGCCCGGCCGGTGGCGAGCAGGTGGTCGGCCAGGACCAGATCGGGCAGCAGTTCGCGACCGGCGTTGTCCGCGATCACGCAGACCGTCGCCGCGTCCGAACCATCCAGCGCCGACCACAGCTGTGCGCTCTCATCGACCAGCAGGCCGGTGCGGGCGCCCGGGCCCGCGGTGAGCCGGAATCCGAGATCGGCCTGATTGCCCCACAGCGCCGAGCGCAGCAACGCATCGCGCGCGGTGTCATCGGATGCGGCCGAAATGTCCGCCAGGGCCGCGAGTTCGGCGACGACCTCAGGGGTGTCCAGTTCGGCGTACTTCTTCGGCGCGAACGGATCCACCCCTGCCCAGGCTCCGGGACCGAAATAGCCGACCGCCTCGAGCAGGCGGCGGTAGAAATAGCTCTCCGCCCACAGGAACGACGCGTCACGCCACGGCCGCCCCCACTGCTCCCGGCCCCAGGCCAGCCAGCGCGGCAGATCGGGCGCGGTGGTGCCGAGCTCTTCGATCACCCCGTCGCGGCTCTCGTCCAGCAGGCGATGCAGCGCCGCACGCTGGGCCGGATCGTACGGGTGACCCGCGATGACCTGATCGATGAGGACGGGGTGCCGGTCGTGGAACACGCTGTGCGCGAACGTGCCCGGAACTCCGGCGAGGATCGGTGGCGCGGCGGTCATCCCTCGATCCTGTCGTATCGGCGCAGCCGGTCCGGAGGCGGCCCCGCTTCGAGGGAAGTCTCCGGCTACTACTCAGCACACTCGGTCTCCGGATGCATTTCCCTTATTCTTGCCGGGCCGGGATGCCCGCCTCGATTCCCGCGAGGAAGCCGCCGGACAGCGATTCGGCGGCACGATAGGCTGCGATCATTTCGAAAGTTACAGGGAACAGCCGGAATTCGGATCGCGGTCAACCCCTGCGTCGCACCGCAACCTCGTGGCCGGCGCAAAAGCGGGCCGCGGGGGCAATCGCGGCCCGCCCTCTCGAGCCGTCTCGTCCAGCGAGACATCCGCGAGCTTAACGAGCAGTCAGCTATTTCGTGGCGTTTCGCCGGATCCCGCCTTGCCGACCCGGGCGATCGACCGGTCCAGCACCGTGACCGCGAGCAGCGCACCCGAGATGACCAGGATGAACACGGCCAGATCGTGCAGTCCGGCGGTATCGGCGGTCGCGGGGAAGAACGCGCCGTTGGCACTGGAGGCGATCAGCGCGCCGAGATACATGAACGTGCGCAGCAAACCGGCCGAAGAACCCATCCGGGTCGGATCGGCCTGGTGGTACACCGCGTTCTGGTTGGCCAGGTTGAGCAGCCCCTGCGGCACACCGAACAGCAGCGCCAGGCCCAGCAGCAGCCAGATCGCGGTGGAGGCGTGCATCAGCAGCAGCAACGCACCACTCAGCAGTTGCACGAACGCCCCGGCGACGAGGTTGCCGCGAATTCCCGGGCGGCGACCGGTGGTGGTGGAGACCAGGATCGCGAACACGAAGGTGGGCAGCAGCACCAGACCCGCCGCCGAGGCGCTCAGGCCCCGGCCCTCTTCCAGCCACTGCGTGAATCCGTAGAGGTAGCAGTAGCTGACCGTGGCCGCGAGCACTGTACGCGCATAGGTGGCGACCAGGGGTATGTTGCCAGCGAGCACCCGCAGATCGATGAACGGCTCGGCGGCCCGCAATTCCCGCACCACCAGCGCGAGGGCGCAGACGGCACTGATCGCGAGCAGATACAGGTTCGGCAGGCGCGGTGTCATCACGAACAACAGCAGCGAGACCAGCATTCCGGCGAAGGCCACGATCCCGGCGAAGTCGATCCGGGACACGGATCGCGAATCACTCTGCCGCACCGCGGTATTCGGGAACCGCAGCCACCCGAGCACGAAGCCCGCGACGGCCAGCGGGATGTTCACCGCGAGGGTGGCGCGCCAGCCGCCCAGGCCGATCAGGAGTCCGCCCAGCGACGGGCCGATCACCGAGATCGTCTGATTCGCCACCGCAAGCAGCGTCAGGATGCCGCCGGGACTGTCCTTACCGCTGCGCTCGGACTCGCTGCGCAACAGGAACATGGCCGACGGATAGCCCGCGCAGGTGCCGAAACCCAGGATCACCCGGGCCAGGATCAGCACGCCCAGATTCGGTGCGAACGCGCCGAGCACGCCGGCGAAGCCGGTCAACGCGGTACCGGCCAGGAACAGCCGGCGCGGACCGTAGAGGTCGACCAGGCGTCCCACGACCGGCTGCCCGACGGCCGTGGCCAGATACAGCGCGGAGATCAGCCAGGCCGTCTGCGCCGGGGCCGCACCGAAGGCGTGCCCGATCGGCACCAGCGACACCGCGATGATCGAGGAGTTGATCGGATTCAGGATCGACCCGAGAACCATCGGGGCGATCAGCTTGCGGTCGAACCCGTCGTCCTCGCGGCGGATGCGGCGCAATGGCGCCGCCACACGTTCCATTACTGCGGTCAAAGGCCCCACCTCGTCACGGATCGAGCTGGGTCAGCCGTTCCAGCAGGGCCAGCGCCTCGAGGACGGTCATCCGCTCGGATTCGGTGAAGTGGTCCTCCAGCTGTCTGGCCAGCCACTCCTGCCCGCTGCGGGATCGGTCGTCGAAGATCGCGCGGCCGGCGGCACTCAGCGACACCAGCTGTTTGCGGCCGTCCCGCGGATCGGGCCGGCGTTCGATCAGGCCCCGCTCATCGAGTACGGCCAGGGTGGCGGCCATCGACTGCGGGCGCACCCGCTCGGCCGTGGCCAGCTCACTGGCCGACGCGTCACCCTGTTTGCCCAACCGGCTCAGCACCGCGGTCTGCGTCGGGGTGAGTTCACGGTTGTCCGCGAGCTCGTGCAAGCGGCGGCGGAGGCGGCCGACCACGGTCCGCAGTTCGCGCGAGGCGCGCGCGGAGGATTCGGAGACGTCCCCGGGGGTCTGATCCATACTTCTACGTTAAGCTAATCAGTTCAGGCTGTCCAGCTTGAGCTGTGTAGTTTACGACACTCAGACATTGCCCGGCACTCGAAGAATATTCCGTCATACAGCCGTGAGCCGAATGATCTTCTATAGAGTCGACGATATGCGCACGACCGATCAGACGCCCACGCCGCGCCGCCCTCCCACTCCCGCCGTACTCGACGATATCGACCACATCCTGCTCGACGAACTATCCCGCGACGGCCGGATCACCAATCACGCGCTGGCGGCCGCGGCCGGCATCGCCCCCTCGACCTGCCTGGGGCGCGTGCGCTCCCTGGTCGAACGCGGTGTCATCCGCGGCTTCCACGCCGACATCGATCCGGCGGCACTGGGCCGCAGCCTGCAGGCCATGATCGCGGTGCGGGTGCAGGCCGGGGCGCGACCGCACCTGGCCGAATTCGGTGAGCAGCTCGCCGCGCTGGACGAGGTGATCAACGTGTATTTCATCGCCGGAGCCGACGACTATCTCGTACACGTCGCCACCGCCGACACCGAGGGGCTGCGCCGGTTCGTCCTGGATCATCTCAGTGCCCGCCCGGCGGTGGCGAGCACCGAGACGATCCTGATCTTCGAGCACGTCCGTCCACGGGCCCGCGCTCCCCGCAGCTGACGGCCCGCCGCTATGCCATACCGGAGAGCCAGCTGTGCAGCCAGCCGGTCGCGGTGGCACCCGAGTTGTCCACCACGTAGGACGAATAACGCTGGTGCACCGAGGAACTCAGGAAATGCTGCAACTCCTGCACGCGTTCGTCGTTGGCCGTCGCAGTGAACTGGCTCTGCAGCCTCGGGAAGCCGCCCGCGGCCATCACATCGCCGAGGATCGACTGCGCGTCCTGCTGATAATTGCCGATCCGCGCCGGATCGGGCGCGGAGATGTGCGCGAAGAAGCCCGCGATGCGGGTGGCGAAATCGTCCGTCGGGGTGGAGCAGTACAGATCCCCCACCGCGCAGAATGTCCGCACCTTCGGTGTGAGCAGGCCGAAGCCGCCGATTCGCGGTCCCTCCGCCCCCGCACCCGGCACCGGCGGGCCGATCAGGATATCGGTCGGCGAACGACGCGGGTCCGCGACCAGTCCCACCGCATCCACCCGGCTCGGCGGCACCACACCCACTCCGGTGCCGATCTCGGCCGCCAGGTCACCCGCCGCGTCGGCGCCCTGACTGTACCCGAGCAACGCGAGTCTCGTTGCGGCACAACGAGTTGCCATCGCCCCGATCATGCCGCGCGCGGTATCGACCGCCTGTTGTTTGGACCGCCCGTAGACCTCGCCCTCCCAGGGCAGCGCGGTTGCCGGATAGTCGACGTAGTCGGTGCTCACCCCACCGGGCAGGCCGTTGGTGACCCGCGCGAGCAGGCCCTTGCGCGGATCTTCCCGGGAGGTCTCCCAGGTGCCGGGAATCGCCACGACGTACAGACCCGGACATCGGGACGGGACGGCGTGCGCCGCGGGCGCGGCGGCCACCGACAGCGCGGCCGCGGCGATGGCGGCGGCCAGCAGGCCACAGCCGCGCCGGATCGACGGTGCGGACGAACGCCGGGAAATGGTGGACGAGAACACGATGGTGCGAATGGACACAGCCGGCACTCCTGTAGTCGTCAAACTCGGATGTGGGGGCAGCTCATCGCGCCAGAGCGGGACCGCCGAGACCGATCCGGCGAACTCGCCCGGGCCATTCCAGGCGAATCGTAGCCGAGGCCGCGAGGGGCTCCGGGACGGGCCTGCCGAATTGTCGAGCCAACCCGAATTCCGGTTCGGAGCGCCCCGACCAGCGAACTCGCGGCGGCAGCCGAATCCGGCCGCCGGGCCGGCCGACCCCGGAAGTTCCGTCCGGCGGCGCGAGCCCGGACGACTTAAACTGTCCCTGGCACAGGACGGATGGTCGTGCGGGGAATGTCGCGGAAGGGCTGAGGCGCCGATGGGAGCGCGGACGGTAGTCGCCGATGTCGCCGACGAATTGGCGCGCCGGGTGGCCTCCGGCCGGTACGTCCCCGGTGATCTGATGCCGTCGGTGCGCGGGGTCGCCGCGGAGTTCGGCATGAATCGTGCTACCGCACAACTGATTCTGGGCCGGCTCGAATCGTACGGATTCCTGCACGCGCGGCGCGGCAAGGGCTTCACCATCCGCGATGTGCGCGAGGAGGGCGGAGTCGAGGTGTACCGCAGGCTGTTCCGGCTTTCCATGCCGACCGCCGACCGGCGCGACCCCGACCTGGTGATCGCGATGTTCGGCGACATCGTGGCAATGGAACGGCAGATCCTGGCCGAGGCCCTGCTGTCCTGCACCGCGACCCGGCAGCGGATCGATCGCAGGGCGCTGGAGCACGATATCGATGCCTTGGAAACGCTTGCGCGCGAACCGGTTCCGAATCCCGCACTGATGCTCGCCGCCGAGGTCGCGCTGGTGCGCCGCCTGCTCGGCGCGCTGGGCCACACGATGCAGCGGGCGGTGTTCAACAGCATCGGCGAGATGATCGCCGAGGTGCCCGAGGCGGTCGCGGCGTACTACGCGACCGGGCCGGAATTGCACGTCATGGTCTGGCGGGCGTTGGCGTCGGTATGGGACGAGGGGTCGTCGCCCTCCGCCGCGCAGATCGAGCGGTTCGAGTACCTGTTCCACACCTTCCACGAGCGGGTGGTCGACCGATTCGCCGAACTGGTCACCGGTCCGCACGAAACCGTCAGCGGCGCAGCCTGATTCGGACGTGCGTCACGGGTGGTGCGCGACGTCCGCCGCCCGGATCGTAGGTTGGGAGGGGTGAGCGAGACGACCGGACCCCAGAACAGCTATTTCGTGCGCGTCGGCGAGCACCGCTTCGTTCCCACCCCGCACGCCGGTGGGGCCTGGGCCGACGACGAGCAGCACTTCAGCCCGCTGGGCGGGCTCATCGTGCACGAGATCGAGCGCTACCGGGCAGATGGGCACCGTCCGCCACTGGCGATGAGCCGCATCGGCTTCGACATTCTGGGCCGCATCGCGGTCGAGGAGTTCGAGATCGCCGTGCGGACCGCCCGGCCCGGCCGCACCATCGAACTGGTCGAGGCGACGGTCACGATCGGCGGCCGCGCAACCGTGACCGCACGCGCCTGGTACATGCAGTCCCAGGACACCGCGGCGGTCGCGGGCGGCGAACCCGATCGGCTACCGCCGCCCGAGTCGCTGTCCTCGTGGCCGCTCACCTCGGTGTGGCCGGGCGGCTACATCACCTCGCTGGACACCCGGCCCGTTGCGCCGCCGCGACCGGGCCGCACCACCGCGTGGGTCGGCACTTCCCTTCCGCTGGTGGCGGGTGAATCGGCCGGACCGCTCGCCGCTTTCGTCGCGCTCGTGGACACCGCCAACGGCATCGCCGTGCGGCAGGAGCCGACGAAGTGGATGTTCCCGAACCTCGATCTCACCATCCACTTCCACCGGCAGCCCGAAGGTTCGTGGACCGGCCTGGACACCACGGTCGTGTTCGGCGCGACCGGGCAGGGGCTGACGAGTACGGTTCTGCACGATGTCCGCGGCCCGGTCGGACAGGCGCAGCAGATCCTGACCGTTCGCCCGCAGCCACCCGGCGGCGCGTAACACCCTGTCCCACAACCAGATTCGCCATTCGCGCGGACCCCGGGAACAGACCTCGCCGCCCGGGGCGACAATCGAGTCATGCTGCTCGGTCCGCACGAGGTCGACCTGTTCGAGGAATCCCGCGCCCGCCTGGAGGCCATCGCCTACCGGCTGCTGGGCTCGGCGAGCGATGCCGAGGACGCGGTGCAGGACACCTTCCTGCGCTGGCAGGCCGCGGACCGCGACCAGGTCCGCGCACCCGAGGCCTGGCTGACCAGGGTGCTGACCAATCTGTGCCTGAACCATCTGACCTCCGCGCGAGCCCGGCGCGAAACCTACGTGGGACAGTGGCTGCCCGAGCCGGTTCTCACCGGTGACCGGATGCTCGGCCCGGCCGATACCGCCGAACAGCGCGAGTCGGTATCCATGGCCGTGCTCATGCTCATGGAACGCCTCTCACCGCACGAGCGCGCGGTGTACGTGCTGCGCGAAGCGTTCGGCTACCCGCACGCGGAGATCGCGGAGATCGTGAATCTCACCGAGCCGAACTGCCAGCAGATCTACCGGCGCGCGAAACAGCGTCTCAGCGCGGGGCATTCGCGCACCGAGGTGGATCGGGCAGCGGCCCGCCGGATCGCCGCGCAATTCCTCGCCGCCACCGCGGGCGGTGAGATCGAACCGCTGATCGGCATGCTCACCGCCGACGTGACCGGTATCGCGGACGCCGGCGGAACCCTCCCGGCTCGTCGCACGCCCGTCGGCGGCGCGCTCGCGGTGGCCCGATACCTGCGCGGGCTGTTCCGGCCCAGCGAGCACAAGCGCGGTTGGGTGGGCGGGGCCGCGACCCTGTACGCCGGGGTCGTCAACGGAGATCCGGCGATTCTGGCGCAGGTCGGCGACCGGCTCGTGGGAGTCATCGTGCTGGAATCGACATCCGAGGGCATCGCGGCCGTGTGCATTCACGCCAACCCGGACAAGCTCGATCGCATCGCCCGGGCCTGGGCCGCAGCGGACCGCGGTGAGCCGCTGCTGGACGCATGGTGACCGTCATCACAGCCGATATCTGTCAGCAAAGGACGCGCTGTCCGGTTCAAGAGGCGAACCCCGAGACAGGAGTCAGAGATGAAACATCGCATCGTCGTCCTCGGAGCCGGATACGCCGGAGCCAATGCGGCCGGCCGCCTTGCCCGCCGCCTGCATCCCGCAGACGTGGAGATCACCGTCGTCAACGCCGATCCCGATTTCGTCGAACGGGTCCGCATGCATCAACTCGCCGCCGGCCGGCAACTCGTCCGCCGCCCGCTGGCCGAGATCTTCGCGGACACCGGCGTCGTCCTGCGCATCGCCCGGGTGCATGCGGTGGATGCGGACCGCAAGCTGGTGCGAGCCCGCGACGGGGCGGGCGTGGACCTCGAAATCGGTTACGACACATTGGTTTACGCGCTCGGCAGCACGGTGACCGGGGATGCCGTCCCGGGAGTCGCCGAGTACGCGCACACCGTCACCGACCCGGCTACCGCCCTGCGCTTGCGTGATCGTCTGGCCGAACTGGACGCCGGCGCGGCGGTGCTGGTCGCGGGCGGCGGGCTCACCGGCATCGAGGCGGCCACCGAGATCGCCGAGGCGCGGCCGGATCTCGCGGTGACCATCGCCGCGCGCACCGGCGTCGGCGATCGGCTCAGCGACAAGGCCCGCAGGCATCTGAGCGCCGCCTTCGATCGGCTCGGCATCACCGTGCGGACGCACACCCAGATCGCCCGGGTCGATGCGTCCAGCGCCGCCACCAGCGACGACCGGGTCCTTCCGGCCGCGGTGACCGTGTGGACGGCCGGATTCGCGGTCCATCCACTCGCCGCCGCGACGACGATGACCGTCGATCCGTCCGGACGGATCATGGTCGACCGGACTATGCGCTCGCTCTCGCACCCCTACGTGTACGCCGTCGGCGACGCCGCCCTCGCCGACGGGCCCGGCGAGGACCCGTTGCGGATGTCCTGTGCCTCGGGCATCCCGATGGCCTGGCAGGCCGCGGACTCGATCGCCGCGCGGCTGACCGATCGACGGGTCCCGCGCGTGCCGATCTTCTATGCCGCCCAATGCATCAGCCTCGGCCGCAACGACGCCCTGCTGCAGTTCGTCACCCCCGACGACCGCGCCACCAGGTTCGTGCTCACCGGTCGCCGCGCGGCCCGCTACAAGGAGCTGATCTGCAAGGGCGCGGCCTCGATCACCGCCCATCCAGCGGCGGCGGCACCGATCGGACGGCATCGTCACCTCCGCGCGACCGCACCCGAAATCCTCACGGCCACTCCATAATACGAATCCCGGTGGACCGGACCCCCAGGTCCACCGGGCCCGCCGCGGGCCCCGAGAAC
>CBJNFW010000331.1:0-8891 GCA_966435935.1 uncultured Nocardia sp.
GTCGTGCGCGCCGCCGCCCTGGGCGCGGGCGCGCTGGCGCTGACCGGATTCCTCGCGGTCGGCCGTGAGGGGCTGGAGACCACGCTGTTCGTCTGGACCGCCGTCAAGGCGTCCGGCGCCACGGTGGCACCGCTGATCGGCGCGGCGCTCGGCCTGATCATCGCCGTCGCACTGTGCTGGCTGCTGTACCGGCAGAGCGTGCGGTTCAACCTCGGGGTGTTCTTCAACCGGACCGCGGTGCTGCTGATCGTCATCGCGGCCGGTGTGCTCGCATACGGTCTGGGCGATCTGCAGGACGCGGGATGGCTGCCCGGCGGGAACTGGATCGCCTTCGATATCAGCGCGCACGCGGACCCGAACTCGTGGTGGGTCGCGGTCATCTCCGGCATCACCGAACTCACGCCCAAGATGCGGGTGCTGCAGGTCGTCGCGTGGGTGGTGTATCTGGCGGTGGTGATCCCGCTGTTCGTGCGGGCCGGCCGCCCGGCCGCGGCAGCTGCCGCCGCACCCGCCGAGACCGCAACCGCCGCAACCGCTTCGGCCACGCAGGACGCCGAGCCCGCCCCCGACTGGTGGGAGCGGGTGGCCGGACCACGCCTGCCGCTCGTCGCCGCCGCACTGGTCCTGGTCCCGGTCGTGGCCGCGGGCATCGCGATCGCACTGCTGCCCTCCAGCAGCAACGGCTCGGTCCAGGCGGTGTCGATCAGCGACGGCTCGTGCGCACCCGAGTGGAAGTCCGGCAAGTCCGGCACGCAGACCTTCGCGATCCAGAACAAGACGAGCAAGGCGGGCGAGATCAACCTGCTCGACGCGGGCGGCGCGATCGTCGGCGAGATCGAGACCATCGGCCCGGCCACCACCGCGGATATGACCGCGACGCTGGGCAACGGCAGCTACACCATCACCTGCCTGATGTCCGGCAAGCCCAGGACCACCTCGCCGACGGTGCACGTCAGCGGCGCGTCCGGCACTACTCCGCCCGCGATCCAGCCGGTCGCCGCGCAGGACCTGGCCCCGGCCAACGACGCCTACCAGGCTTATGCCGATCAGGCATTGAGCAGGCTCGCGGGCGCGGTCACCGCGATCGGCAACGATGTGCAGGCCGGCAACATCGCTGCCGCGCAAGCCGATTGGCTCACCGCGCAGATGGAATGGGAACGTGTCGGCGCGTCCTACAACAGCTTCGGCGATGCGGGGACGGCTGTGGACGGGTTGCCCAACGGCCTGCCCGGCGGCCCCGCCGACGAGGGTTTCACCGGCCTGCACCGGATCGAGTACGGCCTGTGGCACGGTCAGGGCCCCGATCAGCTGATGCCGGTGATCGGCCGGCTCGGCGGCGATATCGCCGCCATCCAGAAGAATCTGAGCAGCGGCGATCTCGCGGGCGATCCGACGAAACTGCCGATCCGCGCGCACGAGATCCTCGAGGACGCGCTGCGCGATCACCTGTCCGGCATCGACGATCAGGGGTCCGGCGCGGCCTATCCGCTGACCGACGCCGATATCGACGTCACCCGCACGGTGCTCGACGAACTCGGCCCGCTGCTGGATGCCCGCGCCCCCGGCCTGCGCACCGAGTTGTCCGCCCACCTGGACACCCTGCACGCCGCCCTGCTGGCCACCCAGGACAACGGCCGGTGGCGTGCGCCCGCGCAGACTCCACAGGCGCAGCAGCAGGCCGTACGCTCCGCGCTCGGCGCCGCGCTGGAAGACCTCGCCCGGGTGCCGCGATTGCTCGAAGTTCCACTCGCGCACTGAACTCCGGCCCCAGACCTCAACCCCGACACAGTAAGTAGGACCTCACGATGGATGTCAGTCGCCGCCGATTCTTCTCGGGCGCTGTCGCGGGTGCGGCCGGGACCGCGCTGACCGCCGGAGTGCTCGCCGAGGGCGCCCGCGTGGACGCCGCCGCGGCAGGCACCGGGCAGAGCGCGATGGCGTCGTCGTATCCGTTCCACGGCGCTCATCAGGCCGGAATTCTGACCCCGGGCCCCGCGAGCAAGCAGAACGCCGCCTGTTTCGCCGCATTCGACGTCACCGTCGCGAACAAGGCCGAGTTGGTCGATCTGTTCAAGACGCTCACCGGCCGTGCGCGCTTCCTGACCGCAGGCGGCGCCGCCCCGGATCTCGGTGTGGGACAACCACCTTCGGACAGTGCGGTGCTGGGCGCCGACATCCCCGCCGACGGCCTGACCGTCACCACCGGCGTCGGCGCGAGCCTGTTCGACGACCGGTTCGGGCTGGCGAAACTCAAGCCCGCCAAGCTGACCCCGATGCGCACCTTCCCCAACGACGCCCCCGAACCGGCGTGGACGCACGGCGATCTGCTGGTGCAGCTGTGCGCGAATCATCCCGATACGGTCCACCACACGATCCGCGACATCACCCGGCACACGCGCGGCGCGCTCCAGTTGCGCTGGAAGATCGAGGGCTACAACTCCCCGCCGCGCCCGTCCGGCACCGGCCGAAACCTGCTGGGATTCAAGGACGGCACCGCCAATCCGACCGGTTCGGACGCCGAATCGCTGATCTGGACCGACGCCGCGGACGAACCTGCCTGGACCCGCGGGGGCACCTACCACGTGGTGCGGCTGATCCGCATGCTGGTGGAGTTCTGGGACCGCGTCTCGATCACCGAACAGGAGAACATGTTCGGCCGCCGCCGCGATTCGGGCGCTCCGCTGGACGGCAACCAGGAGTTCGACACCCCGAACTACGCCGCGGACCCCAAGGGTTCGGTCATCCCGTTGGATTCGCATATCCGCCTTGCCAATCCGCGCACCCCCGACACCGCGCGCCAGCAGTTGATCCGCCGGTCCTACAACTACGACCTCGGCGTGGACCCGAACGGCAACCTCGCGACGGGCCACATCTTCTCCTGCTATCAGCAGGATGTGAAACGCCAGTTCGAGGCCATCCAGACCCGCCTGATCGACGAACCGCTGACCGACTACGTGCAGCCGTTCGGTGGCGGCTACTTCTTCGCGCTGCCGGGCGTCGCGGACAAGAACGACTGGTACGGCCGCGGGATGCTCGCCTGACCGCACCCGTGCGCGCCTGGGAACGGCCCGAAACCGGTGCCGCTCAGTACGTTTCGTCCGCGAGGCGGACCGCCGGATTCCGCAGGCCGTCACGGATGCGGGATTTCACCGTGGCCAGCGGTTTTCCCAGCCGCTCGGCAACCTCCGGGTAGCTGAGTCCGCCGTAGTAGGCGAGCACGATAGTCTCGCGCTGCAACGGCGTCAGCTCGCGCAAACCGTGCACCACCGCCCGTTCGTCCATCGTCTGCTCGACCGTTTCGGCGACCGCGTCGTGGTCTTGGGGACGATTGAGCCTGCCGAAATCCGCGTCGCGGCCGATGCCGGAGGACTCGGCGCGGATCCGGTCGACCGAGCGGCGATGGGTCAGCGTCCTGAGCCAGTTCAACGGGGTGGAGAGCCGTTCGTCGTAGCGTCCTGCGTGCAGCCACACCTGCAGGTACACCTCCTGGGCGATCTCCTCGGCCAGCGCGCGGTTGTGCAGTAACCGCAGCGCGTGCCCGAACACTCGATGGCTGGTCTGCCGGTACAACGCCGTGAACGCCGCACGGTCGCCGCCGCTCACGGCGTGTAGCAGTTCGGCCAGGCGACGCCGCTCGATGTCCTGTTCCGGCCGGGCGGCGCCGCGGACCGGTTCGAGGACGGACTCGTCGATGGTTCGCGCTCGCGAACCGGAGGGCGGATTCTCTGTTCTCATAACGCTCGCACCACAGCAATCCTCCGAACAGCATCGGAACGAATCGGGTATTCGCAATACCGGCCGCATGGCTTCACGGCCGATCGGACTTGAAAGGCTTGCGCCGCAACACCTCTTGTCGAAGCTGGAGCCCGGGTCGCATCTCGGTACTGTCCGGGCTCTACCCGCCCACGCCCGTTTCACTCGCACGATCATCGGCAGGCGAGGACGAGCGGTATGCCGCGCGCAGATGTCCGGCGGCCGCGACGGCCGCGATCCGTGTGTGCCGACCGAGCCGCACGTCCGCGGGCGCCGACATCGTATGCTGGAGCGTGCAGCTGGTTCGCCGTGGTGAAGCTGAGGAGCCCCGAACTCACCCTCCGGCGTCGAAGCCCGGCCGCCGACGGTTTCGTGCCCCGGCCCGGGTGAGAGGGAACCCGGTGGGAATCCGGGACTGTCCCGCAGCGGTGAACGGGAACGACCGCCGTCCCGAGCACTGGGTCACGACCTGGGAAGCGACGGCCGGTAGGACCAGCCGGGCAGCACTGTCTGCCGCGGTCGATTCAGGAGAATCGGCGCCCGTGAGTCCGAAGACCTGCCGTCTGTGCCGGATACGCCGTATCCGGCGGCCGTCGCCCCGCGGAGAGGGCGTGCGCCGAGTGGAACCGGGCACGGTGTCATGCTGTGAGGGCTCCATCAGCGCACGTTCGACGGGTGGCGGTCGTCCACTGTCGAACAGGAGCACAACCGTGCCTGATACGAACACCACATTCACCGCGACGGTGCTGGGCGCGCCGCGCATCGGCCCGAACCGGGAGCTCAAGCGGGCCGTCGAAGCCTACTGGGCCGGGCGCGTCGACGCCGCCGAACTGCATCGCGTCGCTGCCGACCTGCGCACCGCGCAACTGACCGCACTGCACGCGGCCGGGCTGGATTCGGTGCCCGTGGGCACCTTCTCCTACTACGACCACGTCCTGGACACCGCGGTACTGCTGGGCGCGCTGCCCGAACGCGTACAGGGCATCGAGGACGAGTTGGACCGGTATTTCGCGGCGGCGCGCGGCACCGACACCGTCGCCCCGCTGGAGATGACCAAGTGGTTCGACACCAACTACCACTATCTGGTGCCGGAAATCGGTGCGGCGACGCGATTCTCACTGCATCCGGACAAGCCGCTGGCCGAACTGCGCGAGGCGCGGGCGCTGGGGATCCCGGCCCGTCCGGTCGTGCTCGGCCCGATCACGTTCCTGAAGTTGGCCAAGGCGATCGACGGCACCGACCCGCTCAACAGGCTGGCGGATCTGCTTCCGCTCTACGAGCGGCTGCTCGGGTTGTTCGCCGAGGCGGGCGCGGACTGGGTTCAGGTGGACGAGCCGTCGCTGGTCACCGACCTCACCCCGGCCGAATCGGCCGCCATCGATACGGTGTACCGGCGTCTGGCCGGGACGTCCTCGCGACCGAAGATCCTGGTCGCCGGATATTTCGGCCGTCTCGGCGAGGCATTGCGGGCGCTGGCGCGCACCGGCGTGGACGCGATCGCGGTGGATCTGGTCGCCGGTGAGGATGCCGACCTGCCGGTGGCGCGCACGCTGACCGAGATTCTGATCGTGGCCGGTGTGGTCGACGGACGCAATGTCTGGCGCACCGACCCGGACGCGGCTCTGGCCACGCTCGCGTGGCTTTCCGAGGGTGGCGCGAAGGTAGCGGTGTCGAGTTCGTGTTCCCTGCTGCACGTGCCGTATTCGCTCGAGCCGGAGAGCGGTCTGGAGCCGCGACTGGCGTCGTGGCTGGCGTTCGGTGCGGAGAAGGTCGCGGAGATCGTCACGCTGGCGACCGCCCTGCACGAGGGACCCGGCGCGGTGGCCGAACAGCTCGAGGTCGCCCGCACGGCGTTGCGGGATCGCCGTAGCGACCCGCGCCTGCACGTCGAGCGGGTCCGCACCCGGCTGGCCGGGCTCGACTCCACCGGCACCCGGCGCGCCCCGGCCGATCAGCGCCGCGAACTCCAGCAGGCCCGGCTGGGTCTGCCGGAGTTGCCGACCACCACGATCGGCTCGTATCCGCAGACCGGCCGGATCCGGCAGGCCCGCGCGCAGCTGCGCCGCGGGGCGATCGACGCGGCCGAGTACGCCGCCCGGATGCGCGCGGAGATCGCCGAAGTCGTTGCGCTGCAAGAGGAAATCGGCCTGGACGTACTGGTGCACGGCGAGCCCGAACGCAACGACATGGTGCAGTATTTCGCCGAGCAACTGGACGGGTTCGCCGCGACGTCCAATGGCTGGGTGCAGTCCTACGGCACCCGCTGCGTACGTCCGCCGATCATCTACGGCGATGTCGCGCGGCCCGCGGCGATGACCGTCGAGTGGATCTCGTACGCGCAGTCCCTGACCGGTAAACCGGTCAAGGGCATGCTGACCGGCCCGGTAACCATCCTGGCCTGGTCGTTCGTGCGCGACGATCAACCGGAATCCGACACCGCGCGGCAGATCGCCCTGGCCATCCGGGACGAGACGATCGATCTGGAGGCCGCGGGCACCGCGATCATCCAGGTCGACGAGCCCGCCCTGCGCGAGCTGCTCCCGCTGCGCCGGGCCGATCAGGCCGAATACCTCGCGTGGGCGGTGGCCGCGTTCCGTCTGGCGACCTCCGGCGTGGCCGATGCCACCCAGGTGCACACCCACCTGTGCTATTCGGAATTCGGCGAAATCATCGGTGCCATAGCCGAACTCGACGCCGACGTCACCTCCGCCGAGGCCGCCCGCTCACATATGGAAGTCCTGGACGACCTCAACGCCGCGGGCTTCGACCTCGGCGTGGGCCCCGGCGTCTACGATATCCACTCCCCCCGCGTCCCCACCTCGGAGGAGATCACCGAATCCCTGACCCGGGCCCTCAAAGCCGTTCCCGCCCAACGCCTCTGGGTCAACCCCGACTGCGGCCTGAAAACCCGCGCCCGCGACGAGGTCATCGCCGCGCTCCGCAACATGGTTGCCGCCGCCGCGAACCTGCGCGAGGCATGACCCACCGCCGGCCGGTGCCCCCGGCACCGGCCGGCGCACGGTTCGATTCATCTTCGGCGACCGGCCCGAATCTCCTCGCGGCGGACACTTCCGAGTGGTTTCAGTCCAGTCCCATATCCAGCTGGTTCCAACTGACGGTCACGTCGAGCTGATCGACCACATCGACGACCGCGACATCCCCGCGGGCACGCAGCGACATGTTCTCTCGAACGTAGGTGCCATCCGCGGTGAGGCGCAGCATCTCGATCGATGCCGCCGGGCCATCGTCCTGAACCATCCGCACGATCCAGTAGTAGATCTCCACGGTGCGGGCGATGTCCTCGGGCATATCCAGGTACATCGCCATGTCCACGACGGATCGTAGTACGCGGGACGACCGGTCGACGGCCTCGCCCATGCCCGCCGACCTAGCGTTCGTGCCGATGCCGGAACCTGGTCGCAACACCGAAGCGCACGAACGCTCAGTCCATGTGTTCGATCTGGCGGATCTTGTTCATGGCGTCGAGGGCGGCGACCTTGTAGGACTCGGCGAGGGTGGGGTAGTTGAAGACGGCGTCGACCAGGTAGTCGACGGTGCCGCCGCAGCCCATGACGGCCTGGCCGATGTGGACGAGTTCGGTTGCGCCGGTGCCGAATACGTGGACGCCGAGCAGTTCGCGGGTTTCGCTGCAGACCAGGAGTTTCAGCACGCCGTAGGAGTCGCCGATGATCTGGCCGCGGGCCAGTTCCCGGTAGCGCGAGACGCCGACCTCGTACGGTTTGCGGTCGGCGGTCAACTGATCCTCGGTCCGGCCGATGAAACTGATCTCCGGAATGGTGTAGATGCCGATCGGCTGCAGTGCGGACAACGCCTGCACCGGTTCGCCGCAGGCGTGATGCGCGGCCAGACGGCCCTGCTCCATGGAGGTCGCGGCCAGCGCCGGGAAGCCGATGACGTCGCCGACCGCGTAGATGTTCGGCGCCTCGGTGCGGAAGTACTCGTCCACCGAAACGCGGCCGCGCTTGTCCGCGCTCAGACCGGCCTTCTCCAGGCGCAGGGTCTCGGTCATGCCCTGCCGCCCGGCCGAATACATCACGACCTCGGCGGGAATTCGCTTGCCGCTCTCCATGATCGCGATCGCGCCGCGCGGATGCCGCTCGACCGCGGCGACCGTCTCGCGGAAGCGGAAGGTCACCGCGAGATCGCGCAGATGGTATTTCAGTGCCTCGACCACCTCGATATCGCAGAAGTCCAGCATCCGCTCGCGCGACTCCACCACCGTCACTTTGCATCCCAGCGCGGCGAACATGGAGGCGTACTCGATCCCGATGACGCCCGCCCCCACCACGATCATCGACTGCGGCACCCGTTCGAGCTGCAGGATTCCGTCCGAATCGATGATGGTCTTCCCGTCGAAGTCCACCGATTCCGGACGCGCGGGCTGGGTTCCGGTGGCGATGACGATGTTCTCGGCGGTGACCCGGGTCTCCCGGCCGGTGCCGTCCATCACCTCGATCGTATGCGCGTCCAGGAACGACCCCATTCCCGGCAGCATCGTGACGTGGTTGCGGGACAACTGATTCCGGATCACATCGACCTCGCGGCCGATGACGTGCTGGGCACGGGAGAGCAGATCGGTGACGGTGATGTCCTCCTTCACCCGATAGCTCTGCCCGTACATCTCACGCTGACTCAGGCCGGTCAGGTACAGCACCGCCTCGCGCAAGGTTTTGGACGGGATCGTGCCGGTGTTGATGCACACCCCGCCGATCATGTCCCGCCGTTCCACCACGGCGGCTCGTCTACCCAGTTTCGCGGTGGCGATCGCCGCCTTCTGACCGCCGGGACCCGATCCGAGAACCAGAACGTCGTAGTCGTACATGCGGCCCAGTCTGACAGCGAAAGATGAAATCCACAGGCGCAATCCGAGTCGACATCGATCGGCCGGGCGCTACGCCCCCGACCCGCCCTCCACGGGCACCGCCCCCGAACGCAGCACATCCAGCAGTTCGATCGGCAGATATCCCCGCTCGGCCAGCCGGGCGAGCACGCCGCCACTGGCCAGGATCTCCAGGATCAGCGGGGGTAGCGGCGTGGTATGACCGGTGGCCGCCGTGGTGTCGTTGCGATAGTCGCCGGTGGCGATGTCGACGGTGACCTCGTCACCGTCGCGAAAG
>CBJNFW010000332.1:0-8862 GCA_966435935.1 uncultured Nocardia sp.
AGCCCGAGCGCCGCATTCCGTTGTGGACCTTCTGATGCCACCACTGATGCGGCACACCGTGAGAGCCGGAGGCGATGCCCACGATTGGCGCGCTGCGCAGATCGAAGCGGCCGGTGTCGTCGGGGACCACGGCGGCCACCGCCTGCCAGCCCGGCCGCGCGGTGTGCTCGGTCCACATCGGCGCGCGGTGGTATTCGGTACCGCGCGGATAGTCCATCGCCGCGACGTAGACGGCCAGCGCGTCGGGCAACCGGGAGCGCAGGGCGGCGGCCGAGAGGTCGATGACGACGGGGGCGGGTGCGTGAGGAAGTCTGGCGGCTGTCATATCCGGTCGGCGCGGCTCTCGTTGGGCCCGGGCGCTCGCCGCGAGCGCGAGCGCGAAAGTTTGTCGGTGGTCGTCTCTCTATTCACACCCATTGAAACGTTCGAATACCTGTTCGGTTCGCGTGGTCGCCGATGTGCCGCGTGAGCCGGGCCCGATCGAGCGGACGAATGAGCACAGCGCTCCTCGCGCTGGGAGCTATCGCCGAGCGAGGTGGAGCTGTGTGCGACGGTAGGGAGGTGCCGTGATGGCAGGTCGGAAGGAGCATCCGGGGCGAGCGGGCGGTCTGCTGGACCGGGCGGACGGGTTGCTGCTGCAGGCCGCCGCCGAATCCGATCCGCGGGAGCGGTTCCGTACCGCATATCTGGCCGCCCTGCGCGGCGCCGGTGCGGTGCTCGCGCTGACCGGTGCCGACCGCGCGCCGCGGGCTCGCTCGCGCAACGCGTGGGTGCTGATGCAGCAGGCAGCACCGGAATTCGTGATGTGGTCGGACTACTTCAGTTCCTACTCCGAGACCCGCGCGGCACTCGAGGCCGGACTGGAACGTCCGGTCGACGCGCAGCTGGCCGACGAGTTCGCCTCGCGCGTAGGCGCGTTCCTGCACGACGTGGAGGATGCGATCAGCGCGGCGGCCCGGATGCGGCCGATCACGGGGTGGCTGGCCGACGGCTCGGCGTGAACATCGGCGAGTAGGTGGTACCGCACAGATCGAACTCGTATCATGGTGGCAGAGAGCCGCCAAGGTCGGCTGTCCGTCGCCTACCCGGAGGCGACCACCACACCTAGTGCCGGGGGAGGTACCGTGCCACTCTCCGAGCACGAGCAGCGCATGCTCGAACAGATCGAGAGCGCGCTCTATGCTGAGGATCCCAAGTTCGCCTCGACCGTCCGAGGCGGGCGTCTCCGCTCTGCTACGGGCAGACGCAGACTTCAGTCGGCCGTACTCTTCGTCCTCGGCCTCTGCCTGCTGATCGCGGGTGTCGCTCTGCCGGTCAAACCCGGCGGGTTTCCCATCATCAGCCTCTTCGGTTTCATCGTGATGTTCGGTGCCGGAGTGCTGCTGCTCCTGGGTAGCTCGGGCGCATCGAGCGCCGGTCGCCGCGGTGACGACGCCGCACACGGCGGCGGGTCCACAGCGGGCCGCGGCAAACAGCGCAAGCAGGGCGGTGGTTTCTCCGCCCGCATGGAGGATCGGTTCAGGCGCCGGTTCGAACAAGACAACTGACAAAGGCCCGGATCCGGCAGACGGATCCGGGTTTTGCGCTGCGCCGCATCCGGCGCGAATAACGCGACACGCCGCACACTGTGCGGCGTGTCTCTTTCTTTTCCCGGTCCGCGCGGTCCTGTCACCCGAACCCCCACCTCGCCCCACACGCTTCCCCACCTCCCCCCACCGGTGCTCCCGAGGCCGTGCTTTCGTGCGGTTATAGCCGATGCGATCGGTGGGTTTGCTGGCGGTTTCCGGGTCATGTGTCCGATCGTGCTCGCGTGTCGTGTATCTCGGAAAAATCTCCCCACCGGCCTGATAGCTGGTGTGACCAGGGGAATCTGGTTCCCTTGGGGTGAGATCGGGACGGCTTTCGATTGAAAGTGGGGGAAAGTGGGGTAATGTGGAGCGCGCACAAGCGGAGACCAACCAGACGGGGTGATCACGCGGGAGGTGTCGAGACGTGTTTCTCGGTACCTACACGCCTCGGCTGGACGACAAAGGGCGACTCACGTTGCCCGCGAAGTTTCGGGACGAACTGGCGGGAGGGTTGATGGTCACGAAAGGGCAGGACCACAGCCTTGCCGTGTACCCGAAGGAGGAGTTCACCGCGCTGGCGCGGCGAGCCGCCTCGGCGTCCCGGAGCAATCCGCAGGCCCGGGCATTCGTCCGAGCCCTGGCGGCCTCCACGGATGAGCAGCGTCCCGATGCCCAGGGGCGCATCACGTTGTCGGTCGAACACCGCCGCTACGCGAGCCTGACCAAGGATTGCGTGGTGATCGGTTCGGTCGACTTCCTCGAAATTTGGGATAAGCAGGCGTGGGAGTCCTACCTCGCCGAGAACGAGGAGGACTACTCGATGGCCAGAGACGAGTCGCTGGGCGGAATTTTCTAACCCCGAGCGAGGCGAGTGTCCTGCGGCCTCTGCCCGACGCGGACCCTGACGTACTTCCCCAACGCCAGGTGCCGTGCTTCGGTCAGAGACCCCGGGGCATTGGCCGTCCGACCTAGTGAGTTCGATGCGCACCAGCGACGCCGCGACAGGGGCGAGGAGGATCTGGAGGTCGAGGTGGATCTTGCCGATCACACACCCCGCCATGTTCCGGTCCTGCTCGGTCGAGCCGACGAAATCCTCGGTCCCGCATTGCGTTCCGGTGGCGTCATGGTCGATGCCACACTCGGTCTGGGCGGTCATGCCGAACACTTCCTGCGTACCTATCCCTCGATCCGGCTCGTCGGATTGGACCGCGACACCGAGGCGCTGAAGCTCGCCGGGGCGCGGCTGTCGCCCTTCGCGGATCGAATCACGCTGGTACACACCAGATATGACGGCATAGCCGCGGCGCTGCGCGAGGCCGGTCTGGCCGAAACCGGTTCGGTGCGGGCGATTCTGATGGATCTGGGCGTGTCCTCGATGCAATTGGACGAGACCGACCGGGGTTTCGCCTATTCGGTCGACGCGCCGCTGGATATGCGGATGGATCCGACCACCGGCCCGACCGCCGCGGATGTGCTCAACACCTACAGCCACGGCGAGCTGGCCCGAGTGTTGAAAACCTATGGGGAGGAACGTTTCGCGGGCCGCATCGCGAGCGAGATAGTCCGTCGGCGGGCGCAGCGTCCCTTCACCACCAGCGCGGAACTGGTGGAACTGCTCTACGCCGCCATTCCGGCCGCGACCAGGCGCACTGGCGGGCATCCGGCCAAGCGCACGTTCCAGGCGTTGCGGATCGAGGTCAACCGGGAGCTGGAATCGCTCGAGGCCGCCGTGCCCGCCGCCCTGGACGCGCTCGAGATCGGCGGCCGCATCGTGGTCATGTCCTATCAATCGCTGGAGGACAAAGTGGTCAAACATGTTCTCGCGCAGCGATCGACCTCGCGGACGCCGATGGACCTGCCCGTCGAATTACCCGGTATGGGGCCGGAATTCAAGGTGCTGACCCGTGGTGCGGAAAAGGCCACGGCCGCCGAGATCGAGGACAATCCGCGCGCGGCGCCGGTCCGGATGCGCGCGGCGGAACGAATTCAGGCGTCGCGATGAGTTCGGGCGACATGCGAACGGTAGGGGAGGCGGGACTATGAGCGTGCGTACACGGGTGGACGCACCACGACGTGACGGCAAGACCGCGCAGCGGCGGGACGTGCCGCGCCGGGTGCACGATGCCGACCACGTGACATCGGGTGCGGCCAAGCGCGCGTACGCCCGGCGGCGCAACCGCGTCGAGGGCGGTCCGGTGCTGCCGCCGCTGCCGGGGCGTTCGGTGATGAGCGGCCGAATCCCGTTCGTGGTGGCGATTCTGGTGCTGCTGGGCTGCGGCCTGATGTGCACGCTGCTGCTGACCACGCGCTCGGCCGAGGACAGCTATCAGCTCGGTGACGCGCGCCGGATCAACCAGCAGCTCTCCGACGAGCAGGCCGAACTGCAGCGTCAGGTCGCCGCGGCCGATGCCGCGCCGGAACTGGCGACCAGGGCGCGCGAGCTGGGCATGATCCCGGCCAAGGATCCCGCACGCCTGATCGTCGCGCCGAACGGCGCGGTCACGGTGATCGGTAAGGAGACCGCGCAGGTCGGCCCGCCCGCCCCGCCGCTGAATACCACGCCCACCACGCCGACACCGGGTCAGGCGCAAGGGGAACGGATCGTTCCGGTGACGGCTCTGCCGAGTACGACGCAGGGGCCGGCCACATCCGTGCAGGCTCCGGCCGCCGCGACGCCGACGACGCCGGCCGCTCCCGCGGCCGCGACGCCGGCGGGGCCGACGCCGACCCGGGCTCCCGCGGCCCGCGTCGATCAGACCGTGCCGGCGCCGCGTCCGCCCGCACCCGCCGCATTGCCCGCTCCGGCCGGGGCCACCCAGTGAGCCCCGGCGCACGAGGCGGCGGCCGTACCTCGTCGAGTTCACGCTCGGCACGCCCGCGGCCGCGCCGGAGCGCCGGAGCCCGCGGCGGGGCCGGTATGGATTCCTCCTCGCGATTACGGTTCGGCACCGGCCGGATCGTGATGCTGGTGGCGCTGCTGGTGGTGGCGCTCCAATTGCTCTGGATCCAAACGGTTTCCGCGCCGAAGCTGTCGGCCGAGGCGGCGAACCAGCGCACCGTGCACAAGGTGGACTACGCGCTGCGCGGTTCGATCACCGACCGCAACGGCAAGGCGCTGGCCTTCACCGTCGCCACCCAGTGGCTGAACTTCCAGCCGGTCATCGTGCGTCGGCAACTCGCCGAGGCACACGCCAAGAGTTCGGCGGCGCCCGATCCGGACAAGCGGATGAAGGACATCGCCAAGGTCATTCACGACAAGCTCGGCAAGGACGCTCCGTCGGAGCAGGACCTGCTGAGCGAGCTGAACAGCAAGGACTCGTTCGTCTATCTGGTGAAGGACGTCGATCCCCGGATCGCCACCGAGATCACCGACGAATTCCCCGAGGTCGGCAAGGAACGTCACGACAAGCCGGTCTATCCCGGTGGTTCACTGGCCGCCAACGTCATCGGCGCCACCGGCTGGGACGGGCACGGGCAGATCGGGCTGGAGTCCGCGATGGATTCGAGCCTGGCGGGCACCGACGGATCGCACACCTACGACCAGGGGTCGGACGGTGCGATGATCCCCGGCAGCGAACGCAATCGCCATCCCGCGGTGAACGGTACCGACGTGGCCCTCACCCTCGACTCGGATCTGCAGTACTACGTGCAGCAACAGGTGCAGCAGGCCAAGGACATGTCCGGTGCGCAGGACGCCTCGGTCGTGGTGCTGGACGCGCACACCGCGCAGGTTCTGGCGATGGCCAACGACAACACCTTCAATCCCGCCAAGGGCCCGCAGTTCTGGGGCTCGGCCAATCTGGGCAATCCCTCGGTGACCGACGCCTTCGAACCCGGTTCGGTGAACAAGATCGTCGATGCGTCGGCGGCCATCGAATACGGTCTGACCACGCCGGACGAGGTGCATCAGGTCCCGGGCAGCATCGAGATGGGCGGGGTCACCGTGCACGACGCCTGGTCGCACGGCGTGATGCCGTACACGACCACCGGAATCTTCGGCAAATCCTCGAACGTCGGCACCCTGATGCTCGCCCAGAAGATCGGCGAGGACCGCTACGCGGATATGTTGAAGCGCTTCGGACTCGGTCAGCGCACCGGCGTCGGCCTGCCCGGCGAGAGCGCGGGCCGGATTCCGCCGCGCGATCAGTGGTCCGGTTCGACCTTCGCGAATCTGCCCATCGGACAGGGCTTATCGATGACGCTGCTGCAGATGACCGGGATGTATCAGGCGATCGCCAACGACGGTGTGCGGATCCCGCCGCGCATCGTGAAATCCGAGACCGGGCCGGGCGGCAGTCGCACCGAGGAGAAGCAGCCCGACGGCGTCCGGGTGGTGAGCGCCAGGACCGCGCAGACGTTGCGGCAGATGTTCCAGGCCATCGTGCAGAAGGACCCGGAGGGCTATCAGCAGGGCACCGGCACTCCCGCGGCGATCACGGGCTACCAGGTCGCCGGGAAGACCGGCACCGCGCAGCAGATCGACGCGGCGTGCCACTGCTACTCGGAGAGCCGCTACTGGATCACGTTCGCCGGGATGGCGCCGGCGGACAACCCGCGCTACGTCATCGGTATCATGCTGGACGCCCCGGTGCGCAGCTCCGACGGCAGCGGTGGGCAGTCCGCGGCCCCGCTGTTCCACAACATCGCGTCGTGGGCGTTGCAGCGTGACCGGGTACCGCCCTCGCCCCCGGCGAAAGAGCTTGTGCTGCAGGCGATGTGAACGGCCGGGCGGTGTCGGGTCACAATGGACGGGCCAATACCATGCACAGGGACCCACGCAATACCCAGCCGCGTTGCCCGGCTGTGATCCGGCGTCGGTACCCTGACTCGTCGATCCGAAACCCGTCCGCGGCGGATTTGCCGAGCAGAGCCGCATTGTGACTGAGAGGAGCCTCGTGCCCGTGCAGCCCAGCCCGCAGGTGTTGCGTCCGGCGGTGCCGCCGTCGACGGAGCTGCAGACGGTCGTCGAGCTCACGGGCGCGCGCCTTTCCGGCGTCGGCGCCGGCGAGCTCGCCGGGGTGGTGATCACCGGAATCGAGCAGCGTTCGAATGCCGTGCAGGCGGGCGATCTGTTCGCCGGACTCGCCGGCGCGCAGGCGCACGGCGCCCGGTTCGCCGCCGACGCCGTCGAGCGCGGCGCGGTCGCGGTGCTCACCGACGCCGCCGGAGCCGAATTGATCGGCGCGCTCTCGGTGCCCGTACTGGTGCACGAGAATCCGCGCTCGGTGCTGGGCGAGCTGTCCGCGGCGATCTACGGCAACCCGTCGGACCGGTTGCGGGTGCTGGGTATCACCGGCACCTCGGGCAAGACCACCACGTCCTATCTGGTCGAGGCGGGCCTGTCCGCGGCCGGCCTGCGCACCGCGCTGATCGGCACCATCGAGACCAGGATCGGCGGGCAGCGCGTGCCCAGCGCGCTCACCACGCCCGAAGCCCCGCAGTTGCACGCGATGTTCGCGCTGATGGTCGAGCAGGGCGTGCAGGCGGTGGTGATGGAGGTGTCCAGCCACGCACTCGCCCTGGGGCGGGTGGACGGTGTGCGGTTCGCGGTGGGCGCGTTCACCAATCTGTCCCAGGATCATCTGGACTTCCACGCCGATTTCGAGGATTACTACGCGGCCAAGCGCAAACTGTTCGTCCCGGACGCCGCGCCGGCAGACCCGGCCACCGCGCCGTCCCGGTCGGTCGCCGCGCAGACCTGCGTGATCTGTGTGGACGACGCCTGGGGCCGCCGTCTGGCCCGCGAGGTGGGCGGGCGCGCCCCGGTGGTGACGGTGTCGACCGGCCTCGGGCCCGCGGGCGAAGGCGCCGAACCGGATTGGACCGCGGTGGCCGCGACCACGCTGGACGGCGGGGAACAGCAGTTCACCGCCGTCGGCCCGGGTGGCCGGACCACCGACCCGGCGGAGTCCGGACCCGCCGGCGCGCAGCCGGTCGGCGATTCGGCCGAGGTCGTGGAAGTCGGTGTGCGGCTGCGTCTTCCGGGCCGCTACAACATCGCCAACGGCCTGCTCGCGATCGCGCTGTGCGCCGCGGCGGGCGTGGACGCCCGGGTCGCCGCGCGGGCGCTGGCCGAGGTCGACGTGCCGGGCCGGATGCAGCGCGTGGATCGCGGACAGGATTTCCTGGCCGTGGTCGACTACGCGCACAAACCGGCCGCGGTCGAATCGGTCATCGCGACACTGCGCGAATATCTGAAGGGTTCGAGTGGCCGGCTGGCGGTGGTCGTCGGTGCGGGCGGCGACCGTGACGCGGGTAAACGCCCGCTGATGGGCGCAACGGCCGCCCGCGGCGCGGAACTGGTGATCATCACCGACGACAATCCGCGCAGCGAGGATCCCGCGGCGATCCGCGCGGCGATCCGCGCGGGAGCGCTCGGTATCGCCGAGTCCGAACGCGGTGAGGTCACCGAGATCGGTGACCGGGCGGCGGCCATCGCCGCGGCGGTGGACTGGGCCCGGTCCGGCGATGTGGTGCTGGTGGCCGGCAAGGGGCATGAGACAGGGCAGGAGATTGCGGGTGTGAAGTATCCGTTCGATGACCGTGAGGTGCTGGCGGAGGCCCTCTGCCGGCGATCGGCGCCCGACGACAAGGACCTGACGGTTTCATGATCGAGATGACCCTGCGGGAAATCGCGGAGATCGTCGGCGGCACGCTGCACGATGTTCCCGATCCCGAGGTGACGGTGACCGGTGCGGTCGAATTCGATTCGCGCCGAATCAATTCCGGCGACCTGTTCCTGGCGTTGCCGGGTGCGCGGGCCGACGGTCACGACTACGCCGCCGCCGCGGTGGCCGCCGGTGCGGTCGCGGTGCTGGCGGCGCGGCCGGTCGGCGTGCCCGCCGTCGTGGTGAGCCCGCTCGCGCGGCCCGAGCCCCAGGGCGGTTCGGCGTACGTGCTGGCCCACGACACCGACGGCTCGGCGGCTGCGGTGCTGGCGGCGCTGGCGAAACTGGCTCGGGCGAGTGTGGATCGTCTGGCCACGGGCGGTGAGCTGACCGTCATCGGCGTCACCGGTTCCTCCGGCAAGACCTCGACCAAGGATCTGCTGGCTCAGGTCCTGGCTCCGCTGGGCGAGGTGGTCGCGCCGCCGGAGTCGTTCAACAACGAACTGGGTTTCCCGTGGACGGCGTTGCGCGCCGATTCGAACACCCGCTTCCTGGTGCTGGAGCTGTCCGCACGCGGGCCCGGACATATCAAGGCGCTCACCGAGATCGCGCCCCCGTCGATCGGCGTGGTGCTCAACGTCGGCACCGCGCATCTGGGTGAATTCGGCAGCCGCGAGGCGATCGCG
>CBJNFW010000333.1:0-8820 GCA_966435935.1 uncultured Nocardia sp.
GCGGCCAGCGCCCCGGAAGCGACCAGCGAAGACGGCTTAAATAAGCGGCATTGGGGCTAGGCCCAGTAGATAGTCCTGGGGACGGATGAACACAATGAATTGCTCGTCGTGTGGTTGACCGCAGATCTGGCACAGACAGTCCCTGAACGCGACGGCCATTCGACGCGGGTCGGCTTCGCCCCATATCGGAAGCCGATCGCCGCGGTGCCGTAGCGTGATGTACGGAATGATCAGCCCGTTCGCTGTGGGCGCGTCGTGGAGCCGTGCGGGCACCTGCCTGCGCTGCGAATGCGAATGCGGGTCAACAGGATTCATACGGGCAGCCTTTCGAGCAGTTCAGGAACACACTGTTCGGTTCTTGCGGCATGGGGCAGGTGGTCGGCCGGGATGCCCCTGCGCTGCGGTGATGAGAAACGCCGTCGCCAGGTAGAGCTTCAGGTGCGGCTGCGGGGCTGGCAGATCGATTCACGGCCGAGATGACGTGGGGGCGAACAGGGACAGCTGCTCCATGTCGGGAAGGTCTCGCTGCGGCGCGGGTGCCGGGACGGGCTCCGGGGGCTGGGTGCGCTGTGGTGCGGGTCTGATGCGGTGGCGGCCGTGCCGGGTGAGTGCCGCTTCGATCTCGCTGTAGCGGCGTCCGGCCGCCCGGCGCCGCAGCGGGGGGATGTTGTTGGCGGGCATGCCGATTCGGGTGGCGGGCGCTACCACACACAGCAGATCGCATGGGGTCTGATCGAAGTATCCGGCCTCGGTGATCGCCTCGGGGGTTGCGAACACGTCTGCGTGGCGGTCGGTGTCTCGGTCGACGAGATGGTCTTCCCGGCCGCCCAAGGAATAGGCCCACAGGAAGTTATGTGGGGGATCGAGAACGCATCGTTTGAACCGGGAGACTTCTTTCGTGTAGCAATAGAAAAGAATGTCAGGGTGGGTGCGGGCGATGCGGATCCATGCGGCGAGGTATTCATCGGAGTAAAAGTCTCCGGCGTCGTGGATGCGGACCGCCGCGCACCCGATATCCAGCAGCCGAGCCACTCGGACATCGAGGTGTCCTCGGTTCATCTGCCGCAACCTCGCGATACCGATCGGGCGAAACCGTCTCGCGCGCAGTTCGTTCGAGACAGCGTGCGTCCAGGCATCGAGATCGTCGATGGTGAATTGAAGATTGCGCTGATGCGCGGCGCGTACGGATGGAATCGTGTATTTGCCGCTTCTGGCGTAACACAAAGGGACGCACGCGCCGGCTTGCGGGCACACATTGACCGGGCGACCATCATCGAGTCTGACCACCCACGCGGGGAGGGTCCAATTCCAGATGCGGTGCGGCTTCAGGTCGGCGTTCTGGGTGAGGAGACGCGACACGAGGGGTCCTTTCCTTGTCCCGCGTGCGATCTGCTGAGGGATTCCGGGTGGCGCGCGGTGGTTGCGTCCTGAAGGCAGGAGCTCTGGTGGCGAGTTGCCCCGGCCCCGCGACGACTGACCGCACCGGCCGCGCTCGGCTGCGCGGCTCACGGCGCTGCGGTGGCGCCCGCGGCGTCAGCGGGTTCGTGGCGCCGCCATGCCGCGATCGTCGCGGCCACAGTGGCCGCGTGCACGTCGTCGACGTCGATGATGAAGCGTGTGCGGCCGTGGGATAGGCGGCAGTTGACGTCGAGGAACTGCACCGGCGGGTCAGTGAAGCGGTGCGCGAATCGGGGGCTGTTGCCGATATCGATGTTCAGCACAGCGGCGAGGTTTCGGGCGCGGACTACCTCGATCCCGACGGATCGGCGCTGCGCGGGGTCGCCGGTGAGCGCGGCTAGCTGGCCGCGCAGGGTGGCCAGGCGGGCACGGTGGTCGTCCTGGGCGCGGGTGAACCGGTCGGTGTCGGCGTCGATGAGGCTGTGCAGCCGCTCGACTTTCGCCGCGGTGAGCGCCTGGGGGGTATGCCAGGTGTCCACAAGTGCGCGCCAGCACTGCAGCATGTGAGGTTTGCTGGGCAAGTGGCATCTGCCGTTGCCGGGCATGACGAGCTCGGAAGTGTCCACCTCACCGAAGCGAGGGCTTGGTGTGTCGGGATCTGCTTCGATCCACAGCAGCGCCCAGGAGGACAGTATCCGGGCGGGCCCGACGGTGACCGGCGGTGCGTCGGCGTGCGAGCGGATGTGGGCCAGCCAGCCACCGTCCTGGGTGGGCCATCCGGTCCAGCGTGGCGGCCGGTACTGGTACGCGATGGAGAATTCACCGGTCACTGTTCCGGTGGCGGTGAAGATCGGGTGCCCGTGGAGATCGGTCCGGGATGTGCGGGTGATGGTCTGCATCAGTACTGGTGAAAAGTGTTGGGCTGGAGGGTATGTCGTTCAGTCATCATCGGGATGGGCCGCGCGCCACCGCGTCAGTCCGGCGATCAGGTTGTCTACCTCGGTGCGGGAGAGGATCCCGGTCGGTGTGATGAGGAATGGTTTTCTCCTTCGAGAGTGGTGGGCACCGATCAGCTGTGAGGGCGCAGGATCGAGTGCAGCGAATGGCTGACGAACGCGCTGTGCGTCGGCGAGGTGAGGTCCGCGACGTCGCCTTCAGGGCCAGCCAGTACCGCGTGGTGCTCAATTGGCGGAGCCCACGTTTCACACGCTCGGTCAGCGTGCCTGTGCGGTGTCGTGGCCAGGGCCCGAGTGCACGGCGAGGGTGTTGTGGAGTGAGGTGTATGTCGCGGTGAACGGCCGGTCAGGGTCACCATGTGGTCTCTTGCGATGGTGTCCGAGGAATCATGTAGCCGAGTTCGCTGATCTGGCACTGCTTGTCGTTGTCGCATTCGAGCCCGAACATGATGTACTGCCAGTACCACGCGCATTCACATTCTGTGCGATCGAAGGTCGGATCCCAGTGGTGGCGCAGGTCGCTGCAGAGGAAGGGCGGACCTGCGATACACCGGTACTGAGGGCAGTCGATGACCACCACGTCGGCCCAGTCCGAAGACCTGAGCGTCTGGTTCTTTTCCTCGGGCCAGGCCGGGACGGTGCCGTCAGCAGCCACCATGCCCTTCTCCGACGTCTCGTACCACAGGTGATGCAGCCATGCGCCGAGCTTGGCGTCGGCGAGCGAATCCGCGTGCAGCGTGTAGGAATACGGCTTGTCACCATCGTGACGCTCGGGCCCTGACACGTTGACCGTCCAGAGCGGGCCGAGGATCTGGAAGAACGGCGCGGTTGATGACTGGGGCATGATCATGCTCGGCGTTGTGTCCACGCGGTCGGCAGGGAACCGCCGGCCTCGATGACAGCGATCAGATTCTGGGCTGCGGTGGCTGCCTGCTCGAACAACTCGTCGCGACGCGGGTAGTACCTGGCGTCGAAATTGGGGTCCGCCGCATGGTCGGTGTCCTGATCGTTGGGGTCGAGACCGCAGTCGGCACAGATTTGTGCGTACAGACACTCGATCTGGCGCATGGCGTCGTGCAACGTCGAGAGCAGCCGATCCGACTCGGACTCCGGCGGCCTCGCCTCCATGACGCGTCCAGTCCGAAGCCCGGGCCGTGCATCGCGATTCACGCGTGCGGGCCTTCGGAATGCGCCACGGTGAGGTGGCTGTGGGGATGTGGCCGCTTGCGGGGCAGGCCTGTGGTGGTGCGATGAGACATACATCGTCCTTCGATGGTTGGTGGCGACCGCGCGCGAGGAGAAAGGGGCAGCGGCCGCGGTGGGCCGAGAATCGGTGTGAACGAAAGCGGGCCAGCAGAACCTCAGCTCACTCTCGCGTTCCGGATCCGCTGTGGCACTTGATGTTCGGTGCGCTGCGGTGCATTCATGTTCTCTTCGGCTGTTGCCAGGGGGAGCGGTGACTGCCTACCGGAAAGCCGAGCGTCTGGGTCGGGCGGGACGATTGGTGATGTGCCTGCACGTGTGTTCCTCAGTCGCGATAGTCGCCACGGGCAAGGGATTGCCGCGCGGCATGGTAGGCGCCCGGGAACGTCTGCGATTCTCCGAGCGCTACCGTGTGTGAGGTGGCGTGGCCGTAGATGGCGACCACCCACGACTCGGGTGCTGGTTCGGTGGCGCTGCCGGCGAGGCAGCCGTCCGCGTTGGCCGCGAACATCTCGTAGGTGCCGTCGATGACGGTGTGCAGACTCGGACAGCTTCGTTCCAACCCGGTCCAGACGATCGACGGGCTGTGATTGCGTACGCGCAGGAATGCGAACTCAGCGGCATAGAGCTGGGTGAGCTCGCGTTCGTAGTCGACGCGAGTTGGTCGATGAGTGATCGCCCGGCGCCCGAAATATCCGAGGAGCGCTTCGAGGGCGCGGAGCCGGTCTCGTTGTGCGTCGGTGTCCGGTACGGGGAACGTCTGCAGATACAGATCTGCGGTGTCCTGGAACAGATGCTGCGCTTGAGCGACGGGAATACCGTTGGCCCAGTGCGCCAATGCCGTGCCCGGATGGGCATAGGCGGCGGCCAGAACGCGGGACTCCTGTTGGTCCACACTTGGGGGCCAGTCAGCATCGGTACAGCACTTGCGCAGGATGTGCGGCAGCTGGGCGGGTGGAGTGTTCACCGATTTCTCCAATCGGTACCGAAGGGGGAAACCAATTCCCACCAGTGGTGCGGAAGACGGACAGGGGAGTGGTCGACATCGGCACGGTGCACGCGGACAGTCGGTGATCGCGCGGACGGTCGAGGTGCCGCGGCAGTCGAATGTGCATGGCACGAGGATCCACGGCAGGCGGCGGCAGACCAGGGTTCGCGAGGCGATGACCGAAAAGCATTGCAGCGCAGCCAGTATGCGGGGATTTGCTGGTCAGGCAAGGGCAGAACCCCCAGCAGGTACACCCCCTGCCGCGGACCCCTGTCGTGCTCGTGCTGAAAACGCCGAGGACTCAACGGAGGGGCGTCGACCTGGGCGGGGCGCGGCCGGCCTGACCCGGACCATGAGACGTGGACGCACGCGGGTCTGCCGCGGTCGGCTGGTCGTCACTCGCCGCCGAGGCACCGTATAACCCTGCTGTCTCGCCCAGAACGGACGCCCTGCGGCCGGTCGTCTCGGCTTCGGCGCGGTTGCCTATCAGCACGAGACGGCGCGGGTTGTCGGCGCGGGCGGTGAGCTTGGCGGCGGTGAGCCGTGTGGGCCCTGGACCTCGTTGAGGTCCAGGGCTGACGGGCGTGTGTCAGCGCGGTATGGAGTAGATGTCGGCGTTGGTGTTCTCGGTGATCGTGTCGCCCGCTTGCTTCGCCTGCGTCTCGATCGCTGCGATCGAGGCCTGCAGCGAGGTCACGTCGGAGTCCGTCGAGGTGGGGTCGCCGGTGCGGAGCTTGTTGTAGGTGCCCTGCACCCGGTCGCTGACCTGGGCGAGTGGTTTCGCGATGGTCTTGCACAGCAGCGGACTGGCTTTGACGTCCTGCGCGGCCAGCCGGATCGCGCGTTTGATGAACAGCGCGGCGACTCCGGCTTTCACAATCGCCTTGACGCGGCCTTTCGAGCCCTTCTTGAACGTTCCCGCCGTGTACGGCTTGTACAGCCACTGGCGGAATGCTCCGAACGCCAACCCGGTGTGTGCCACGAATTTCGTTTTCGCGAACGCTGTGGTGTTCCGTGCCGGACAGGTGTAGTCCACGGGTGCGGCGTCGGCCGGGACGGGCTGAACGCCGGTGCCACTGGCGCCGAAGCCCGGGTCCTGGGATGCCGGCGCCGAGATCGCGGGGACCGGACCGGTGTACGTGGTGCTGGAGCCGCTCTTGCAGCCCCCGGCGAGCAGGACGACAGGGACCGTCATCGTGAGAGCGAGGGCTTTCGCCCTGGTGGTGGTGCGGGTCATACTTTCTCTCCTTATTTCTCTGTGGATTCCAGGTACCGGCTGCTGGTGTTCTTCCAGGGCGGGGCGCGGGCTCGGGCGGTGAGGCGAGCGTCCAGACCCGCGGTGGGCCGGGGTGTGGGTCTGCGCCGATGGCATTGCGGTTGGCGCGGTCTCGGCGCTGAGAAGTTCGGCGTCGCGTTCGATCTCGATCTCGGCGAGGCGGGCGGGTGGCCAGATCCGGCTGAGTAGTTCGGCGGCCCGCTGCTCGCGCAGCGTCTCGTCGGCGAGTTGGTAGATGTGGCGCAGCAGTTCACGCAGCGCGGAGTTGGGGAAGTTCGAGGAAGCCACGGTCACGCGCTGCACTGAGGAGGCGCGGATCGGCCACCATCACAGGGTGTTCGTCGGCGCCAGCATGAGCACGCGACTGGTTGTCATCCTCGTTCGCTCCACATGGTCTCGGAGTCGTCGTGGAACAGCAGGACCCACGAATCGGGTTCTGCGGCACGGACTGCCGCATACAGCCCCGGTTCGTGTATGTACTGCGAGCCGGTCTGCCACGGACGCGCGGGACCGCAACAGCGGTGAGCCCGTGCCACCGCGGGGGCCGTTGGGAGCGGGCACTGTGTGCCAGCCGTCGGTTTCGATGTGGACGGTCCCGTCGTGGTCGACCCACACCGGCGGCGGCTCGATCTCCTCGACCACCGACACCGTCCCGGCCAGGCCGATGCGGATCACGGGGAACCGAATGATCAGGTTCTCCAGTGCCGCGGGCGATGACTGCGATCGCATCTCGTGGCCTTCGGAGGATCGCGGCACCACCTGGAACAGCTGCGGCACGCGAGAGCTGGACATCGCCAGATGTTCCAGCGCAGCGAATCCGGTGTCCTCGTAGTGTGTCTCGATCGCCGTGGCCAGTTCGGCGGGGCATCGCCTCCGGCGCCCACGCGGCCGCGACGCCCCGGAAGCTGAGGTTTGTCATCTCGGCGTGGTCACCCAGTTTCACCGGGATGTCGAATTCGACCTCGTTCAGTCCGCGCAGGACCACGCGGGCGTGCCGGAAGGCATCGGCGTCGACCTTCACGCTGGCGACCATGTAGACGTCGAACCCATACTCGGTCATTGCGGTGCCCCTTTCACTCGTGGTGGCGCGCCCCGTAGCAGAGCTGGGAGCCGTTGCAGTGCAACGGCTGTGGCGCGAAGCACAGGGCGTAGGTGTGCAGTTGGTTCTCGACGCCGTAGAGCGTGCCGGTGCTCGGTCGCCGGAAGCCGCCGCCGCCGGTGTGTTCCTGGAACAGGCGAGCGCCGAACTCGCGAGATTCGTGGTGCTGCAACCACATCCGGGTTGCCAGCGGGTGCGTCCCGGCCATATAGCGGATGCCGAGAAGGATGGTGGCGCGGTAGGCGGACGGGATGTCGGCGACGCCGAAGTCCTCGAGCAGCAACGCGGCCCGCAATTGCGCTGCCAGGTAGCCTGACTCGGCTTCGCGCAGGTTGATCCCGGACGCGAGGTATCCGCGCTGGATCCGGTCACCGCGCCGACGATCGACGATGCGGTAGGTGTGGTCGGGGTTCGCGATACCGGACAGGGTGGTGATCCTCATGCCCAGCACCGGCCCGTCGTAGAGGTCCAGCCGTGCATATGGATTCGGGTCCGGGTCATCGGTGAAACCGTGCAGGTAGCGGGTGAACCAGTCCGCCGCAGCGGACTGATCGGAAAAGTCTCGGCGCGGGCGCAGGTCGGCGCCCGGGCTCCCGTCGTGAAGAGTGGCGTACACCGTCATCGAAACTGCCCTGTCTGGAAGTGGTGTGATCGGGTGAGTGCGGCGGGGCCGGTCAGAACGGGCGGACCGTGGCGGTCAGGTCGCGGCGGCGGGCCATGATGTCCTTGGCGCGATGGTCCGCTCGTGCCCGGGGCAGGACTGCCGCATGGATCTTGCGGTGGGTTGTTCTGCCGTCGCCGGCCAGCCGGCCCAGCAGTTTGCCACCGTCGGCTTCTCGGACGATCACCGTGAAGTGGGCGTGACCGGGAGCCTTGTCGCCGCACTTGTAGACACACTCGTGTTCGGCGGCCCTGCCTCGGTGTGCCGAGGTCTGAGCGGCGTTGCCCGATGCGGAGGTGTGCTCGGGGGCCCCGGCGCGGCGCGGGGGCGTGCGGGCACTGTCGGTGCCGGAGGTGCTGGGGGTGTGATGGTTCACGGGATGCCTTCTGTGCTGGACGGATTCGCTGGGGGAACGAGTGGGGCTGTGGCGGTTGCCCTGCTGAGCGGGTGCGTCCCGCAGGCCGTGAACGGTGCGCGCCAGCCGCTCGAGGACGCCGGACATGTCGGTCGCGGTCGTGGCGAGCGCGTCGTACAGTGCCGCGTTCGCGCGCCGAACGTTCTCGAGTTCGCGGAGTTCGGCTTCCGGGCGGGCTACGAGGCCGTGCGCGGCGGCGAGCATGTCGAGTAGTTCGCGCGCTGTGGGCAGGGAGATCATGTCCGCGTCAGCGCGTGCCTGCTTCCCGGCTCTGCTGGCGCACCACCGGCAGGCATCGGTGTTGCAGACGGTCGATTTCAATACATCGAGCGGTTTCCCGTCGACGCTCGAGGCAGCCAGCGCCCACTGACCGCCCCGGAGTTCGAGGTACACCTTGGCGGTGTGCTCGAGGATGTGACTGTCGGGATCGATGGCGGCAACTGCGGCCATACGGCCTCCTTCGGATGGAAATGCGGCGCGCCCCGATTGGGACCCGCCGCGGCCCGGACGCAGGTGAACCGGCGGCGTCCGCCGCGCAGCCAGCACCGGATCCGGCGGTCAGGCGGATGCTTCGGTGGCCCAGCGGTCGACGCGGGACCGGAGGAGTTCCTCGATGGCGGCATAGTCGCGACGCCACGCCTGCATGGTGTGTTCCGGGGCGCTCCACCTGCGGCTGCGGCGTTCGACTTCCGCGGCCAGGTCTTCGACGACTCCGGCCCAGCAACCGACCCGCAGGGTGTGCCCGGACTCGTTGCGCGACAACGTGACGGTGACGTCGTGGCTGCCGACCGGGTCCAGGACCAGGATGTCCTGAGGGTCACGCA
>CBJNFW010000334.1:0-8812 GCA_966435935.1 uncultured Nocardia sp.
CCACCACCGTTGTCGCCTTCACGCTGGCCACCGCGACGCTGCCGGGCTCGAGCCCCAACCTCCGCACCGACTCGCTGCTCATCAGGGATATCACCGTGAACGGCCCACATTGCATCTCCACCTGTGCCATCACCCCGTCGGCCACCACAGCGGTGACCAGTCCGGGAAACCGGTTGCGGGCCGAGCTGGCCCCGCCCAGCGTCACCTGCGGCGGCCGCGCCTGGGCGACCGCCCATGCCGCGAGATCCTTGCCGTCTATCACCAGACGTCCGGACGCGTCCTTGTGCGCGTCGAGTACGCCGGTATCGATCCACCGGCGCACGGTGTCGTCGCTGACACCGAGCAGTTCGGCGGCGTCACGAATCCGCAGGTCGGGCATCACTGCAGAATAGTTCCGCAGATTCGGTGAAAACAATGCCGATCGTCCGAATCTGCGGTTGAATTCCCCGCGAACTCGGCAGCTGTGACCGACTGGGAGCACCGGATGTCATCGGCGGCCAGTACGCTCGGAGCAATCATGGCCACCTATTTCGATCCGAGATCCTGGTCGCCGTTGCGTGCGGTCGGACTCGGCAGGCGCCTGCTGGACCCGGGCTGGTTGGAACAGTGGAGTTCCTTCACCACCGCCTGGCTCGATCCGGTCGCCGATCTGGGCGCGGGCGCGGTCACCGCGCTGCTGCCCGATGTGCTGATGACGCTGCTCAGCGAGGGAATTCTGAGCCGCTTCGGTGGTCAGGGAATCAGCGCTACCCTGCTCGGCAGCGATATGACCGCCACGCTGGAAACCCTCGAAGCCCGCCGCCGCGGCGCGCACTTCGAGACCCGGGCCGCGCTGAGCGGGCTGCGCTGGAACGGTCATCGGATCGAGCGGATGACCGTCGTCGCGCACGGCGTGCGGATGATTCCGGGTGTGCCGACGAAGGTTCGCAGTACCCACCTGGACATCACCGGCACCATCACCACCGCCGCGCTGGTGGACTGGCTGAACACCTGGCGACTCGACTGGCTGCTGGGCGTGGCCCCTGACGGGCTGATCATCGCCCGGCACCGGCGGCTGCGGATTCAGGCACTGGTGGACGCGTCGGTGACGAACGACCTGCTCACCGTGCAAGTGCGGCAGGGGAGCTGGATGGGTGTGCGGATTCCGCGGCGAGCGTTCGCCCTGGCCCCGATTCCGCTGACCGACCTGCCGAAACGGATCGCGGTGCGCAGTGCCGAACGCGACGGTGAACTGGTGCGGTTCCACGTGGACGTGCCCGAGATCACCGGGTCGTTCGATCTGGCGCAGATGCGCTCGGCCATCGTCGCGGGGACGACACTGATCATCTTCTAGCCGGTGTCTCGCGGGCGGCGTCGTAGCGGAAAGGCCCGGGCGACCCTACTGTCCGCCCCGGTTCCACCAGTCCCGCAGCGCGGACTCGGCCTCCTCGCGCGTCATCGGCCCGCGATCCAATCGCAGTTCCTTCAGATACCGCCACGCCCGGCCGACCTGCGGTCCCGGTTCGAGACCGAGCAGCTCCATGATGGCGTTGCCGTCCAGGTCGGGGCGCACCCGTGCCAGATCCTCCTGCTGCTGCAGTCGTTCGATGCGCGCCTCGAGATCGTCGTAGGTGGCGCGCAGCGCGGCGGCGCGGCGCTTGTTGCGGGTGGTGCAGTCCGCGCGGACCAGTTTGTGCAGGCGGGGCAGCAGTTCGCCGCCGTCGGTCACGTAGCGGCGCACCGCCGAATCGGTCCACTGCCCCTTGCCGTAGCCGTGGAAACGCAGGTGCAGATAGACCAGACGAGCCACGTCCTCGGTGAACTGCTTCGGATACTTCAAGGCGCGCATACGTTTTCGCACCATCTTCGCGCCGACCACCTCGTGGTGGTGGAAGCTCACCCCGCCGCCCGGCTCGTTGCGCTTGGTGGGCGGTTTGCCGATGTCGTGCAGCAGCGCCGCCCAGCGCAGCACCAGATCCGGATCGCCCTGCTCCTGATCGATGGCCTGGCGCAGCACCGTCAGCGAATGCTGGTAGACGTCCTTGTGCTGGTGATGCTCGTCGATCTCGAGTTTCATCGCGGGCACCTCGGGCAGGACCCGCTCGGCCAGCCCGGTCTCGCACATGATGTCGATGCCCTCGGTCGGATGCTCCCCGGCGATCAGCTTGTCCAGTTCGGCGCGCACCCGTTCGGCGGTGATCCGGCCGATTTCGTCGGCCATCGTCGCGGTCGCGACGCGCACCCGCGGCGCGAGCTCGAAGCCCAGCTGAGAGACGAAACGCGCGCCGCGCAACATCCGCAGCGGATCGTCGTTGAACGAATCCTCCGGTGCGGCAGGGGTATCGAGCACACCGGCCAGCAGGGCGGACATACCGTCGAGCGGATCGATGAACTCGAGCGCGCCGTCCGCGCCGACGCGCACGGCCATCGCGTTGACGGTGAAATCGCGGCGCACGAGATCGCCTTCGAGGGTGTCGCCGAAGGTCACCTCGGGATTGCGCGAGATCCGGTCGTAGCTGTCGCTGCGGAACGTGGTGATCTCCAGCTGCCATCCCGATTTGGCCGCGCTGACCGTGCCGAACGCCAAACCGCCCGTGTCCCAGAGGTTGTCGGCCCATCCGCGGACGATCTGCTGCACGGTCTCCGGTCGCGCGTCGGTGGTGAAGTCCAGATCGGTGCCCAGCCGCCCGAGCACCGCATCGCGCACACTGCCACCCACCAGGTACAGCTGATGTCCGTGCGCGGCGAACATCTCGCCGAGCGGGGTCAGCACATCCGACACCCGCCCCAGCGTGATCGCCGCCGAGGCAAGCAGTCTCGTGCGCCGGTCCTCCGGCGACAGCGGGACCGGCACTGCTACATCCTCGGACTTCGGCGAAACCACAGCCACGCAGCTTACTGACCGGAGAACCCGCGACCCCATCGGCGGCGTCGAGAAGCCCGATGGCCCGCCGCGACGCGGCGCGATCGGTCCGGACATCTCAGCGGAAACGACCGGGCCGGATCAGCATCCGGCCTCGTCCAGCCACTGAGTGACCACCTCGGCGGCGCGCCGGCCCAGCTCCGGGCCGATCGCCGCGGCATCGTGGCGCAGGGTGCGCGGATCGATATCCGCGGCCGCGAGCGCCCCGGCGTGTCCCCAGAGCCAGTGTTCGATGTCGCGGTGGTCGGTCTCCAGGTGGAATTGGAGCCCGAGGACGTGGTTCTCCACGACGAAGGCCTGATTCGGGCATTGCGCGGTGGAGGCGAGGTTGCGGGCGCCGTCCGGCAATTCCAGGCAGTCGTTGTGCCAGTGCAGGACGGGTATTCCGGCGAGGTGACGCAGGGGTGAGTTCAGCCCGTCGGGAGTGAGGTCGAGCGGGGCGTAGCCGATCTCCGTGGTCGCCCCCGGGACGACCGCCGCCCCCAGCGCTCCGGCGAGCAGCTGCGCCCCGAGACAGATCCCGATCGTGGGTCCGCGCGTGCTCAGCCGGGCCCGCAGCGCGGTGAGCTCGTCGTTCAGGGCCGGGTAGCGGTCGAGGTCGTTGACGCCGACCGGACCGCCCAGCACGACCAGCAGATCCGCGCCGACCAGCGCCTCGGCGTCGATGCCTTCGGCCGGGACGTCCAGGTACCGCACGCCGTAGCCGCGATCGCGCAGCAGCGGATCGAGCAGCCCGAGATCTTCGAAAGCGAGATGGCGCACGGCCAGGGCGACGGGGGACATGGGAGGCCTTTCAGCTGCGTAGATACGAGGCGCCGTTGAGGTCGACGATGGTGCCCGAGGCCCAGGCCGCGGCCGGCGACGCGAGAAAACGGACGGCCGCGGCGATCTCCTCCGGCGTGCCGACCCGGCCGAACGGGCTCTGCTCGCGGATCCGATCGCCGTCCGGTCCGGTCAGTTTGGCGGTCTGCCGTTCGGTGGCGACGAATCCCGGGGCCACCGACGTCACGGCGATGTCGTGCGGCGCCAGCGCCAGGGCCATCGACTGCCCGAACGCGTGCAGGGCGGCCTTGCTCGCGCCGTAGGCGGGGAAGTCGGGTTCGCCGCAGAACGCGCCGCGCGAACCGACGTTCACGATGCTCCCGGAGGCGCCGCGGTCGATCAGGTGCCGGGCCACCGCCCAGGTGACCTCGGCCGCACCCAGCACGTTGACGTCCAGCATGCGCCGCCAGATCCGCTGCCAGCCGGCCAGCGGGATATCGGCGACCGGATGCCGGGTGTCCTCGGCCGGTGCGACGGCCGCATTGTTGATCAGGACGTCGACGCCGCCGAGCGCGGCCACCGCCTCGGCCGCGATTCGTTCGCCGGTGCCGGGTTCGCCCAGATCGCCCTGGAGCAGCGTGTGCCCACTGCCGGGCAGTCGCCGCAACGTCTCCTCCGCGTCCGCGCGCCGGCCGGCGTACTGCACCGCCACCCGATCGCCGCCCTCGGCGAACGTCGTGGCGATGGCCCGGCCGATACCGCGGGACGCGCCCGTGACCAGTACACCCCTCATCGAACGAACGCCGTCCACTCGTCGCGCAACGTCTCCAAGTCCATGACCGAACCCAACCACAACGGGATTCGCGGCCGCTCGACGGCGACCCGCACGGCCCGCGACCGCGCCGGAGCGATGCGGAGGCGGACGATCCGGCACAGCTAGACTGACCGGGTGTCTCCGGCCGATCGCGCGAACAGTCGACGCCGCCAGCCCCGGCGCCGCGGTTCGGCCGGTAATGCGGCCACCCCGAGGATGCGCACTGTGCGCGAAACCTCCGCGGGCGGGTTGGTCGTGGACGGGTTGGACGGCCCTCGCGAACAACGTTGCGCCGCCCTGATCGGCCGCACCGACCGGCGCGGTCGGCTGCTGTGGTCGCTGCCGAAGGGACATATCGAACAGGGCGAGACCGCCGAGCAGACCGCGGTCCGCGAGGTGGCCGAGGAAACCGGGATCAACGGCCTGGTCGTCGCCGAACTCGGCAGCATCGATTACTGGTTCGTCACCGAGGGACGCCGGGTACACAAGACGGTGCACCACTATCTGATGCGCTCGGTCGGCGGGGAGTTGTCCGACGCCGATATAGAAGTCACCCAGGTTGCCTGGGTTCCGCTCACCGACCTGGATTCCCGGCTGGCGTACGCCGATGAGCGCCGGCTGGCGGAGGTCGCGAACCGCCTGATCGACCGGATGGAGAACGGCAAACAATGACGCATGCGGGTCGGAGGCGTCAATGAGCCAGCTCATCGACGCCCCGCGGGCGCGGGCGCGCACCCTGTCGCGACACCGCTGGGCGGCGATTCTCGCCGTCCTGGCCCTCGCCGTGCTCAACATCGCGCTGACCGGCCCGGCCGCCGCGGAACCGTCGGGGGTCGGCGATTCCTCCTCGACGCCGAAATTCCTCAAGCTCACCCTCGACTCGGTATCTCCGAATACGGTCACCACCAGCAGCGATTCCGTGATCGCGATCACCGGGACGGTCACCAATATCGGCGATCGGGTGGTGGACGACATCGAGCTGCGGACCCAGCGCGCCGGTGCGATCACCGATCCGCGCGGGCTGCGGTCGGCGCTGCGGCTGGATCAGTCCAGCTATCCGATCGACACGCCGTTCGTGGACGTCGCGAAGCGATTGAGTCCCGGGCAGCGCAAACAGTTCACCCTGCGGGTGGGTGTGCGCGCGGGAAGTAAGGGCACGCCGGGGAGCGCGCCGGTCACCGCATCGCTGGACATCTCCTCGCCCGGGGTGTATCCACTGCTGCTGAACGTCAACGGGACGCCCGCCTACGGCGGTCAGGCCCGCTTGGACGACGCGCGTTTCCTGCTGCCGGTGCTGGGCCTGCCCGCACCGGGTGACGCGGATGCCAAGTCCGCACAACCCGTTTCGGCTCCGGCCGACGCACCTGTCGCGACCACCATGCTGTGGCCCCTGGCCGACCGGCCGCGGCTGGTCGCCGGAATCCCCGGCTCGGTGAACGGCAAGGCACTGCTCACCGACGACGAACTGGCCGGCGAGCTGGCCACCGGGGGACGGCTCGATCAACTGCTGGGCGCCCTGGAATCGGCGGTCCACCCCGATTCCGCCGGCACCGGGACCGATATCTCGAATGCGCTGTGCCTGGCCGTCGATCCCGACCTGCTGCTGACCGTCTCGGATATGACGACCGGCTACCGGGTGCTGGCCAGTCCGTCCGATCCCGACGGCCCCACCCGCGACGGCACCGGCACCGAGGCCGCCAAGTCGTGGCTGAACCGGTTGCGCGCGCTGGCCCCGACGATGTGCACCGTCAGCCTGCCGTTCGCCCAGGTCGATCTGTCGGCCCTGGCCGCCGTGCACGATTCGGCAGTCACCTCCCGCGCGATCTCCGCACCCGACGAACTTGTCGACCAGATTCTGTCGATCAGGTCGATGCACGGGGTGAGCCTGCCCGAGTCCGGCAGCATCGACTCCGACGCCGCGACGATGCTCGGCCAGCACGGCTTCACCGCCGCGGTCCTGGCCGACAACGCCGTCGCGCCCGCCGGGACGGCGAGCAGTTCCGCATCCTCCGCGCGCACCGCGACGACGGTATCGGCGAGCTCGAGCCTCGCGACCCCCTCGACGGTGCGCCTGCCCGGCCCGACACCCCCCGCCGCGCCGTCGAACGGAAGCTCCGCCAGCGCGCCCGATCCGGGAATGAAGGTGTCCACCTTCGACATCTGGCCCGCCACCGCGCTGGCCGCGGTCGGCTCGAATCCGCCGACGCCCGCGTTCACGCCCGAGAACGTGCGTTACGACGTGGCCAAGGATTCCCGGACCGCGCGGCTGCAGGACGCGCTCGGCGCGATGACGTGGACCGCGCTCAACCCGCAGCCGAATCGGCCCCGCTCACAACTGCTCGTGCCGCCGCAGCAGTGGGGCGCCAACCGCGACGAGGCCACCGCGCTGCTCACCCAGTTGCGGACGCTGATCCACAGCGGCCTGGCGACGGCGCGGTCGTTCCAGGATCTGCTGGCAGTACCAGCCGATTCGCATCCGTACGAGGTGATCCGTTCGGCCGGATCGGCCGCCGACGGTGTGCCCGGCGCGTTCGTCGCGCCGGTCCAGCAGCAGGCCGGCCGGATCACCGACCTGATGAACACCCTGGTCGACGTTCCCCAGCAGGAGCCGACGCCGAGCAACTTCCTGACCCCGCTGCGCGACGATCTGGTGCGGACGTTGTCGCTGTCCGACCGGACCAGCACCGGTGCACAGGCCGACACCGCCGCGCAACGCCGTCTCGATCAGACCACCACCGCGCTGAACGGACTGTTCCGGTCGGTCAGCGTGCTGCCCCCCGGCGGGGTGTACACGCTGGCCTCCGAACAGAGTCCGCTACTGCTCGTCGCCCGGAACGAACTGCCCGTCGCGGCACGGATCAGGTTCAGGATCGGGGTTCCCTCGGGCACCGATATCACCGATATCGGCGAGCAGACCCTGCCCGCGGAGGGCACGCGGTCGTTCCAGATTCCGACGAAGGTCAGTGACAGCCGAAGCCTGACGATCCCGATCTCCATTACCACACCCGACGGGATCGCGCTGGGCAACGCCACCTCGGTCAAGGTACGGTCCAACGCATACGGTTCAGCGTTGGCGATAATTACCGCATGTGCCGGTGCACTGCTGTTCCTGTTGGCCGGTCGTCGCTTGTGGCGCCGCTTCCGGGGACAGCCCGATCCGGCCGACGAGGGGTTGGACCCGGGGAAGCGACGCAGGCTGAACAGGTATCTGCGCGCGCGGAAGCGGGTTCTGCAGCGACAGGAGACACCATGATCCAGTTCAGTGATCGGGCGGAGCGGGCCGGATATGGCGCGCCCGCTCGGGGTGTCCCGTCGTGCCCGCGGGGGTTCGCCGACGCGTCCGGGCCCGTCCGCCCGGCGCCGGGGGTCCGATGAGTGAATACGACGACCCTCGCCGCATGGATCCGGCCGGAGACGATTCGCTCCGGCGGCGACCGCCTGCCGCTCCGTGGGAGCGCGGGAACGCCGCACCGGACCAGTTCGGCGAGCCGGAGGCACCGACCCCACCGCAACCGCCGACCCCGCCGCTGCGGGTGCCGCTGACCGGACCCATTCCCCAGGTGTCGCAGGCCGGCCCGCGCGGGCCGGAACAACTGCCGCCCGCCGGAACCGTGCGACGCGTCCCGCCGGACCGTCGCCCCCCGGACCGGATGCCGCCGAGCGGTGCCATGCGCCGGACCCCGCCGAACGGTGCGGACCGCGGCGACGCGCCGGACGGCATGCCGCCCGGTCCGGACCAGCGCCCACCCAGCGGCACCATGCGCCGGGTCCCCCCGCCCGATCCGGAACGAATGTCCCCGGACGGGACACCGCGTCGAGTGCCCCCCGGCACTCCCGACCAGCGGCCACCCAGCGGAACATTGCGCCGGGTGCCGCCGGGCGAGCCCGATCGGCTGCCGCCCAGCGGCATCCCCCGGCGGGTGCCCCCGTCCGGCCCGGACCAGCTGCCCCCGGAAGAAACCGCCCGGCGACCCCGCCGCGGCGGACCGGAGCAGCGGCCGCCCAGCGGAACCATGCGGCGAGCACCCCGGGGCGAACCCGAGCAGCTGCCGCCGGACGAGGCTGCGCGGCCACGCCGGGGGACGCACGAGCAGCGGCCGCCGAGCGGAACCATGCGCAGGGTGCCTCCGGGCGCCTCCGACCCGGCGCCCGCCGAGGAGACCCACCGGCGAACCCGCCGCGGCGGACCGGACCAACGCCCGCCGAGCGGAACCATGCGGCGGGTGCCTCCGGGCGGCCCCGACCAGCTGCCCCCGGACGAGGCCGCCCGCCGGACTCGCAAGGCCGGACCGGACCAACGCCCGGCCACCGGGTCCACCAGGCAGGTTCCGCCG
>CBJNFW010000335.1:0-8804 GCA_966435935.1 uncultured Nocardia sp.
TGTCGAGTGGGCCACGCGTGGACGTCGGAAGCGCTTCTTGCGCGTCAAGCCGAAACGTTGGATGCTGCCCTATGGACGGCGCTGCGCGCGTTGGAGGAGAGCGCGTCGCTAAGCAATGAGCTGGCCGAACGGGCACGCTCGCGGGGCAACGATCGTCTCGCCGAGCGCATGGCCGACCACGCGGAGCTCGCCGAACGTCGCGCTGGTACGATCCGCGGCCGGTCGAAACCGGTCGCCGGACTTGGGATCACCTTTCGGCATCGACCGGGAACAGCGGTGCGGCCGGCAGGCGACGCAATTCGCCCGGGACGCGGGTGGCATAGGTGTAGTCGAACAGGCTGTCCGGGTTCGGATGCGGGCTGGATTCGGCGAATTCGACTGCGGCGGCGACTTTCTCGCCGACCTCGGCTTCGATGGCCGCGGCCGACTCCGCGCTCAGCACGCCGGCCTCCAGCAGCCGGGCGTGCCACAGCGTTATCGGATCGTGTTCGCGGGCTTCGGAAACCGCTTCGGTGCTGCGGTACTTGGCCGGGTCCACCACCGAGTGGCCCTTGAGCCGATGGCTGACCGCCTCGAGCAGCGCCGGTTTCCCTTCGCGCCGAGCCGATTCGATCAACTCGCTCGCCGCTTCCCGCACCGCGAGCACATCGGTGCCGTCCACGCGCTCACCGCGCATGCGGTAGGCCGCGGCCCGCTTCCACAGATCCGGTTCCGCGGAGGACTTCTCGACCGTGGTGCCCATTCCGGTGTAGTTGTTGATCACCAGGAAGACCACCGGCAGCCGCCACAGCGCCGCGATGTTCAGCGATTCGTGGAAGGCGCCGATGTTCGTTGTGCCCTCGCCCATCTGGCAGACCACCACGTCATCCTCGCCGCGATAGTCGATGGCCAGCGCCGCACCGACGGCCAGCGGGACCTGACCGCCGACGATCGCGTAACCGCCGAGCAGCCGGGTCGCGGTGTCGTACATGTGCATCGAGCCGCCCCAGCCCTTCGAGGTGCCGGTGGAGCGGCCGTACAGCTCGGCCATCACGCGGCCGGGCTCGATACCCTTGGCCAGCGCGTAACCGTGTTCGCGATAGTTGGTGAACAGGTAGTCCGTCGGTCGCATCGCCGCGCCGACTCCGACGACGGTCGCCTCCTCGCCGAGATTCAGGTGGCAGTATCCGCCGATCCGGGCCTGCTGATAGGCCTGCGCGGTCCGCTCCTCGAAGCGGCGCACGAACAGCATGTCGCGGTAGAGGTCACGCAGTGCTGCGGGATCGGCTGCCGCGATGCGGCTTTCGAGCGTGGACGCCGCCTCGGCGGTGCGGTCGGTCAGCGGCGCCTGCGCCGAAGCGGCTGCGCCTTCCTTCTTCGCGGCGGCGGGCTTACGCGGGGCGTCCACGGCGGTGTCGGCCTCCGGATCCTGTGCCGGAACGGATTTGGCCGCGGTGGCCGGGCGACCGTCGGCCGGACGCGGCGTCTTGCGGCTGGACTTGCGGGGAGTTGCGGTGGTCACTTGTGGTGCTCCTCGAGTTGGCTGCGGTTGAGCGTTGCGCTGTGGTTACGCTCCGCCGCCTCTTCCGGCTCGCTTGCGCGGGGGCGCGATGTGGACCGGCAGCCCGAGACCGGCCAGGGCCGCCTCCATGCCGATCTCGCCGAGGGTCGGGTGGGCGTGGATGGTGCCGGCGAGTTCGTCGAGGGTGGCCTCGATCGAGATGGCCAGTGCGCCTTCGGTGATCAGATCACTGGCCGAAGGGCCGATGATGTGCACGCCCAGCACCTCGTTGTGGCGCTGTCCGGCAACGATTTTCAGCATGCCCTCGGTGTCCCCGAAGGTCTTGGCCCGGCCCAGTGCCGCGAACGGGAAAGAGGCCGTGACGATCTCGTGCCCGGCCGCGCGGGCGGCCTCCTCGGTGAGCCCGACGCTCGCGATCTCCGGATGGGTGAACGTGGCGGCCGGGATGACGGCGTAGTCGATATGCGTCTCGTGTCCGGCGATCGCATCGGCCGCGGTCAAGCCCTGATGCGAGGCGACGTGCGCGAGCAGTGCCTTACCGGTGACATCGCCGATCGCGTAGACGTGCGGCACATCGGTGCGCATCTTGTCGTCGACGGGGATGAAACCCCGTGCGTCGGTGGTGATTCCGGCGGCATGCAGGTCCAGCGCGCTGGTGTTGGGCCGACGCCCGACGCCGACCAGCACCACATCCGCGTCGATCTCACGTGCCTGCGGACCGCCGACCGTGACGCGCAGGCCGTTGTCCGCCTGGGCGATTCCGGTGACCGTGGATCCGGTCAGCACGGTGATGCCGCGTTTGCCGAACGAGCGCCCGAGCGCGGCCCCGATCGCACTGTCCTCCAAGGGAACCAGGCGATCCTGCATCTCCACGACGGTGACCTCCGCGCCGAAGGCGTGGAACAGGCTGGCCCACTCCGCGCCGACCGCGCTGCCGCCGATGACGACGATCCGCCCGGGCACCTCGGTCAGCCCGAACGCGCCGTCGGAGGTGATCACGCCGGGCAGATCCGCACCCGGAACGGGCAGTACCGCGGGTACCGAACCCGTCGCGACGATGACGTCGGCGGCGGTGATCTCCCGGACGGCCGCGTCGCCGGGGACGGCGGCATAGCGGGGGCCGCCGGGGAAGATCGGCGAACCGCCGGCTTCGAAGACCTGCACCGTGGTCGGTCCGGTGAACCGGGCGTGACCCTCGATCACGGTGACGCCGTTGGCTTTCAGCAGTCCCGCGACACCGTCGGTGAGCTCGGCGACGATGCCGTCCTTGCGCTTGCGCACGGCGGCGAAGTCGAAGCGCACGTCATCGGCGTGGACACCGAAATCGGCTGCGGCGGTGACGGTCTGGAAGACCTCGGCGGAACGCAGCATGGCCTTGGTGGGAATGCAGCCCCAGTTCAGGCAGACCCCGCCGGGGCGCTCCTTCTCCACCAGCCCGACCGTCAGGCCGCGCTGAGCCGCCCGGATGGCGGCCACATAGCCACCGGGGCCGCCGCCGATCACCAGTAGATCGAATTCCGGCACTCGTGGTGCTCCTCGTCTCGAACGAATACGGCCGCGTCCGGTTGTGGCGCGCGCCATCTCCGTCGAGTTTTGTCGCCACTCCGAGCACAAACAAGGCACCTCGAGCCCAGGAATTCTGTCCCCAGACTGTGCGCGGAGCCCAATCACAGCGGCTGCTCGAGCAGGGGCGGGGCGCGGCTACCTGGAGGCGTCGAGCCCGAGCGCCGCGAGCGCCAGCGAAAGTTCCAGCGCCGCGCGCTGATCTTCCAGCGCGCGTCCCAGCAGTCCGGAAATGCGCTGCAGCCGGTTGATCACGGTGTTGCGATGGCAGTGCAGTCGCGGTGCGGCATTGGCCGCGGACCGGTTCTCCGCCAACCAGATCGACAGTGTGCGCAGCAGGATGTCGCGTTCCTTTTCCGGCAGTTCCAGCACCGGGCCGAGAGCGTGGGTCAGCAGCAGATCGGTGAGATCGGGGGAGCGGACCAGCAGCGCCTCGGGATACCGCTGCTCGAGCGACACCAAACCCGTTGCGCCCCCGGGCAATGTCTGGAGTGCGATGAGTGCCAGCGCGTGCGCGGAATCCACCTGTGCCAGACCCGGAACCGCGGGCGAGGCCCCGGCCCGCCCGCGCACCTGCGGCCGAAGTTGCCGCAGGACCGCCTCGTCGGTGCGGTGTTCGAGCGAGACGATCCCGATCGTGGTGTCCACCCGGTCGTGCCACACCGAACGGATGCCCGAGGCCGACAGCGCCGTCTCGACGCCCGCGCGCAGTGGTCGCCCGCCCCCGCGGGCCGCCACCACCAGATATGCCCCTTGCGTGGGCAGGTTCAGCTCGCGGGCGGCGCGGGCGGCGAAGGCGGCATCGTGTGCGCGACCGGAGAGCAGATCCTCGATCAGCGCGTGGCGGCGGCGCTCGTCCCGCCGGACCTGTTCGAGTTCGGTGTTCCGGTAGGAGGTCACCAGCGCCGAGGACAATCCGTCGACCACCGCCCACATCGCCGTCCCGGACTCCCGGATCTCTTGCGGCCCAACGCTTCCCGCCTTGTCCAGTAGCGTCTCCCAGACGATGCCGCCGCCGAGCCGGAAGGTGCGCAGCATCGCCTCCATCGGCACGCCCTGTTCGGCGCGATGCCGGCCGATCGCCGCGGCCACGTCGTCGGTCTCCGGATCGCCGCTCGCACCGCCGAGCAGGTCCAGGATGCGGGTCAGATAGCGGCGGCAGCCCTCGCGCAGGTCCGCGCGGGGGACCGAGGTGTAGTCGGTCCATTCGGGGTTGTCGGTGAAGATCGCCGCCAGTAGCCGCTTCGTCATCGCCGCGACGTCCGGCCGGCACGCCTGGGCCAGGGTGCGCGTCCCCGGGGTCGAAAGGGCAGGTTGCGGCGATGCCATGGTCAGCACGCTACGCCGGATCGCTCGGCCCAGCGCGAGGGCCGAGCAGAAATCGAACCGGTCCGCGAGCCGGGACATGACGCGCCGGTCAGCTCCTCGATCCGCGCGATGCGGTAGCGCGGCGTATTGACGTGCAGGTGCAGCAGTTCGGCGCTGCGGGTCCACGAGCCGTTGGTCCGCGGGAATATCCGCAGGGTGTGCCTCAGATCCGCGCCGCTGTCCCGGTCGCAGGTGGTCATCGGATCCAGCAGGCGCAGCCGGAACATCCGGCGCACCTCGTCGGGGGCACTGGCCAGCAGCATCCTGTGTGGCCAGTTCGTCGTGGCCGACGAGTGCGGCCGCGCCCGCGTCCGGCGGCCACGCGCCGGGAAGCGGGCCTCCTCGACCTGGGGCCCTGGTCGCGGCTTCGGCGAAGCCCATCGCCGATGTGCGCGATACCGCCGGCTACCGCACCCACGCCGTCTCGGTCGTGGCCCGCTGCACCCTCACCTGGCCCTGGAAAGACCTCGGCGCGGACCGCAGGGCGGCATGATGAGAAAGCGTTTCAGCGGGGACCGCACGTGGAAGATCGCGGCGGATGACGAAACGACAGGGGGCCGCGGCGGTGCATGTCGCGCTGCGTGCCCGGGAGCCGATGACGTAGCGAGGGGCGAGCGAATGCGGATGGATGGGCAGGTGCCCGTCGGGCGGCCGACACGGTGTAGGTCGGGCAGATGCGAGTGCCTGATCGTGCGGGCGCACGATCTGATCGAGCGGATCCCGGAGCCGCCCGATGCGCAGATCCGCGACACGTCGGCCGGAAATCTGTGCCGCTGTGCGAGTTACGGGAAGAATTTCGACGCGGTCCAGGTGGCTGCTCGATGGAAGGAGGCAGCGCGATGAGTAAGGTATCGCAGGTTGATCCGGCGGCGTCATCGCCTGCGGGCCGCCGGATCGTCATCGAAAACGCCTATATCGCACCGGTTGTCGGCGAGGAGATCGCCAACGGGTACCTCACCGTCGACAACGGCAGGATCACCGGCCTGGGCTGCGGGCCCGCGCCGATCGTCCGGGACGCCGAACGCATCGACGGCACCGGCTGCCTGGTCACACCGGGCCTGGTGAACACCCACCACCACCTCTACCAGTGGGCCACCCAGGGGCTGTATCAGGACGCCACGCTGTTCGAATGGCTGACCGGGCTGTACCGCACCTGGGCCCACATCGATGCCGACATCACCCATGGCGCGGCTGTGGCCGGTCTGGGCTGGCTGGCACTGAGCGGGGCCACCACCTCCGCCGATCACCACTACATTTTCCCCGCCGGACGTGGCGATCTGTTCGAGGCGGAGGTCCGGGCGGCGGGCGAGGTGGGCCTACGATTCCATCCCTGTCGAGGCTCGATGGACCGCGGTCGTTCCGACGGGGGCCTGCCTCCCGACGAGGTCGTGGAACCGATCGATCGAATCCTGGACGATACCGTGGCGACGATCGAGAGATACCACGATCCCGCCTTCGATTCGATGCTGCGGGTGGCCGTCGCACCGTGTTCGCCGTTCTCGGTGAGCGAGACGCTGTTGCGCGAGTCGGCGGAACTGGCCCGGGACAAGGGCGTTCGCCTGCACACGCATCTGGCCGAGACGCTCGACGAGGAGCAGCACTGCCGCGAGCAGCTGGGTTGCACCCCGGTCGAATACATGGAGAAGATCGGCTGGCTGGGCCCGGACGTCTGGTTCGCACACGCGGTTCACCTGCACGACAAGGACATTCGACGCTTCGCCGAGACCGGCTCGGGCACCGCGCACTGCCCCAGCTCCAATGCCCGGCTCGGAGCGGGTATCGCGCGCGTGCGGGATCTGCTGGCCGCGGGTGCCCCGGTCGGGCTGGGCGTGGACGGCGCGGCATCCGCCGAGGTGACCTCGATGGCCGGTGAGATGCGCCAGGCCATGCTCTTTCAGCGCGCCGTGCACGGACCGGAGGCGCTGTCCGCCCGGCAGGCGCTCGAGCTCGGAACGTTCGGCGGTGCACGGAATCTGGGCCGTGAGAACGAGATCGGCAGCCTCGAGCCCGGCAAACTGGCCGATATCGCCGTCTGGCGGGTCGACGGATTCCGTTCCGCCATCGGCGATCCGGTGTGCGCGCTGGTATTCGGCCCGCCCCCGCCGCTGGCACGTCTGCTGGTGGGCGGGCGGACGGTGGTCGAGAACGACGAGTTGCGCACGGTCGCACAGGATGTCGTGGCCGCTGCCGGCGCCGCGGCCCGCGAACGGCTGCTGCGCGAGCAGGACCACTGATGAACGCCGCAGCTCACTCGCCGCGCGGCGCACGGCCCGCCGGAACCCGTTGTACGGCAACGAATATTCCAGCGTTTCGAGCGTGCAGAGGTCACCGCCCATGAGTTCGGGAACGTCCAGCTGGCATCCGCGCGGTGACGATCGCCCAGAGTTCGGTGAGATAGGCAGCACTGCAGCGATGTATGACCTCCCGCACTACTCGCCGGAAGGAGTCACGACCAGACGCTCCGGTTCCGCTCGGCGAACCTGTGGAATGACCGCGGCCGGCGTCCGGTCAGATCCTCGACCGTCGTCGTGGTGTAGTCGTGTTCGCCGCGGGCAATGGCCAGATCCAGCTCCACCGCCATGGCGATCTGCGGCTCCGGAAGACCGATCGCGCGCCAGCGTTCGGCCAGTTGATCGGCGGTGAGAACCCGGAAATGAATACTGCGTCCGGTGACCTTACCGAGGCTTTCGGCGATATCGCGGTAACTCAGAGAATCCGGACCGGTCAGGACGTAGCGGTCCCGGGGCGGCTCCTCGGCGAGCAGGGCCGCGGCGGCGGCTGCGGCGATATCGTCGGCGTCGATGAATCCGAGCCGTCCTTCGCCTGTGGCGGTGGCGATTTCGCCCTTCTCGACGATTGCGCGGGCGTGCGGATGCGAGCCGGTGAAGTTCTGCATGAACCAGGACGGACACAGCACGGCCCATTCGGGCATCGACGTTTCGACCGCCTCCGCGATCTCCGGCATTGCGGCCGCGCCGGTCACCGTCGAGTGCAGCAGCACCACCCGGCGGACGCCTTCGCTACGAGCGACACTCAGGAAACGCTCGACAGTAGAACGTGGATCGCCGCCGAAAACGTTGGGTCTCAGCAGATATAGTCGCTCGATTCCCGAGACGGCCGGACTGAAGGTGGTGGGATCGTTCCAGTCCAACCGCACCGCCGCACCCTTCGCCAGGGTGTCACGATCCGGCGTTCGGGTGCCGATACGGACCCGGGCCCCGTGCTCGCGCAGATATGCGGCCAAGCGACTCCCGGTGGTGCCCGTACCGCCCGTCACCAGAATCGGCTCTGTGTGATCAGACATCGTGCGCGCCGTTGAAGTGGGACAGCAATTGCGGTATGCGCCCGAGTAATTCGGCGCTGGCGAGCGGATTCCAGTAGTCCCGCCAGAGCGTGATCCGACCCTCCCGAACGCGGATCACCTGTATATAGCGCACCAGATATTCCCGGCCGCTGTCGGTGACCCTGCCGTGCGCGTCGTATTCGGCGACAATCACCCCGGGATCGGTGGTCTCGTAGACGGTGAGATCGCGAAATTCGTCGTGCGTCAGCGGGGTTGAGCTGATCGCGCCGAAGTATTCACGCAGCGCGTCGCGGCCCTGTATGCGTCGGGGGACACCGGGTGGGGCGAAGGGCAGTTCGTGTACGCCGTCGTCGGCGAACAGGTCGGCGAATCCGGTCAAATCCTTGGCCAGCGCCAGTTGCTTCGCCCGGTCGAAGACTTCTCGGGTGGTGCGGACGGCCATCGACATCCTCTTTTCGGTCACCGAACGTAGACTGAAATTACGGTAGGCCGTCGCGATGATTTCGTCAACGCTTGTAGACTGAAATATATGGCGGGTACCCGAGGCGGCGGAATCCGCGCCCAGCAACGGCGCGATACTCAGCAACGAATCCTGGCCGCCGCACGCCGGCTCTTCGCCGAAGTGGGCTACGAACGCACCACGATTCGTGCGATCGCCGCTGCGGCGCAAGCAGATCCGGGCCTGGTGATCCGCTACTACGGATCCAAACAACAGCTGTTCGACCGGGTCGCCGACATGCCCGCCGAGGACATCCTGATTGGAAATCCGGACGAGATCGCCGAGCGAATCCTGGCCTCGCTCTCGGCCAAACTCGCCGCCGAGCCCACCGCGACCCTGGCTGTCCTGCGATCCATGCTGACTCACCCGGATGCGAGCGCACAGGTGAGCGCTGCCTCCGACCGCACCGAACAACAATTGGCCGAGGCGATCGGCGGCGCGGACGCGGCCCTGCGCGCCGGACTCGTCGGCGCGATCACCCTCGGCGTAGTCATAGGCCGGCACCTCGTGCGGCGCAACGGTTTACAGGACATCGACCCGGAACGCATCGTAGATATGCTCCGGCCCCA
>CBJNFW010000336.1:0-8783 GCA_966435935.1 uncultured Nocardia sp.
TTCGGCGGCCCACAGCGGGGTGAGCTGGGCGTGCGCGGATCCGGTGACCGGATCCTCGGGGATGCCGACGCCCGGGGCGAACACCCGCGAGACGAAGTCGGCCGAATCACCACGGGCGGTGAGCACCGCGGCGCGTGCGAGTTCCGGGAACGCCCCGAAATTCGGCCGCGCCTCGCGCACCTCGCGTTCGGTCGCCACCACGATCACCTCGTCCTGACCGCTGAGCGCACGCACCGGGCGGACGCCCAGCGCGGTCACGAGTTCGGGATCCGGCACCACGTCCAGGGATTCGACCGCGGGCAGGTCCAGCACCAATTCGTCGTCGTCGGTGCGGTCCACCGCCAACCACCCGCTGCGGGTGAAGAACTGCACCCGGTCCGCACCCGGGTGGATGTCCTCGAGCAGATGCGCCGCGGTGGCCAGCGTCGCGTGACCGCACATGGCCACCTCCGTGCCGGGGGTGAACCAGCGCAGGTGGTAGGCGGGTCCGGCACCCGGCGGCTCGGCGGCCTCGGGCGGCAGAGCCGAAGTGTAGAAAGCGGTTTCGGCGAGATTGTTCTCCTCGGCGAGCTGTTGCAGCAACTCGTCGGGCAACCAGTCGAGCAGCGGCATCACCGCCGCGGGGTTGCCCGTGAACGGTGCGTCGGCGAACGCGTCGATCTGATGCAGCAGCACCTCCATACAGCCGAAGGTACCCGCGTCGAATCCCCGGGCGACACGATTCGATCCACGACGCGCCGGAGCGGGCAACCGATCCGGGCTCGGCGCACACCGGATCGATCGCCGATCGGGAGGCGAAAGCCGTTGCGGCTCAGTCCTTCCGGTCGTCTCGGTGCGCCAGGAGCCGGCCGGCCACCCCGGTCGGCGCGGAGCCGAACCACCAGGCGAATTCGACCAGCACGATGCCGACCAGACCGCACGCCACCGCAGCGCCGGTCAGCGTGTAATCGGACGGGTCGAGTTCGAAGAAGTGCCGGGTGAACGGCACCGTGAACAGAATCAGGTAGCCCGCAACGGATCCGGCGATCAACACGACCTTCCACCACGCCCACGGCCGGGCCACGATCGCGAGCACCCACACCGCGATGATCAGCAAGGTGATCAACGCGGTGGTGCTCGCGTGCACCTGCTGCGTCTCGGTCTGCCCCGCCCCCCGATACGAGATCAGGTAGGCGATGAAGGTCATCACGCCGATCACCGAGCCGGACGGCACCGCCAGGCGCAGCACCCGCGGCACGAAACCCGTTCGCGCCCTTTCATTGTTGGGAGCCAATGACAGGATGAAGGCGGGAATTCCGATGGTGAACCAGGCCGCGATGGTGACGTGCCGCGGCAGGAACGGATACGGCAGCGGGTCGTAATGGAATATCTGCGAGCCGATTCCGGCCACGCCGACCAGAAAGGCGAGCAGGACCGAGTAGACCGTCTTGGTGAGGAACAGATTCGAGACCCGCTCGATGTTGCCGATCACCCGGCGTCCCTCCGCCACCACATACGGCAACGTGGAGAACTTGTTGTCCAGCAAGACGATCTGTGCCACCGCGCGGGTGGCCGGGCTGCCCGCCCCCATCGCGACGCCGATATCGGCGTCCTTGAGCGCGAGCACGTCGTTGACGCCGTCGCCGGTCATCGCCACGGTATGTCCGCGCGACTGCAGGGCCGAGACCATGGCCCGCTTCTGATCCGGCCGCACCCGGCCGAAGGTGGTGCGCTGTTCCACGATGTCTGCCACATCGTCGCGGCGCGTGGGCAATTCGCGGGCATCGACCGGATCCGCACCGCCGGGCAGCCCCAGCGAGGTGGCGACCGCGCCCACCGACACCGCGTTGTCACCGGAGATCACTTTGATCGAAACACCCTGACTCGCAAAGTATTCCAGCGTCTCGTGGGCATCGGGACGCACCTTCTGCTCGAGAATCACCAGCGCTCGCGGAGTGACCGTCCCCGGCGCGTCGGGCGTGTCCACCGGGCGATCGCTCTGCGCCAGCAGCAGTACCCGCAGCCCCGTCGACCCGATCTCCTGCGCGATGGCCGCGGCCGCGGAGTCGGCGACCAGCAGGACGTCGGGTGCGCCGAGCAGCCAATTGCCGTGCTCGCCATAGGAACTGCCGCTCCACTTCTTGGCCGAGGAGAACGGCGCGACCGCGCTCTGCGGCCAGCCCGGCGCGTCCGGGCAGCCCTCGGCGATGGCCGCCACACTGGCATTGGGCCTCGGATCATCGGCGGCCATCGCCGCGAGCGCCGTGCGCAGGCGCTCGGGCGACGCATCGTCCAGCGCGCGGATCTCGGCCAGGCGCATACCGTTCTCGGTGAGGGTTCCGGTCTTGTCGGCGCACACCACGTCCACCCGGGCCAGTCCCTCGATCGCGGGCAACTCCTGCACCAGGCAGTTGCGCTGCCCGAGCCGGACCACCCCGACCGCGAACGCGATCGATGTCATCAGCACCAGCCCCTCGGGCACCATCGGCACCAGTGCGGCGACCATGCCGTTGAGCGCCGCGCGCCAGGACTCGCCGTGACTGGCGAACAGCTGGTTGTAGATCGTCACCAGGCCCGCCGGAATCAGCAGGTAGGTAATGACTTTCAGAATGGTGTTGATCCCGTTGCGCAGTTCGGAGTTCACCAGCGTGAACTTGCTGGCCTCAGCCGCCAGCTGCGCGGCGTAGGCGTCGCGGCCGACCTTGGTCGCCCGGTACGCCCCCGAGCCGGACGCCACGAAACTGCCCGACAGCACCCGATCACCCACGACCTTGCCGATCGCGTCCGCCTCACCGGTCAGCAGCGACTCGTCGATCTCCAGATGCTCGGACTCCCGCACCTCACCGTCCACGACGATCTGATCCCCCGGCCCGAGCTCGATCAGGTCGTCCAGCACCACCTCACCCGGCGCGACCGTGTGCGCCACCCCGTCTCGCCGCACCACCGGCTGGGCCTGCCCCACGATCGCCAACTTGTCGAGCGTCCGCTTGGCCCGCAGTTCCTGCACGATGCCCACCACACTGTTGGCCACGATCAGCAGCCCGAACATCCCGTCGATGAGCGAGCCGGTAGCCAGCACCAGCAGGAACAGCACGCACAGGATCGCGTTGATCCGCGTGAAGACGTTGGCCCGCACAATGTCGGCAACAGACCGACCGGTCCGGTCCGGCAGATCGTTCGTCTGCCCGGCGCGAACCCGCTGCTCCACCTCGGCCCTGCTCAACCCGCTGTTACGAACCGCCCGCTCGGTGCTCGCCATGCGCATCAGCCTAGAGCGCCGACCGGCCCAATTCCGGAAGCTGTGAGGTTGCCGGACGCTGCGCGAAGCTCCGGGCGACCAACCAGCCGAGTCAGCCGGGGCGGGTCAGCCGGGCGCATGCCGCCCCTCGGGGCACCGCGTCCGTGCGGCGCGATGCACTGTGCTGCGATAATGGGTCTCGCTCGGGCGCAATGACATGTCGTACCGATGTGCCACGATACTTGCGACAACTACCGGAGGCGGACGATGACGGTCGAGACGGCGCCGACCCCGTATGGGCGTGCGATCAGTGTGGAAGAGTTCGACGCCCTGCCTGTCGACACGGACCATCGTTACGAAATCGAGAATGGATTCTTGCTCGTGAACGCGTGGCCAGCACCGCCGCACAGCCGTGCGATCTTCCGTTTGATGCTCCAACTCGATGCCCAAGTGCCCGAGGGATTGGAGCCGTTCTCCGAACTCGAAGCCGAACTGGACGGGCACTCACCGCGACGAGTGCCTGATGTCGTGATTGCTCCGGTAGAGGTCGACGAACAGGCTCGCATTCGGAGCGATCAGATCGCGCTCGCCATCGAGATCGCTACGTCGGGCGAGTCCGCAGTGCGCGATTATGCGATCAAGGCCGGCGAGTACGCCGCGAACGGCATCGCACACTACTGGGTGATCGATATCCTCGATTCCGACGCACCGGGCGTGACAATCTTCACTCTGGACACCGAAGGCAACTACCGGATCACCCCGCGTGCCACGGGCACGGTCAAGGTGGACACCCCGTTCCCGCTGACCATCGATGTCGATGCGCTCACAGCACGCCGCGGAAATACATAGCGCTGCAACATTTTTCACCACCCTGGGCGACGACCTTCGCCGTGGGCCCGGAACCAACCAGGCCGCCCGCGGCCCGGCAATCCCAGCAACCACTTGCGTCCGTGCCGACAGACGGACCGCGGTCATTGCCGACGGGACATAGCGGTCGGTCGTCTCGTTCGCCGGCCGGCAACCTCCGCATTACCCTGGTTCGCCGAGCATCACGCCATGTGCGGCATGGCGCTTCTCCTGGTCGGCTGTTGGTCAGCGCAACTCCAGGAAACTGTCATCGCGCTGGTCCCGAGCACGGAGCCGTTTACCGGTGGGCCGGGGCCGTGGTCAGCGGACAGGGCGGAATACGGAAGACATCCGGAGCGAGGGAGGGCCATCATGCCGATCGGGAACGGGATGGCCGTCAGTTGACCGGGATCGGGCCGTCGTCGGGGCCCGGGACGGCGGTGTCGGTTTGTTCGGGGAGCAGGGGCATGACCGCGAAAGCTCCGGCGGAGGCGTCTGGGGGAAGGGCCTGAACCGTCCGGATACCGTGGCGGCCGCTGAGTTTGCGCAGTTGGTCCAGGTGCCCCCGGACGACCAGGTTGACCGCGCAGGGGCAGGGAGCGTGCAGACGAGCGGCCATGACCGTGATGATCCGGGTGGTGCGGGGGTCGGAAGATCGCGAGTTGTCCAGGACGCCTGCGGCGGCGCGGGCCGAATCGATGACCGCCGCGTCGTTCGCCGGAGTGGGCACGGTGATCGCCGGAGTGTAGACACGATCAATCGGGACGTGATAGATAACCTGCGAAACTCGCAGCCCCGCAACTGTTTCCGGAATATCGGCCGGAACGATGCCGGTGGTCAACGCCACCAGGGCCCAGTGCTCGTCGACGTCGTCGCCCCGCAGTGAATCATGAGCTGCGGCAAGGTAATCCGCGACCGCCTCACCCGAATCCGGCCCCAGACGGTCGGTTCCGATGACCGAGGCCCGAGGTGGATTCGCCCAGCCCAGTACCAGGATGAGAACAACCAGAGCGGCTGCGGCACCGCCGAATCCGGCGACGCGCAGGCGCTCACGCATGGCGCAGGATGTCCAGCGCATGCTCCAGGTCGGCCGGATACTCGCTGGTGATCTCCACCCAGCGGCCGTCGGCGGGATGGGCGAAACCGAGCGAACGCGCGTGCAGCCATTGACGTTCCAGCCCCAGCCGCTGTGCCAGGCGCGGGTCGGCGCCGTAGGTCAGATCACCGCAGCAGGGGTGCCGGATGGCGGAGAAGTGCACCCGGATCTGGTGTGTGCGACCGGTTTCCAGGTGGATGTCGAGCAGGCTCGCCGCCTGGAACGCCTCGACGGTGTCGTAGTGCGTGACGCTCGGCCGCCCGTCCGCGGTGACCGCGAACTTCCAGTCGTTCCCGCGCGCCCGGCCGATCGGCGCATCGATGGTCCCGCTGGAGGGATCCGGATGCCCCTGTACCAGTGCGTGATAGCGCTTGTCGACGGTGCGCTGTTTGAACGCCCGCTTCAACACGGTGTACGCGTGTTCGGACTGGGCCACCACCATCACCCCGGACGTGCCCACGTCCAGGCGGTGCACAATGCCCTGCCGCTCGTGCGCGCCGGAGGTGGAGATCCGGTAACCCATCGCGGCGAGCCCGCCGACCACCGTCGGCCCGGACCAGCCGACCCCGGTGTGCGCGGCCACCCCGACCGGCTTGTCGACCGCGACGACGTCGTCGTCGGCGTAGAGGATCTTCATCCCCTCCACCGGCGCCGCCTCCACCGTCAGCTCCCGTTTGGGCTCGGGGAACTCCACCTCGAGCCAGGCGCCGCCGGCCAGCCGATCGGATTTACCCGCGGGCGAGCCGTCGATCTGCACCGCGCCCTCCTCGGCGAGCGAGGCCACGGCCGTGCGGGACAGTCCCAGCAGCCGGGACAGACCGGCGTCGACCCGCAGGCCGTCCAGGCCGTCCGGCACCGGCATCGCGCGCGTCTCCCTCATGCGCGGTCACCGTCCTGATCGCGGTGCGATCGGCTGCCGTCCGGTTCGAATCCGAACACGGTCAGCGCGACCAGCAGAATCGCCCCGCACACGATCGAGGAGTCGGCCACGTTGAACACCGGCCACCAGCGGGTGACCGAGATGAAGTCGACCACATGGCCCTGCAGCGGACCGGGCGCGCGGAACAGCCGATCGATCAGATTGCCGATCGCGCCGCCCAGGACCAGGCCCAGCCCGATCGCCCAACCCACCGACCGCAGCGACCGGCCGATCCGGATCACCCCGATCACCACGGCCGCGGCGATCAGCGTCAGCAGCCAGGTCATACCGGTGGCCATCGAGAACGCGGCCCCGGGATTGCGCACCAGGGTCAGCCGCACGATGTCACCGATTATCGAGATCGGTTCGCCCGGCTTCATTTTCGCGACGACCAGCGCCTTGGTCCCCAGGTCCAGCAGCAGCGCAACGGCCGCGATCGCCAGCAATACCGGGAGTGTGCGTCCCGGCAGCGCGGCGATGTCCTCCTCGGGCGACTCGGCCGCGGCGGAGTCGGACTCCGCCGCGGACTCGGTCGCACGGGTCGGCTCCGCACCCCCCGCGGTCACCGGCGTGCCGCCCTCGGCGGCGATCTCCCGGGGTGGCTCCTCGTGCTCGTCGGTGTGCTGCTCGCGCGGCCGGTCGATACTCACACCACCCATCATTCCCTATGGCGATCGCGGACCTCTCGCTCGGCAGGGCAGCGCGGATCGTGGCGGCGTCAAAGCAGATTTTCAGGTACCGGTCGTAACCTGTCAGGCGTGACGGTGTTGTCTTCTCACTCTCGCACGACCGTGCGGTCCGCCCGTCCGGGTGTGTTGTTCATGGTGCTCGCGGTCGCGCTGTCGGCAATGGGCGTCGGTTGCAGCGACGTCACCGAGACCCGCAGCGAGGCCGAGATCGAGCCGCCCGCCATGGACAAGGAGGTCACCATGCCGATCGCGGCGGTGGTGACCACGGTGGTCAAACCGGGTGAGCAACCGCACTCGCTGCTGCGGCGCTCGTTCGCGGTGGGTAACACCCAGCAGGTCACCCTGCACACGGTCCACCACATCGAACAGCAGATGAACGACCAGGCCCCGCATGATTTCTCTCAGCCGACGGTCACCATCCCGCTCACCGCGCAGACCGGACGAGACGGGGTCGACCTGACCCTCGGCAACGCCACCTCCTCCGATCCGCGCCTGGCCGAACAGCTGCAGTCGGCGGACGGGTCGCACGCCGGTTTCGAGATGAGCGATGTGGGCGCGATCACCTCGCTGCGCATGGTGCCCAAGCCCGATACCCCCGATGCCGCCAGCGCCGCCCTGGAACAGGCCTTCTATCAGGCCGTCTACCAGTCGATCGCATTCCCTGTCGACCCGGTCGGCGTGGGCGCGGTGTGGACCGTGCACCAGCAGCTGACCAGCGGCGTCCCCCTGGATCAGGTGACGACCGCGACTCTCACCAAGCGTGAGGGCGATCTGCTCACCATCCAGCTGGACGTGACCCAGACGCCCAAGGCCAAGGTGTGGTCGCTGCCGAGTAATGCGGGCAGCCTGGACATCGTCGACTACGCCATGCACGGCGCCGGCACCATCACCGTGGATCTCGGTCTGCCACTGCCGGTTTCGGGTTCGGTCACGGTCGCGGGCCGGCAGTCCTACCGGGACCCGCACAGCGCGATCCTGCTGCACCAGAACATCAGCACGCAGGTGCAGTGGGACCGGTGAGCGGAATCGACGCGATGCTCGACGTCCGAGGCAAATGGACCGTGCCCGCCCTGATCGCGGCCGTGGCGGTATTCGCCGCCGGATGCGGCTCACACCACAGCGGCGCCTCACTACCGCCGGTGAGTCCGGCGCCCGCCCCCTCGAAGGTGACCGCGGCGCCGCTCACCGATTCGGCGGCGTTGCGGGCCGAACTGTTGTCCGGGACCGATATTCCGCCCGAATTCGAGGCGCTGGACGACAGTTCGGGCGGCAACGGCCCGACCCCGCCGGACCGATCGCACACCGATCCGGCCGCCTGCGCGAAGGTGCTCGACGCGGTGAACGATCAGGTGCCCGGCGCGAGTGCCCATGCGGCGGTGCACTATTCGTCGGCCGACTTCGACAGCATCGATATCGATGCGGCCAGTTATCCGGGCAACGGCGCGGCGCAGGCGTTCGCATCGGTGCAGGATCTGCTGCGCCGGTGCGGTTCCTATTCGGGTACCGACGCCGACGGCACCGCGGTCGGCTACCAGGTCGGCGGCCTGGACGAACCCCGCGCCGGGGACGCCTCGGTCTCCTTTCAGGTGCGCACGACCAGCCAGGGGCTCACGCTGTACTCCGCGGCCACGGTCGCCGTGGTCGGCAGCACGGTCGTCCAGATCGCACGCGCCGGTCAGAAGGCGGTCGACCCCGCGGCGCTGCGCTCGATCACCGACACCCAGATCCGGCGTCTGCAGGGCGTTTCCGGCCGGTAGGAACCGGCGCGATAAATCGGATGCGCGCCGGGGCGGTTGGTTGTTACCGTCGTCGGCATGTGGTTCGCACTGTTCTCCTGAGCGTGTTCTCGCTCGTGCCCGCGCCGTTCCGGCCCCGGGCGCAAGTTCTGTCGCAGTCCGGCATTCATTCCGGCCGGCGGTCCGTCGTGCGATGAGTCGGCCACGAATCACCAGGAGGCGCCATGCCCGCGCAATCCCCTGTCCCCCAATCCGATCCGGCCACCCCGGTGCCGATGTC
>CBJNFW010000337.1:0-8754 GCA_966435935.1 uncultured Nocardia sp.
CGCCTGGAAGCTGGCTCCCGCGCTGGCCGCGGGCAACTGCGTGGTGATCAAACCGGCCGAGCAGACCCCCGCCTCGCTGCTGCTGGTGATCGAGCTGATCGCCGATCTGCTGCCGCCGGGAGTGGTCAACGTGGTCAACGGTTTCGGTGTCGAGGCCGGCAAACCGCTGGCCTCGAGCCCGAAGGTGGCCAAGGTCGCGTTCACCGGTGAGACCACCACCGGGCGGCTGATCATGCAGTACGCCAGTGAGAACATCATCCCGGTCACCCTGGAGCTGGGCGGCAAGAGCCCGAACATCTTCCTGCCCGACGTCGCCGCGCACGACGACGCGTTCCTGGACAAGGCCGTCGAGGGCTTCGTGATGTTCGCGCTGAACCAGGGCGAGGTGTGCACGTGCCCGTCGCGTGCGCTGATCCACTCCTCGATCTACGACGAGTTCATCGCCCGCTGCATCGAGCGTACCCGCGCGATCACCGGCGGCAATCCGCTGGACACCGAGACGATGATCGGCGCGCAGGCCAGTAACGACCAGTACGAGAAGATCCTGTCCTACCTGGACATCGGCCGTCAGGAGGGGGCGAAGGTGCTCACCGGCGGCCAGGCCCGCAAGGTGGAGGGGTATCCGAACGGGTACTACATCGAGCCGACCATCTTCGAGGGCCGCAACGATATGCGGATCTTCCAGGAGGAGATCTTCGGCCCGGTGGTGTCGGTGGCGCGCTACGACAGCGTCGAGGAGGCGATCGGCATCGCCAACGACACCCTGTACGGGCTGGGCGCGGGCGTGTGGACTCGCGATATGAACACCGCCTACCGGGTGGGCCGGGCATTGCAGGCCGGGCGGGTGTGGACCAACTGCTATCACGCCTATCCCGCGCACGCGGCGTTCGGCGGATACAAGAAGTCCGGCATCGGCCGGGAGAACCACAAGATGATGCTGGACCATTACCAGCAGACCAAGAATCTGCTGGTCAGCTATTCGCCGGACAAGCAGGGATTCTTCTGATGCCCGATCCGGGCGATGCGGGCGCGGCGCGGTGGATCGCGATCACCGACGCCGCGGCCGCGTTGCTGGACGAACTGGTCGCCCGGCACGGTCCGGTGATGTTCCATCAGTCCGGCGGCTGCTGCGACGGCAGCTCCCCGATGTGCTATCCGCGCGGGGAGTTCCGGGTGGGTGCGGCCGATGTGCTGCTGGGCGAGTTGCCCGGGGACACGCCGTTCTGGATGAGCGCGGACCAGTTCGACTACTGGCGGCACACCCACCTGACCGTGGACGTCGTACCGGGCCGGGGCAGCGGGTTCTCCCTGGAAGCGCCCGAGGGCGTGCGGTTCCTGATCCGCTCGCGGCTGCTCACCGACGCCGAGGTCGAACAGCTCGACGCCGATCCGCCGCGCACGGGTGCGCAACTGTCCGGCGATATCCAGTCCTGATTCCAGTGGTTCCGGGCCGGGCGTCCACTCCGGCCCGGGATCCGCCGTGGCCATCCCGCGCGCAACCGTGGTGCGGGTGCGACGGCCACCCCTGCCCCGTCCGGTCCGGGGATGTTCCCCCTCCCGGGCCGGACGGGTGCGTGGGCAGCAGGCATCGAAAGCCTTTGCCCGCCAAAGTAATTCAGCGTCCAGGCAGGAACCGGAGGCTGCGCGCCAGCATCATCAGCGCGGGCTGCCAGCGGCTCTGCGGCAGCCCGAACGGCGGATCCAGGTTCATCCAGCGGGTGGCGACCACGCTCTGCGGTTCGGTGAATTTCAGCAGCCCGTCGGGGCCGTGGCGGCGGCCCACCCCGGAGATGCCCATCCCGCCCATCGGCGCGGCGGTGGTGCCCCACGCCGGGGCGTACCCCTCATCGATGCACACCGTGCCCGCGCGCAGGCGCTCGGCGATGCGCTGCCCGTCCGCGGTGCTCGCGGCCCACACGCTGGCGTTGAGGCCGTACTCGGTGTCGTTGGCGCGGGCGATGGCCTCCTCCACGCCCGAGACCGGGTAGATCGACACCAGCGGCCCGAAGGTCTCGTTGCGGGCGCATTCCATCTCCTCGCTCACCCCGGACAGCACCGTCGGTTCGAAGAACAGCGGGCCCAGGTCCGGGCGGGGATTGCCGCCTGCCAGCACCGTCGCGCCCTTGGACACCGCGTCGGCGACGTGCTTGGTGACCGTCTCGAGCTGCGCGGCGGAGATGAGACTGCCGATATCGGTCGAGAAGTCGTATGCCGCACCGAGATTCGCCGCGCGCACCGCGGCGGTGAACAGGTCGGTGAACTCCGCGGCCACGGTGGTGTCCACGTAGAGACGTTCGATCGAGATGCACAGCTGCCCGGCGTTGGAGAAGCACGCGCGCACCGCCGCGCGGGCGGCCTTGGCCAGATTCGCCCCGCGCGCGACGATCATCGGATTCTTCCCGCCCAGTTCGGCGGAGAACCCGATCAGCCGCTCCCCGCACTGGCGCGCCAGGGCGCGTCCGGTCTCGGAGGATCCGGTGAACATCAGGTAGTCGCACGACTGCACGATCTGGGTGCCCACCACCGCGCCCGGTCCCGGGATCACCTGCAGCACCTCGCGCGGCACCCCCGCGCGCCACAGCAGCTCCGCACTGGCCAGCGCCGAGTACGGGGTCTGGCTGTCGGGTTTGACGATCACCGCGTTGCCGGCGGCGAGCGCGGGCAGCGCGTCGCCGATCGACAGCAGCATCGGATAGTTCCACGGCGCGATCACCCCGACCACGCCCTTGGGCCCGGCGTGCACCGAAGCCCGGTTCAGCAGCGGGAACGCGCCCGGGACTCGTTGCGGGGCAAGGAGTTTGGGGGCGACGCGGGAAAAGTAGCGGGCGGCGAACATCAGGCCCAGGATCTCCTCCTGGGCGGCCCAGCGAGCCTTGCCGGTCTCGGCCTGGATCACATCCATCAGGTGTTCGCGCTGCTGCACCACCAGCGCGCGTTACTTTTCCAGCACCCCGGCGCGCTCTGCTGCCGTTCGCGCGGCCCACTGGGCTTGCGCGGTGCGGGCGCGCTCGGCCGCGGCGATCACGTCGTCGGCGGCGCCGACCGGCACCTCACCCAGGGGCGCCCCGGTGAACACCTCGGTGATCGTGCGCGTCGCGTGGACCCCGGCGGAGTCGACCGCGGCGAATCCGGACAAGCGGGCGAATTCGGCGGGTTCCGGTACGGGCATGAAAGGCCTCCTACTTGTGAGTAACCGCGCGGTACACACAATCTACCGCGCGACGTGCCCGGCGCAGACGCCCGTTAGGCCCCGATCGCCGCGAGGTCGGCGCCGGATGCGCCGCGCGCGTGCGTTTTCAGTTGCTCTGCAACGCTATTCGCACCCCGAGACCGACCAGCAGCGTGCCCGTGGCCGCATCGATCAGCTGCCGGACCCGGCGGCGGGTCAACACCCGCCGCAACGTCGCGATACCCACCGCGAGCACCACGAACCACCCCAGGGTCACCACCGTGGCCGCCGCGGCGACCTCCCCGGTGTCCGCGAGCGCCGGGGACGCGGGCAGGAACTGCGGCAGCAGCGCGACGAAGAACACCGCGGCCTTCGGATTGAGCAGATTGTTCAACAGGCCCTGCCGGAAACCCGCGCGCACCCCCACCGGATCCGCCGAAACCTGTTGCGCGGCAGCCTCGTACGCTCCGCGCCGCGCGGCGAGCAGCGCCCGCGCCCCCAGATAGCACAGGTACACCGCGCCGGCGAGCTTGACCACGGTGAACGCCGCGGCCGAGGCCGCCAGCAACCCCGCCACCCCCAGCCCGCTCAGCATCGCCCACACGAACACCCCGAGCGCGACCCCGGCCGCCGAGGCCACCCCCGCGCGGCGGCCCGAGAGCATCGCGTTGCGGGTCACGATCAGGAAATCCGGGCCCGGGGACATCGCCCCCAACAGCATCGCCACACCCACACCCGAGACCTGCGCGATCGACATCACCGCCCGAGTATACGAATCGCGGTAACATCGCAGTGCCCCAGGCATATTCGATAAACGCTGTCAAGAGCGCGACCCTTGTCGGCCATTGTCTCCGCAGCGGTCGCGAGCTCGCCACGGAACGGTAATGTTGTGCCGAATGCAAGAATCAGGAAGGCCGAGGGTGACCATATCCAACCCGGGCGATCTCAACTGGCTACTGGATGATCTCGTGGACCGCCTCGCCGGTGTGCGATACGCGGTGGTGCACTCCACCGACGGGCTCGCACTGGGCCGGTCCACCACGATGAGCCGTGCGGACGCCGAACACTTCGCCGCCATGTCCGCCACCCTCTACGGCCTCGCCCGCAGCGCCGGGAGCCGTTTCGACGGCGGCGGGGTGCGCCAGGCGGTCCTGGAACTCGATCGCGCGGTCCTGTTCGTCACCGCGGCCGGGGACAACGCGTGTATCGCCCTGCAGGCCACCGAGGACGCCAATCTCGGCATGGTCGCCTACGAGATGAACCTGACCGTGCAACGCCTCGGCCGCTACCTGTCCACCGGAGCCCGCGGCTCGATGCACGCCCAGCAGCGGTCCTCATGACCGCGCACGCCCCCGCGCCCGATGCCCCCGCCCTGGCCGCGTCGGTGAAAATCCTCATCGCCGGCGGTTTCGGCGTCGGCAAGACCACCATGGTCGGCGCCCTGAGCGAGGTCGCCCCGCTGCGCACCGAGGAACTGCTCACCGAGATGTCCACCGGCGTGGACGATCTGTCGGGCGTGGAAGCCAAGGACACCACCACCGTGGCCCTGGACTTCGGCCGCATCACCATCGACCGCAACCTGGTGCTGTACCTGTTCGGCACGCCCGGACAGGACCGATTCTGGTTCCTGTGGGACGAGCTGGCGCGCGGCGCCCTGGGCGCGATCGTCATCGCCGACACCCGCAGGCTGGAGAACTCCTTCGCCGCGATCGACTACTTCGAACGCCGCGGCCTGGTGTTCACCGTCGCGGTCAACTGTTTCGACCGCGCCCCGGTCTACACCACCGACGAGGTTCGCGACGCCCTGGACCTGGACCCGCGAGTCCAGGTCGTGCTGTGCGACGCCCGCGACCGCGGCTCGAGCAAAACGGTGCTGATGACCCTCGTGCAGGATCTCATCGCCCGCGCCACCGCCGCGGGCGTGCGCTGAGCGGCCCGCGCGGCTACGGCTCGATGTCGATCTCGGCGAACGAGCCGACCCAATGATGCGGCGGGCGAGGGGAATTGGGCTCCCCTGCCCGCGTCACCCCCACCGCGCGCCAGCCCGCGGCCACAGCCGCGTCCAACTCATCGGGATGATCGGACACGAACAGGATCTCCGCCGCGCGAACCCCGATCGCGGTCGCGATCCCCGCATACGACCCCGGCTCGCGTTTGGGGCCCGCGTTCGCCAGATCGAACCAGCCGCTGATCAGCCCGGACAGATCCCCGCCGCGGGCGAAGGTGAACCAATCACGTTGATTGCGAACCGAACCCGAGGAATACACGTACAGCCGCGCGCCGCGGTCGTGCCAGGCCCGCATGGCCACCGGCGCGTCGGGGAAGAACTCCCCGTGCAACGCGCCGGTGCGGAATCCCTCCCCGCAGATCAGCCCCTGCGCGGTCTTGAGCGGCGCGGCCTTGACATCCGAATCGAGCCAGCCACACAGAATCTCGGCGACCTCATCGGTGCCCGCGTCCGCGCGCCCGGACAGCTCCCGCGCCCCGGCCAGCACCGGTGCGGCCGCATCGTCGCGATGCTCGGCCAGCCACCGCGGCAGCCGATCGCGGGTGTAGCCGTACAGGTCCTGCCGCACCGCGCGGGTCGGACTCGTGGTCCCCTCGATATCCAGGACGATCGCGATGCTCACGCGGCCAGCAGCTCATCCAGCGTCGGGAAACTCTCCCCGATCCGGTCACCGGTGAAATCCCCTACCCAGCCGTCCTTCTCCTCGAAGAACCGGATAGCCAGGAAGTCCGGGCGCACACCCATATCGAACCAGTGCCGCGTGCCCGCCGGCACCGACACCAGATCCCCCGCAGCACACACCAGCGCCACCACTTCGCCGTCCAGATGCAGGTAGAAGCAGCCGCGTCCGGCGGCGAAGAAACGCACCTCGTCCTCGGCGTGGCGATGTTCGGCCAGGAACTTTCCGCGCGCGGCCGCGGCGGTCTCGGGCCAGGCCGGATCGCTCTCATCGGGGGCGATGCGCGCCACATCGATGTGCCGGTAGCGGCCCTGGGCGTTGAGATCGTCGATGCGAGAAGCGTATTCGGCCAGAATGTCCGCCGTGGACGCGCGCTGGTCGGCCGGCAGCGGCCACCGGTCGAACACGATGCCCCGGCGTGCGAGTTCCGCGCCGATCACCTCCGGATCGTCGGTGCGCAACACGACCTGCTCGGCGTCGGCATCGGACATCACCTGCAGCACAGTCATCTCGGGTTCTCCTCGCTACCGGACGGCACGCCGATCTCCCGGCGGCCGGTCAACGTCACCAGCTCACACATCGCCTCGAGGCATTCGGCCCGATCGCGGGCCTGGGCCAGGCTCGCACCCCAGGCGGTGATGCCGTGCCCGGCGATGAACAACACCGGCGGGCTGTGCGGATCATCGCGCAGGCGACGTTCGACCTGCGCGCCGATCCGCGCGACGTCGGCATGGTTGAACAATACCGGCACCTCGATCGAATCGGTCGCGCCCAGGCCCTTGATCAGCTCATAGCCACTGAACCGCAACACATCCCGCTCCTGGCCCGCACCGATCGACACCGCGGTCGCATGCGGGGGATGCACGTGCACCACCGCGCTCGCGCCGGTGGCGCGGTAGATCGCGGTGTGGATGGCGGTCTCGGCCGACGCGCGCCGCTGCCCGGCCGACGCGGTCGAATCGGCGATCCGCACCCGCACCATATCGGTCACGTCCAACTCCCCCTTGGACAGACCGCTGCCGGTGATCAGCGCGCACTCGCCGAGGCGCACCGAGATGTTGCCCGCGGTGCCCGGCATCCAGCCCCGCGCGTACAACCCGCGCGCGATCGCCGCGATCTGTTCTCCCGCAACGATTTGCGCATCCGGCCCGTCGATACGCGCCGAGACCTCACCCGCTGTCGCAGTGGCCGTGGGCAATTCGCGCTCTACTCGTTGTCCCGCAACGGTTTCCACGGCATCCTGCGCGCCGGACGCCCCGTCGCCGACCGCATCGATCCGGCTCGCCCCAAAGGCCGTCGCAGATGAGGACGCGGTTCTCGACGATGGGGAGAGGTCCGCCGGGCAATCGGCGCGCATTCGCGTGATGTCCGCCTCGCCGGTGCGGGCCACCGGGCGCCTGGCGTCCATGGCAGCCGGGACAGCGTCAGCGGCCGGACGCACACGGTGGGCCGGGGCGCAGGCCGGTTCGCCGCTGTCCCGGCCGGGCACGCGGGCGACCGTGACATCGGCGTGCACCACGCCGTTCTCGGTGACCACCGCGGTGACCAGGTCCGGCGGCGTCACATCGAACGCCGGGTTGAACACCGCGGTACCCGCCGGAGCCGTCGGCACACCGGCGATCTCGGTGATCTCCGCCGCCGCGCGTTGCTCCACCACGATCTGCGCGCCGGTCGCGGTCGCCGGATCGCGCGTGGATTCCGGCGCGACCACCACGAACGGGATCCGATGCCGCCGCGCCGCCAGCGCCAGAGCGTAGGTGCCGATCTTGTTGGCCACCGAACCATCGGCGGTGATGCGGTCCGCGCCCACCAGCACGCAATCCACCTGCCCGGTCGCCATCGCCCACGCCGCCGCGGAATCGATCGTGAGCCGGTGCGGGATCCCGGCCTCGGCCAGCTCCCACGCGGTCAGCCGCGCGCCCTGCAACAGCGGGCGCGTCTCGTCGACCAGCACCGACTCGATCGCCTCGCGTGCGGCCAGCACCCGGATCGCGCCGAGCGCGGTACCGAACGCGGTCGTGGCCAGCCGGCCGGTGTTGCAGTGCGTGAGCACCCGCAGCGGCCGATCCGGGCACAACCGCTGCACCAGATCCGCGGCATGCTCGGCCGCGGCCCGATTGACCCGCCCGTCCTGCTCGAGCAGCGCCTGCGCCTCGGCCAGCACCGCGCGCGGGCCGTGCGGCAGCTGCTCCAACGCACGCCGCACACCCCAGGCCAGATTCACCGCGGTCGGGCGGGCCGCGGCGATCCGCGCCGCCTCGGCGCGCACCCTCGCCTCGTCGCCGCGATGCGCGAAGGCCGCGATCGCCACCCCGAACGCGCCCGTCACCCCGATCGCCGGAGCCCCCCGCACCGCCAGCGTGGCGATAGCGTCGATGACCTGATCGACCGTGGTGATCCGCAACAGCTCGAGCCGCCGGGGCAGCGCCCGCTGATCGACGACGACCAGCGCGTCCCCGTCCCACGAGATCGAACTCTCACCCATCCGCGCAGAACACCTTCACACCTGGACCCGACAACCTCGACCTCACCGTATCGAACCCACCCCCACCCACCCACCGCCAGGTTTGCGCTCGCCCCGATCGCTATCACCGCCCGGGGCGAACTCCGGCTCCCGGGCGACGAGCAACGCCGTAACTCGATATCTCCCGGTTCGTTCGATGCTCCGCACGGCACATGTTCACGTGCCTTCCCGGCCCGGTGCCCCAGCGATTCGGGGGTAGCGTTCGGCCGATGACATCCGGGCACCTGCTCGGGACGCGAGGGGCGATGGTCGGCGGGTATCAGGAACTCGTTCTTCGTGATCGAACCGCACGAGGAGTCGCTGGACTGGTTCGCGTCGGTGTCACTACTGCAGGACGGCACGTACGAGATGGGGTGGCGCGATATGTCCCGTCG
>CBJNFW010000338.1:0-8706 GCA_966435935.1 uncultured Nocardia sp.
CAGCCTCTTGGCGGTATCGAGCATTTCGCCGAGATCCTGACTGGTGGGGATGACACCGACCATTCGGATGCGGTCGGTGTTGGGCCGTGCGCTGTCGAGAGCCCAGTCGTTGTATTCACGCATGAAACGCTTGGCGAATTCCGGCCGCGACAGGTCGCCGAACATCGACACGTCGCCGCCGAAGCGCCCGGCATACGCCATATCGCTCATGCCGCCGACCAGCAGCGCCGCGAGCGCCGAGGTCGGAAAGACCAGCTGGCGGTCGATACCCATCGTGTCCAGCACCTCGGCGCGCCGATCGAGATCGATCGCGCTCGGCGCCGGCGGCCCCTTGATGTCCCAGATGTTGTCCGGGTCCACGGCCATCGTGTCCTGCACGCCAGGCTGGTGCATATTGGTGGCGCTCGGATCGGGATGTAGCCGGTCCGCGACCTCGAAAAGATCGCCCAGCATCCGCCCGGCGGGGCCGAACACCTCTCCGAGGAGGTGACCGGGGATCATCTCGTGGCTGTCGACGTCATGCGCAAGGAGCTTCATTGCAACCTCTGATGTTCTGAATTGACCGATGCGAGACCGGGTTTGGTCGGAAGCGAGCGCCGGGCGGGCGCTCGCTGTGTCGATCACGGAAGCAGCCACTCGGCATTCGTCCGGAAGAACTTCGTCGTGATCTCTTCGCCCAAGGGCTCGACCTTCGCGAGCATGTTCCGCATCGAATCCTTGGTGCCTTCGACGTGGGGGTAGTCGGTCGAATAACAGAACACGTCGGCCAACGCCGGGTCGTCCTGGAAGTAGCGGTCGACGGGCTCGAAATTGAAGGGCGACACCCGCACGTTTCGCGCGATGTACTCCGACGGCTTCAGCGGGAACTTCGCGGCCGCCGCTCCCGGAAACACTTTGATGTACATATCCATTCGCCGGGCCGCGTTGCCGACCCAATGCGCACCGACTTCGAACAGCCCCAGGCGCAGCCGCGGGAACCGCTCGAACACGCCACCCAGCACCATCGCCGACAGGTAGTTGTCGATGGCCATGTGAACCGTCGAGAACAGCTGAATATTGGTGTTCGGGATCTCCGGGGACTGGAACAGATCCGCGAAGGTTTCGGCGATCATCCAGCCCGGGTCCAGGAACGCGAATTCCGTGCCGATATGCAGAGTGACGGCGATGTCGTTGGCCTCGAGCAGCCGCCACAGCGGGTCGAGCGCCGAGTGCGCCGGCGAGACCCCACCGGGCGGCACGTCCGCCTGCAGGTAGACCGCACGAACGCCGGCATCGATCAAATCCGTTGCCGTGGCGATCATTTCGTTCACATCGGCGCTGGTGTTGAGGATACCCACCATCCGAATCCGGCCGTCGGCCAGGACCGCATTGGCCTTGACCCACTCGTTGTACGAGCGCACGTAGCTCTTCGCGAAATCCGGCCGCGACACTCCCTCGAACACCGAAAGGTCACCGCCGAAGCGCATCTCGTACGCGAGGTCGGTCATCTCCCCGATGATCATCGCGGCGATCGCCGTGGTCGGGAAGACCAGCTGGCGGTCGATCCCCATGACGTCGAGGACCTCTGCGCGCCGCCCGAGGTCGATCGCGCTCGGCGCCGACGGGCCCTTGACCTTCCAGATGCCGTCGGGATCGATCTCCTTCGTATCACCCAGCACGTCCAGCTGGTGCATGTTGGTGTCGGTCGGATCCGGCCGGAGACGATCGGCCGATTCGAACACCTTGCCCATGATTCGGCCGGGCTGACCGAGTACATCTTCGAGCAGGTGACTGGGAATCATCTCGTGACTGTCGACGTCGTGCGCAAGCAGCTTCATTGCAGCCTCTCTGGATTCGGTAGGGGGACGGGCAGATCAGTGGGCTGGAGTCTCGACGTCGAACGGCTTCGGACAGCCGGTGCACGCCGGGTGGATGAACTAGATAGATTGATCTAGTCCGGTCAGACTAGACGGGAATCTCCCGCCGCGTCAACCCTTGGATGGACATCCCGGCGACGGATATTTCCCTGGTGGATCCACCGGAAGGGGCCTCCGGCAGAACCGGACACACGACCGGGAGAGAGCCCTCGGAACCAAGCCTGAACGCGCCATCTGCTCACCTCGGGAGACGATTCGACGTATGCGAGAAGTCTGTTCCGCGAGCCCCGGCCCCAGTACCCGCCAAGCATCGGGCGGTTGCGGCTTCTTACCCGCCGAATGCCGGGTCGAGGACCACCTTCACTCGCGCGCCGGTCTCGTCACGCTCGGCGACGGCAGTGCCGTGGCGCTCGACTCCGCCGATAGTCACGGAGATGGGGGCCGCCTCCGGATAGAAATTCCGCCACCAGTTCTTGCGCTCGGGCATCATCACGCCGATGGTCAGGGCGTCGCCGTCTCGCACATAGTTCACAGGGGTGCTGAACGTGGCACCCGAACGACGGCCGATATAGGTGATGACCGCGACCGACCTGGACAGCCGCGCACCGATCCATGGAACGTGCAGTAGAGGGGTCACCACCGCGTTGATCGTCTTCGCGATCCGTTGGAAGTTGTTCACCCGCTCGAATATAGTGCGACTGTATAGATCAATCCATTATCGATGGCGCGCCGCGGTAGCCGAGACCGAGGCGCTGGCAAGCGCACCGGATCAGCGTCGCGGTCGACTAGAACCTGTTGCCACACAAGGCGTTCGCCGAACGGCAACACCCCTCGCGGTCGGCCGCCATCCAGCTCGGTTGTCCGGGAAGTCGTGGCCACCGGCGCGGTCGCAATGGCCCAGAACGGAGACCCCATGCAGTTGCAGGACAAGGTAGTCGTCGTCACCGGCGCAGGATCGGGAATCGGCCGCGGGTGTGCCGCACGGTTCGCCGCGGAGGGTGCGGCGGTCGTCGTCGCCGACCTGAACGGCGCGGCCGCACGCGAGACCGTCGACATGATCACCGCCGACAATGGTCGCGCGGTGGCGTTCGAGGTGGACGTGACCGTTCCGGAGGATGTCGAGCGGATGGTGGCGTATGCGGTCGAGTCCTTCGGCCGCCTCGACGTGCTGCACAACAACGCCGCCAGGGCGGTACCCGGGTCCGCCGTCGATCTCGCTGTCGAGGACTGGGATGCGGTCTGGAAGACGACGGTGTCGTCGGTGTTCTACGGGGTCAAATACGCCGTCCCGCGGATGTCGCCGGGCGCCTCGATCATCTCCACCGCATCGATCTCGGGCTTGTTCGGCGATATCGGCTACATGGCGTACAACGCCGCCAAGGGCGGAGTCATCAGCATGACCCGGGCCCTCGCGCTCGACCTCGGCCCGCTCGGTATCCGGATCAACTGCATCTGCCCCGGCGTGGTCCGAACCCCGCCCACCGCACCGATGTTCGCCGATGAGCGGCTGGCGACGATGATCGGCACCGCGGTTCCGGCCGGTCGGATCGCCGAGCCCGACGACCTCGCCCGCGTCGCCGTATTTCTCGCCGGCCCGGCCTCCGCGTACATCAACGGGCAGGCCATCGTGGTCGACGGCGGAATGACGAGCCAGCACCCGGTGGCCACGGCGGTGCGGCTGCGAAGCCTGTTCGACGACTGACGCATCGCGGGGCCTCGCCGTGAGCATTCGCTCGGGCGGGACCCCGCGCAGGCAGACTGCCGCTACCTCTTCATGCGCCGAATTACGCAGCGCCCGAGTCGGTTTCGACGACGAAACATGCCGTGGTCGTCAAACTTCCGCCGACGTTCACCATCGCGGCCCGGCGCGCGGCCGGGATCTGATACGGCCCCGCTGTCCCTTCGACCTGTTTGGCGATGTCCAACAGCATCCGCACACCGCTCGCGCCGACCGGATGGCCCACACCGATCAGCCCCCCGGAGGGGTTGACGGGTGTCTTGCCGTCGATACCGATGGCCCCACTCTCGATCGCTTGCCAGCTCGCGCCCGGTTCGGTGAGGCCGAGATGATCGATCATCACGTACTCGCTGATGGTGAAGCAGTCGTGACATTCGATGACGTCGACCGCCTCCACGCCGGATATCCGCGCGCGACCGAATGCGTCGAGAATCGTCCGGCGCAAATGCGGTGCGACATACCGCGATTCACGTGCGTCGGCGATTTTTTCCGCGAGCGCCATCCGTGCCGTCGCGTGCCCCCAGCCGGAAATGCGGGGAACCGACTCGAGGTTTCGACCGCGCGCGGCCGCCCACTGCCGCGCCGCCGTACCCGATGCGAGGACGACCGCAGCGCCACCGTCGGTCACCGGGCTGCAATCCTGGCGACGCAGCATTCCGGCGATCGTCGGATTCGTTTCGTCGTCGGCTGCGAAGGAGCGATCGGTGAATGTCCAAGCGCGCGTTTGCGACAACGGGTTGCGCTTCGCATTGTCGAGATTGGTGGCCGCGATCGCGGCGAGGTGGGTGCGGTCGAGCCCGTAACGGCGGTCGTACTCGAGCGCCACCCCGTTGAAGGTTTCGGGCCACAGGTACTCGACCCCCTCCGTTTCCCACGGCACCCATGCCCCGGCGGCGAGGTTGCGCTGCGATTCGGCGCCGGAGGAGGTGCGCATGATCTCGGCGCCGACCACGAGGGCGACGTCGTAGCGTCCGGCTTCGATATCGGCCATCGCCGCCAGCAGCGCCATGCTGCCCGAGGCACATGCGGCCTCGTGCCGCGAGGTCGGCAGCCCCGCGAACGCCGGGTCGGCTTCGACCAGCAGCCCGCCCAGATGCCCTTGGCCCAAGTAGAGTTCGCCGGCGAAGTTGCCGACATGCCCTACCTGGATCTCGCCGGCGGAAACTCCCGATCTCTCGAGCGCCTCTCGGACGACTTCCCGGATGAGGTCGGCGGCGCCCAGGCCCTCTCGTGTCCAGACCCGGCTGAAGTCGGTCTGTGCGCCGCCGAGTACGAATACGTCATGTCCGGCCATCGATGTCTTCCTCTCTCGGCGGTCAGAACTCGAGAATCAAGCGACCGCGCACCCCGCCCGCTTCCAGCGTCCGGTGGGCCTCGGCTGCCTGCTCGGCAGGCATCGTCGCAGCGACCCGAAGGGTCAACGTGCCGACGTCGGCCAGATCACGCAGCCCTCGGAGCTTGGCCTGATCACGTGCGACATTCGGAACGAAGACCGGGTGGTAGGTGATGCCGCGATCACCCTTGTCCGCGAAGCCGCGCACGATCGAAATATGGCCGCTGTCGCGGACCGCCGGGACCACCAGATCGTCGAGCACCGCGGCGTCGACCACTCCGTCGACACCGCCGGGAACGACCGCACGAACCTGCTCGGCGAAATCTTCGCCGCGGCGCACGACGACATCGGCACCGAGGTCCTTCACGAGTTGCTCGTCGGCCGGCGATGCATCCGCGATCACGTGCAGCCCTTCGGATTTCGCCAATTGGACGGCATAACCGCCCACCGCTCCTGCCGCACCGGTCACGGCCACGGTGTCGCCGGGTTGCAGTTTCAGGTAGTCCAGCGCGAGCCGGGCGGTCAATCCGTTCATGGGCAGCGTCGCCGCCTCGGCGTAGGTCGCGCCCGCGGGTATGCGAACAGTCGACTTGGCCGGTGCCACAACCTGTTCGGAGTACCCGCCGCGTGAACCGATGGGTTGCACGATGGCCGCGACGTCGTCGCCGACCTTCAGATCGGTCTCGGTTCCCGGCCCGATCTCCTCGACCACCCCGGCGACGTCGAAACCGGGCACATACGGCGGCGGATTCGACGCCTTCATCACCGCGGCGCGAAAACCGCTGCGAACCGCGATATCCACCGGATTCACCGCCGCCGCCCGGACCCGGATACGCACGTATCCGCGCCGGACCTCGCCGGGTTCGGGCACGTCCACGACGTGCAGCACCTCGGGACCACCGAAATCATCGAGACCAACGGCTTTCATCACTTCTCCTTCGCGCCCAGGCGGGAAACACCCGGGAAATCACCGAAATCCGCACCGATTTCCGCGGCCATGATTTCTGCGTAGTCCTTGTCGAAATACAGCCGCTCGCCGGAAATCTTTCCGTTTTCGAAGGCGATGACTACGACGTACTGACCGATACCGCGATCCCCGTCATCGGTGTTGAACCACACGTGCGCCTCGCGGACCAGTGTGTTCGGCGCGATAGCGTGTGCGAATCGCTTCTCCGCCCACATGGCACGTTTCTCGGCGCCGACGAGCATTCGCTTGTACAACTCGGTCGCGGCCGCTTTTCCTTCGATTCGCCATCCGAGCGTGGGAAGTTCGTATTGCGGGACATCGACGAGGGTGGTCATCGTCCCTTCCAAATCGTAGGCCAGTTCGTACTCCTCGTGATCGAAGAAAGCTTGTTCCATCTCTTCGAAAGACATTTCTGCCACCGGCACCCCTACCGCGTTAGTAGATTGATCTATCTAGCGAATAGTAAGTGAGCGACACCACTTCGTCCATACCCGGCGAGCGCTACGCCCGAAAGAACCTGGTCAACGGACATGAAAAAAGCCCCGCTCGCCTGCTGAAGGCGAGCGGGGCGCGGGGTATGGGCCGGATCCGGAGGTGCAACCGGGGCGGATCAGTCGCTGCCGCCGCGAGCCGGGCGGTCGTAGCGACCGGCGGCGAGACCGGCAGCCACGGCGTTGGTCGCCGCGCGGCCGGCGGTGTGCAGCGGCGCCGAGGAACGCGTCGTGCGCGCGAGCAGCACCGATCCTTCGATCAGGCAGAAGATTTCGACGGCGACTTCGCGCGCGCGTTCGGCGGTCATACCGGCCGTCGTGAAACGTTCCTGCAACACCTCCAGCCACGACTCGAACGCCGCCGCGGCAGCGGTCCGCATCAGTTCGTCGTTGTTGGCGACCTCCAATGCGATCGTCGCGATGGGGCAGGCATAGCCGTAATCGGTTTCCTCCAGCATGCCGGCGGCTTGGACGAAGGAATCGGCCGTCGCCTCGACAACGTCGGCGCCGGGCGGGTACACCGATTCCAGCAGTTCCCGGTACCGGGCGCCGCCGTGAGCCAGAGCGGCGGCGCCGAGTTCCTGCTTACCGCCGGGGAAGAAGTGATAGAGCGACCCGTAGGGCGCTTCGGCGGCGGCGAGCACAGCCTTGATGCCGGTAGCCCCGAAGCCCTGACGGCTGAACAGCTCCGTCGCAGACTCCACGAGGCGCTCTCGTGTTTCAGGCCGCTTACCGAGGGTTGACGAGGTGGGTGACATGTGTCTAGATTACGCCACTAGATCAATCTGTCGATATGTGACCTTCGACCCAGTGGGATCCTGTCCGGCATCAATTTCGGTCAAGCGTCCGATCAACAGCTGGAGGGCAGGTCTCGTTACGTGCGGCCGGTCGCCTGCACGGCACGAAATCGTCGCTCGACCCCGCCTCGGTACTCGCCCGTCCGCCCCTCCGGCGCTCGTCCCGGGACGCCGGCTCCGAACGCGAAGGCATCACCGATGGCCCAGCGGCGCGAACAGCGCCGCGCCTCCTCCGATCCAGCCACCTCGGCCACGAATCCTCCGCCCAGAACATGAGGGATTCGGTTCTTCGGGAGCGACAGCAGGACTGTTGCCCCTGCGGGCAAACTTGATAGATTGATCTAATGACTAGCACTCAACGAGTCTTCGAACTCCGCACATACGACGCTGTACCAGGCAAAATCGACGCACTTGTGACCCGATTCCGCGAGCACGCGGCGGCGTTGTTCGAGAAGCACGGCATGACCAACATCGGTTTCTGGGTCGCGAACGACGACGAGGGCAAACCCACCGAAACCCTGGTCTATCTCGTCGCGCACGAGAGCCGGGAAGCGGCCAAGAAGTCGTGGGAAGCATTCTGGGCCGACCCCGAATGGCTTGCCGCCAGGTCCGACGGCGAACAGGTGACGGCCAGTGCGTCGTCGATGTTCCTCGACCCGACGGGTTTCTCCGAACTGCGGTGACGCCCGCCGCCCCCTATCGGGCGGCTTCCCCGGCCACGCGCCGGGCCATCTCGACATCTCCCCCGGCCTCGCCGGGCCATTGGAGGATATTGCATGAATTCGCTGTTCGACCTGACCGGGCATGTTGCTCTGGTGACCGGAGGTAACTCCGGGATCGGGCTCGGCATGGCGCACGGACTGGCGCAGTCCGGTGCCGACGTCTGCATCTGGGGCACCAATGCCGAGCGCAACGAGGCTGCCGCACAAGAGCTTTCGAAGCACGGGACTCGGGTGCGCGCGGTCCGCTGCGACGTAGGTGACGAGGACGCCGTCACGGCGAGCTTCGCCGAAACGCTCGACTCCTTCGGCAGGGTCGACTCCTGCTTCGCCAACGCCGGCACCCACGCTCCCGATATCCGGTTCGTCGATACCACCCTCGCGGACTTCCGCTCGGTCACCCGGGTGAATCTCGAGGGCGCGTTCCTGACCCTGCGCACAGCGGCGAAACACATGGTGGAGCGCGGGGGTGGCGGTGTGCTCGTGGGCACGTCGAGCGTTTCCTCGATCCACGGCACTCCGCGGGGTCAGGCATACGCGGCGAGCAAGGCGGGACTGTCGGCGATCATCCGGGGCTGCGCGGTGGAGCTGGCCCGGTACGGGATCAACGCGCATTCACTGATCGTCGGCTGGACCCAGACGCCGTTGATCTCCCAGGAGCTCGACAATGCCGCCTGGGAGCAGGCGGTCATGAAGCGGATGCCGCATCGGCGCTGGGGCGAGCCGAGTGATTTCGCGCGGTTGGCCGTCTATCTGGCCGGCGGTGTCGGCGGCTTCCAGAACGGCGACGAGATCGTCATCGACG
>CBJNFW010000339.1:0-8703 GCA_966435935.1 uncultured Nocardia sp.
TCGCACCGGGAGGGGTCCCCCCGCCGCCACATGTGTTTGGGTCCCACACCCCCCCCCCCGGCACTTTTCTCGCGGCGGCACCCGATCAATCCGAGCCCGGCGCGGCGCGCGGTTTGGGCGACCGGCCCGCCTGCTCGAGGGCCCTGCGCAGCGCGTACTCGATCTGGGCGTTCACGCTGCGCAGATCATCGGCCGCCCATTTGGCGATCGCCTCGTGGACGGCCGGATCCAGGCGCAGCAACACCTTCTTGGGCTCGCGCGCGACCATCAGGAGTACAGGGTCCCGGTGTTGACCACGGGTTGTGCGGCACGATCCCCGCACAACACCACCAGCAGGTTGGACACCATCGAGGCCTTGCGCTCCTCGTCGAGTTCGACCATGCCCTCGTCCGACAGCCGTTGCAGCGCCATGCCGACCATGCCCACCGCGCCGTCGACGATCCGGCTGCGGGCCGCGACCACCTGGCTGGCCTGCTGACGCACCAGCATCGCCTGGGCGATCTCCGGCGCGTAGGCCAGGTGGGTGATCCGGGCCTCGAGGATCTCGATGCCGGCCATCTCGGTGCGCTCGCGCAGCTCGACGGTCATCTCCTCGGCCACCTCGGTGCCGTTACGCAGGCTGGTGCGCGACTGATCAGCGGAAGCCACGGCGTCGGTCGCCTGGGTGACCGCCGCGGCCACCGCGTCGGGCGCGGCATCGTACGGGTGCGTGGTGGCCAGATGCCGGACCGCGGTCTCGGACTGGGTGCGCACGTACTCCTCGTAGTCGTCGACCGAGAAGGCCGCCTTGAAGCTGTCCACCACGCGGTAGACCACCACGGCCGCGATCTCGACCGGATTGCCGTCCGAATCGTTGACCTTCAGCTTCTGGGTCTCGAAGTTGCGCACCCGCAACGAGATTCGCCGCTTGGTCGTCAGCGGGACCACCCAGAAGAAGCCGGCGTCGCTGACCGAGCCGATGTACTTGCCGAAGAACTGCAGCACCTTGGCCTCGTTCGGCCCGACGGTGGTCAGCCCGGTCAGCGCGAGCACCGCCACCCCCAGCGCCACGTACCCGACCACCGCTCCGGCACCCGCACCGGCCCCGTGCCCGTTCGCCGCCGACCCCGATGCCGCGATTCCGCCGATCAGCCCGGCCGCGCCGATGACCAGCAGCAATACGAGCATCAAGAACCCGTTGACCCGAAAGGCCCGCCGCAACTCCATGACATCCTCCCAATATTGAAGTGATATCACGACAATAGCGTTCTGATGTCTCGGGTGTCCAGTGGCCGCATGCCCCGAATCACCGGGGCGCCACCGCGGGCCGGACGCCACCGCGGCCGCCGCGGAGCGCGACCACGCCCCCACAGGTTTCATCCCCATCGGCGCACTCGGCACCGAACGCACCCGCGCACCGCGAGCGCGGTCGGTCGGCCACGGCCGATCGCGAACCGCCGGACGAGGCCGCCGGGTGCATGCGGCGGCGCGGATTCCGCGCGACGTCCCACACCCGGACGGATCGCGAGCGAGCCCGGCCGGATCACGAACGGGCCGGGCGGATATTGCGGTTGAAGCGGAACAGGTTCGCCGGGTCGAGATCGGATTTGAGAGCGGCAAGCCGCGAATAGGTGGCCGGGGAATAACCGGTGCGGGTCTGGGCTTCACCGGCCCGCTCGCCGGCACCGTAGAGGAAGGTGGGGATGTTGCCGATCGTCCAGGGGGACAACGCTTTCGCGATCAGGTCGTGGTGGTCGCCGACCGCTGTACCGGCTCCTTCCGGCCCGGTGATGAACCGGGCGAGGTACTCCGCGTCGCGGTGATCGACCGCGACGTTCGCCGGGCCCGGACGACGCAGCGCACCGCCGAGATGGCGGATATTGGCGACCACCGGCTCCGGACCGTCCGGGCCGGTGACGTCCAGGAACGCCTGTGCCGCATCGGCGGTCAACTCGGGCAACAAGGCGTTGGTCGCGGTGTAGGCGTGCGGGAAGGGCGGGTCGCTGTAGATCGTGTGGGTGTCCGCATAGGGCATCACCCGCAGGTCGTCGGTCAGGCGGGGCCCGATCGCGCGCAGCGGCGCGACGAGCCGTTCGCCATCGCGTCCCGAACCGGTGTACGCGATGCTGACCGTGGCGATGTACCTGCCGCGCAACGGTTCCGGGATCATCGGCAGGTCCGGCATGGTCATCATCGTGATCGCCGAGGTCATCTCCTCGGGCACGTCCCAGGTCCACTGCCGCCACGCCTCGAGGGCCGGTTCCACGAGTCCGGTGTCGAAGATCAGCCGGCCACCGTAGACGGCCTCGATCGGAAGGAGTTCGATCTCGAGTGCAGTCACCACACCGAAATTGCCGCCGGTGCCCAGCACCGCGCCGAACAGGTCGTCACCGGGGGTGAGACGGCGCAATCGCCCGTCTGCGGTCACCAGTTCGATCGCGCGGACATGGTCGGCGGCGTAGCCGAAGGTCCGGGCCAGGATGCCGAGACCGCCGCCGAGGTGATAGCCCACCACCCCGACACTCGGTGACGAGCCGTTCAACGGCGCGAGTCCGTGCGGCACGGCCGCCTCGATCAGCGCCTCGGCCCGCACCCCCGCGCCCACCCGGGCGGTGCGGGCGTCCGGGTCGACGGTGATCTCCCGCATTCGCCGGGTACTGATCAGCACGCCGCCGTCGGCGGCCACCGACAGTCCGTGCCCGGTCGCCTGTACCGCGACCGGAAGCCGGTGCCGCGCAGCGTATTCCACCGCGCTGCGGACATCCTCGGCATGCAGTGCGCCGACGACCAGCGCGGGCCGGTGGGTGTAGGCGGTCTGGAACCCCGCGACCTCCTGGTCGTATCCGGGTGCGCCCGGCTGGAACAGCGGGCCGGTGACTTCGGGAAGTTCGGAAAGCGAGCGCGTAGTGGTCATATTTCGAATCTGCCGGTTCGCGAACCAGAAGTACAACAGATAGATTTTCTTGCCGCTATAATTTCTGCTTATGGAACTGCGGCAGCTGCGCTACTTCGTGACCGTGGTCGAGGAGGCCAATTTCACCCGCGCCGCGGCCCGCCTGCATCTGACCCAGCCCGGCCTGTCCGCCCAGATCCGGCAGCTGGAGAAGGAGGTGGGCCAGCCGCTGCTGGACCGCTCCGGCCGATCGGTCACCCCGACCGCGACCGGCGCCGCCGTGCTGCCGCACGCCCGCGCGGCATTACAAGCGGCACAGCAGATTTCGCACACCGTGGACGAATTCACCGGTCTGCTGCGCGGCCATGTCCGGATCGGCCTCATCTCCGGCGCCGCGCTCGGCGAGGTGGATATCGCCGCGGTGCTCACGACCTTCCACCGCGATCATCCGCGGGTCGGGATCACCCTGACCGAGGACACCTCCGACCGGATGCTCGCCGCCGTGGTGCGCGGCGATCTCGATATCGCGCTGGTCGCGTTGACCGGGGCGGAACCGGATCCCGGCCTGGGTGTGGACATCGTGCTCGACACCCGCGTCAACGCCGCCGTCGCGGCCGACGACCGGGAGTTCGGCGCTCGGACAACACTGGCGGACCTGCGCGACCACCCGCTGATCTGCCTCTCGCGCGGCACCGGAATCCGCGGCCTGCTCGAACGCGCCTGCGCCGAAGCGGGTTTCGAACCGCGTGTCGAATTCGAGGCGGCCGCACCACCGTTGCTGATCCGCCTCGCAGCCGGTGGCCTCGGCGTGGCCGTCGTGCCGGACCTGTCCCCGGCGCAGGCGGCGGCGCAGGGCGTCCGCATGGTCGAGATCGAACCCGAACTACGCGGCCGCCTCGCCCTCACCTGGCGGGCCGACCGCCCTGCCGCACCCGCCGCGAAAGTGCTTCTCGGGCAGCTTCGTATCGCACTCGCGACCCCTGTGCCACACGCCCGCTGAGTCCGCGCTCGCGCCGCCGCCCGCCTCGGGCGGATGCACGAAAGTTGCTGTGCTCCATATATTTCGGCGACTTCTCGGCAGGGAGCAGCCGGATATCGTGCCGCGCTAGAGAATTCGGGACAGGAACGTCTTCGTGCGCTCATGCTGCGGATCGGAGAGCACCTTGCGCGGCTCGCCCGACTCCACGACGACGCCGCCGTCCATGAAAACCAGCTGATCGGCGACCTCGCGGGCGAACCCCATCTCATGGGTGACCACCACCATGGTCATCCCCGACGCGGCCAGCTCGCGCATCACGCCGAGCACCTCGCCGACCAGTTCGGGATCCAGCGCCGAGGTCGGCTCGTCGAACAGCATCAGCTTGGGGTCCATCGCCAACGCCCGCGCGATCGCGACCCGTTGCTGCTGACCGCCGGACAGCTGGGCCGGATAACTATCGGCCTTGTCCGCCAATCCGACCCGGTCCAGCAACTCCTTCGCGCGGCTGACCGCCTCGGCCTTGCGGATCCTCTTCACCTGGGTGGGCGCCTCGATGACGTTCTCCAGCGCCGTACGGTGCGGGAACAGGTTGAAGTGCTGGAACACCATGCCGATATCGCGGCGCTGGCGCGCGGCCTCGCGCGGATGCAGCTCGTAGAGCCGCCCGCCCTTCTCCCGGTACCCGACCAGATCGCCGTCGACGTAGAGCCGGCCGGCATTGACCTGTTCGAGGTGGTTGATACAGCGCAGGAAGGTCGACTTGCCCGATCCGGACGGACCGATCAGGCATGCCACCTCACCGCGCGCCACCTCCAGCGAGATGCCCTTGAGTACCCGCAGGGTGCCGAAGTTCTTGCACACCTGCTGGGCGCTGATCATCGCCGCGCTCGGTGCGGAATCGGTTGCGGCGAGGGTCATTTGCCCACCTCCGTCAGAGCGGTCGACTCGGCCATGGCGCGCAACTGACGCGCGGTCAGCCGCCGGGTCACACCGCGCGAGTAGTACCGCTCGAGGTAGTACTGGCCGATCATCAGCATACTGGTGATCGCCAGATACCAGGTCGCGGCCACCAGTAGCAGCGGCACCGGCCGGAAGTTCACGCTCGAGATGTCGTGCGCGCGGCCGTACAGATCGGTGGTCAGCGGAATGGCCGTCACCAGCGACGTGGTCTTGAGCATGCTGATCAGCTCGTTGCCCGTCGGGGGAATGATCACTCGCATCGCCTGCGGCAGCACGGTGCGCCACATCGTCCGCGACCACGACATACCCAGCGCGTAGGAGGCCTCCCGTTGCCCCTCGTCGACGGAATTGATTCCGGCGCGGACGATTTCGGCCATATACGCCGACTCGTTGAGGCCGAGGCCGATCATCGCGAACAGGAAGGGAGCCTGCCACTGCTGCACGTTCCAGTGCGTGAAATGCGGTCCGCCGAACGGGATTCCGAGCTCGATCACCTTGTACAGCGACGGGAACAGACCCCAGAAGAGCAATTGCACGTAGACCGGGGTCCCGCGGAAGACCCACAGGTACCCCCACGACACCGAGCGCAGCACGGGGTTCGGCGACAACCGCATCACCGCCAGGGTGACGCCCAGCACGACGCCGATCACCATCGCGAGCACCGTCAGTTCGAGCGTGACCAGCGCGCCCTCGGCGATCCGCACGTCGAACAGGTAGTCGCGGTAGGTGCTCCACTGGTAGCCGTCGTTGGTTGCCGCACCGTAGACGAACAGCGCCAGCAGGATCCCGATGACGATCGCGGCCACCCACCGGCCCGGCCGGCGCAGCGGTACCGCCTTGATCGGTGCGGGCTCGGCGGGTGCACCGGTGGCGCCCGCGTTGTCGGGGGCCGGTGAACTCATCGAATCAGCCCTTGGCCCCGTTGATTACCGACTTGGTGATCGCACCCTGCTCGACGCCCCAGTTCTGGGAGATCTTGTGATAGTCGCCGGAATCCATCAGATGCTGCACCGCGGCCTGCAGGACCGGGCCCAGCGGCGATCCCTTGGCCACCGGCCAGCCGTACGGGGCGGAAGAGAAGATCGGACCGTCGGTCTCGAGCTTGTCCTTGTTCTGCTTGACCGCGTAGGCGGTCACCGGCGAATCCGCCGAGAAGGCATCGACCTGGCCCAGCACCAGCGCATTCGCCGCGGCGGCCTGATCGTCGAAGGCCACGATATCGATCTTCGGCTTACCCGCGTCGGTGCACGCCTTACTCTTGGCCGGGAGTTCGTCGGTCTGCTGCACAGTCGTGCGCTCGACCGCGACCTTCTTACCGCAGGCGTTGTTCGGGTCGATGGACGCGCCCTTCTGCTTGGCCCACTGGCTGCCCGCGGAGAAGTAGTCGACGAAATCGACCGACTTCTCGCGGTCGGTGTTGTCGGTGAACGAAGACATGCCCAGGTCGTATGTCCCCGCCTGAATGCTGGGGATGATCTTCTCGAAATCCGCCTGCTGATAATCCGCCGTCAGGCCCAGAGTGGTGGCCACCGCGTCCATCAGGTCCACGTCGAAACCGACGATCTTGCCCGAGGACGGATCACGGAACTCGTTGGGCGAGTACGGGATATTGACCCCGACCACGAGCTTGCCTGCCTGTTTGACCTTCTCCGGCACCTGCGCCGCCAGCGCATCCACCTTGCTGACCTGCACCTTCGCCACCGCCGGGGTGGTGCTCTCGGTGTTCTTGGTACAGCCCGTCAGCAGCAACGCGCCACCGGCGACAACACATGCGGCTCGCAGAACGTACCCGCGAGCTCCGAATCGAACAGACACAGCAGCCCTCCATGTTTGGGTGAGCGACAATTTCGACGCTGTCGCCCGCCGTTCGAAATGTATGCGATTCGGACCGACTGTGCCGGTCGGTTACCGAAGGTTAATGCTCGCCGGGTGCGGCGAGCGCCCATACACGCCGAGTCCGGAACCCTATCACCAGCGATGCACACGCGCGCGGACCTGCTCGGTGAACTCGCTGGTCGAGGCGAGCCCACCCAGATCGGCCGTGGCGATACCGGCCTCGAAGGCCGCGGCCACGGCGCGTTCGGTACGTTCGCCCGCCTGTGTCAGCGTCGGCTCCGCGCGATGAGATCCCAACCAGCGCAACAGCATTGCCGTGGACAGTTGCAGTGCGGCCGGATTCGCGCGGTTGTGCCCGGCGAGCACCGGCGCCGCACCGTGGACGGCCTGAGCCATCGCCTGGCTGCGTGAGCAGTTCAGCGCGGCGGCGGTTCCGAGCGATGCGCCGAGTTCGGCGGCCAGATCGGACAGGATGTCGCCGAACAGATTCTCGGTGACCAGCACGTCGTAATCCCCCGGCGCGCGCACCAGGTGAGCGGCCGCCGCATCGACGTGCTCGTCGTCCACCCGCAGGCCCGGATAGCCCGCGGCCACCTCGTAACAGACGTCACGGAACAGGCCCATCGTCATCGGCAGCACATTGGCCTTGTGCACGATGGTCAGATGCTTGCGCCGGGCCGACGCCAGCGCACAGGCCTCGTGCGCGATCCGCACACAGGCGTCACGGGTGACCACCCCGACCGACATCGCCACATCGGGCGTCGGCCGGAACTCACCCGAACCGGCGAACATATTGCGATCAGCGTAGAAACCCTCGCTGTTCTCCCGCACTATGACCAGATCGGTCTCCGGCGCGATCGCGCGCACGCCGCGGAACGCCCGCGCGGGGCGGATATTCGCGAACAGGTCGAACCGCTTGCGGATCGCTCCGCCAGGAGGTGCGAGTGTGCGGAATTCCGGTGGGTAGGAAGCGTTGTCGTGCGGACCGAGAATCCACCCGTCCAATTCGGCCAGCGCGTTGAGCGTCACCAACGGCAGTGGATCGTTGAACTCATCGATCGCACGCAGGCCCATCGGCAGCCGCACCCATTCCGCCGCCGGCGCGCCCGCCGCCCGCAACGCCTCGTCGGCCACCTCCCGAGCGGCGCTCACCACCTCCGGCCCGATGCCGTCCCCGTCGATCAACCCCAGCCGAATCGTCTCCGAAGTCATCACCCCATCCTCGACGCGCGCCCCGGCCCACGCGCATCCGGGTCGGTCCTGACTTCGGCCGGACAGCCCCGGCAAGCGACGGTCCGCAAGCCCCCACCCCGCTGGTCGGCCCGCACCAACTGGGCCCACCCGCGCTAGCGTGTACCAGCGGTGCCCGCCGCACCGCGATGATTGATCTCGCAAGCACATGGGTATTTTCCCGGGAACGCCCGGCCGAGACCCACGCCACGTAGAAATCCCGGAGAGGCGCAAGGAGTAGTTTCCGGGAACGTCCACAACCCGACTGCCGGCCCGCGGCACAGGCCCGAGGCGCCCGACGACACGCTGCCGCCGCGGGGCGGCGGGGAGTGCGGAAGATCAGCGCAGTGTCCCGTGTTGTACACAGCGTTACCAACAGGAGAGGACCCCATGGCCACCCAGACCTTGACCGCTCAGAATTTCGATGAGGTCGTCACCGGAAACGACGTCGTGCTCGTCGATTTCTGGGCCGACTGGTGCGGACCGTGTAAGCAGTTCGCGCCGACCTACGACAAGTCCTCGGACAAGCACCCCGATGTGATCCACGGCAAGGTCGACACCGAGGCCGAGCAGAGCCTGGCCGCCGCGGCCAACATCCGCTCGATCCCGACGATCATGGCTTTCCGTGAGGGTGTGCTGGTATTCGCCCAGCCCGGCGCATTGCCGCCGGACGCCCTCGAGGACCTGGTCACCCAGGTGAAGGCACTCGATATGGACGACGTCCGCAAGCAGATCGCCGAGCAGTCCGCGGAACAGGGCGAGTGAGACTCGACCCTGCCGCACGACTCGCCCCCCACGCGGCGTTTTCGGGGGGGGGGAGGCGTGT
>CBJNFW010000340.1:0-8695 GCA_966435935.1 uncultured Nocardia sp.
GGCAATGTAGCGATTGGGTCCGATCTGCGCATTCTGAACGACAATCGCACTCACGCTGCCGTCGAGCTTCGACTCTTACCCCTCTTCCCCTCCCCCCCCCCCCCCCCCCCCGCTCTCGTCCCCGGCGTGGGAATACCCGCCGACCCCTGTCCTGAGACCCGCGCTCCGGGCGGTTGCCGGGATATGCAACTGTTTTCGCATGACAGAGAACGGTCGGTCCGGGATCCGCTCGCTGGCGGATCTGACTCCCGAGCAGATGACCCGTTTCAGCGAGGGCAGCTTCTCCGACCTGATCGGATTGAAGTACACCGAGGTCTCGCCCGACCGGGTGGCCGGGGAGTGGGTCGTCTCGCCGCAGCTGCATCAGCCCGCGGGCATCGTCAACGGCGGCGTGTACTGCACCGTCATCGAGACGCTCGCCAGCGTGGGCGGCGGGGTCTGGTACGGCGACCGCGGCTCGGTGGTCGGGGTGAACAACAACACCGATTTCCTGCGCGCGGTGCGCGAGGGCGTGCTGCGCGGCATCGCGACGCCGGTGCACCGGGGCCGTCTGCAACAGCTGTGGCAGGTGGCGATCACCGATGAGCAGGAGCGGGTGGTCGCGCGGGGGCAGGTCCGGCTGCAGAATCTGCCCGTCGCCGACTGATCTGTGCGGACGTGGCGCGCGGTGGCGCGGCCGACGTGCCAGAATGTCCGACACCGACAGATCCGCCGAGGAGTCCGCATGCGATTGTCGCCGCACGAGCAGGAACGGCTGATGCTCAGCTATGCGGCCGAACTGGCCCGCCGTCGCCGGGCCCGCGGACTGCGCCTCAATCACCCCGAGGCGATCGCGATCATCACCGACCACGTGCTCGAGGGCGCGCGCGACGGGCGCACCGTCGCCGAGCTGATGGCCTCGGGACGCTCGGTGCTGACTCGTGCGGACGTTATGGAGGGCATCCCCGAGATGATCGCCGACGTGCAGGTCGAGGCGACCTTTCCGGACGGCACCAAACTCGTCACCGTGCACCACCCGATCGGCTGAGCCCGCATGAGTCACGACGATTCCGCCCGCGAGCGCACGGGCTTGGTGCCCGGCGAATTCCTGTATGCCGCAGCGGCGGTCGAGATCAACGCCGGCGCCGACCGGATCGAACTCGACGTGGTCAACACCGGGGACCGGCCGGTGCAGGTGGGCTCGCACGTGCACTTCCCGCAGGCCAACCAGGCATTGCGGTTCGATCGGGCGGCCGCGCACGGCCGTCGGCTGGACATTCCCGCGGGCACCGCGGTGCGTTTCGAACCCGGTCTGGGGCAGCGCGTTTCGCTGGTTCCGCTGGGCGGTGCGCGCGAGGTGCACGGGATCGGTCTCGACGCACCCGGAAAGCTGGACGCCTGATGGCCGAATTGTCCCGTGCCCGTTACGCGGAGCTGTTCGGGCCCACCGTCGGTGACCGGATTCGCCTGGCGGACACCGATCTGCTGATCGAGATCACCGAGGACCGTTGCGGCGGACCGGGAATCGCCGGTGACGAGGCCGTCTTCGGCGGCGGCAAGGTACTGCGCGAATCCATGGGGCAGGCCCGCGCCACCCGCGCCGAGGGTACGCCGGACACCGTGATCACCGGTGCGGTGATCGTCGATCACTGGGGAATCATCAAGGCGGACATCGGTATTCGCGACGGGCGCATCTGCGGCATCGGTAAGGCCGGCAATCCCGACACCATGGACGGCGTCCACGCTGACCTGGTGGTCGGCGCGGGTACGGAGATCATCGCGGGCAACGGGCGCATCCTCACCGCGGGCGCGATCGACTGCCACGTGCACTTCATCTGCCCGCAGCTGCTCGAGGAGGCGCTCGGCGGCGGTATCACCACCATGATCGGCGGCGGTACGGGCCCGGCGGAGGGAAGTAAGGCCACCACGGTCAGCCCCGGGGCGTGGCATCTGGGCCGCATGCTCGAGGCCACCGACGGATGGCCGGTGAACATCCTGCTGCTGGGCAAGGGCAATACCGTGCGGCACGAGGCGATGTGGGAGCAATTGCGCGGCGGCGCGGGCGGATTCAAGCTGCACGAGGACTGGGGGACCACGCCCGCGGCGATCGACGCCTGCCTCACCGTGGCCGATGCGGCGGGCGTTCAGGTCGCCCTGCACTCGGACACGCTGAACGAGGCCGGATTCGTCGAGGACACCCTGGCCGCCATCGCGGGCCGGGCCATCCACTCGTATCACACCGAGGGCGCGGGCGGCGGGCACGCGCCCGACATCATCACCGTCGCGGCACATCCCAACGTGATGCCCAGTTCGACCAACCCGACCCGCCCGCACACGGTCAACACCCTGGACGAGCATCTGGACATGCTCATGGTGTGCCATCATCTGAACCCGTCCGTGCCGGAGGATCTGGCCTTCGCCGAGAGCCGGATCCGGCCGTCCACCATCGCCGCGGAGGATCTGCTGCACGATCTGGGCGCGATCTCCATGATCGGCAGCGATTCGCAGGCCATGGGCCGCATCGGCGAGGTCGTCATGCGCACCTGGCAGACCGCGCACATGATGAAGCGGCGGCGCGGCGCGCTGCCCGGCGACGGCGCCGCGGACAACAACCGGGTGCGCCGGTACATCGCGAAATACACCATCTGCCCGGCGATCACGCATGGTCTGGACGACGAGATCGGTTCGGTCGAGGTGGGCAAACTGGCCGATCTGGTGCTGTGGGATCCGGCCTTCTTCGGCGTGCGCCCGCACGCGGTGCTCAAGGGCGGCGCTATCGCGTGGGCGGCCATGGGTGATGCGAACGCCTCGATTCCGACCCCGCAGCCGGTGCTGCCGCGACCCATGTTCGGCGCGGCGCCGGCGGTGACCGCAGGCACCGCACTGCATTTCGTCTCCGAACAAGCGATCGAGGCGGGCCTGGCCGACCGGTTGCGGGTGAACCGCCGGTTGGTTCCGGTGGCGAACGTGCGGCGGCGCGGCAAGGCGGATCTGCCGCACAACGACGCCATGCCGCGCATCGAGGTGGATCCGGACACCTTCACCGTGCGCGTCGATGGCGAGGTCTGGGCCGAACAGCCTGCCGCCGAACTGCCGATGGCGCAACGGTATTTCCTGTTCTGACCGCGGGGTCAGCGCGTTGCGCTGCGGCGCAATGGTTCCCGAGTCCGAGTCGCCGGATCCCGGCCGCGGTACCGTGGATTCGGATTCACAACACGGCTCGACACAGCGGGGGAAGGATGGATTTACCGCCCGGGACCGTATTTTGCGGGTACCGGATAGAGCGATTGGTCGGTGCGGGCGCAATGGGCGCGGTCTATCTGGCCGCGCATCCACGATTGTCGCGCCTGGTCGCACTGAAAGTGCTCGACGAGGCGCGGGGCCGGGATGCGCGGGTGCGGGCCCGGTTCGAGCGGGAGGCCGAACTCGCCGGACGGCTCGAGCACCCGAACATCGTCCCGGTATTCGATCGCAGTGCTCCCGGCGAGAAAATCATTTGGCTGTCGATGAGATACGTCGATGGTGGCGACGCGGCCGCCGCTGTCCGGCGGGCGGGTCCGCTGGAGATGCGGCGGGCGGTCCGGCTGATCGCGGACGCCGCCGCCGGTCTGGACTTCGCCCATCGCCACCAGGTGCTGCACCGCGACGTGAAACCGGCGAACATCCTGATCGACGCGGATGACACGGGCGGTGAGAGGGCACTGGTGGCAGACTTCGGCATCGCCCGGGCCGTGGACGACACCGTGACCGCGGGTGTGGTCAGCGGCAGTCTCGCATACACCGCACCGGAGCTGTTCGAGGCCGACGGGGGTGATCATCGGGCCGACATCTATTCGTTCGGCTGCACGGTCTTCGAATTGCTCACCGGCAGGACGCCTTTCGTACGTTCGGATCAGGCGTCGATGATCGCTGCCCACCTATCCGCGCCGCCGCCGAGCCTGCGTGCCCTGCGCCCGGATGTACCGCCCGAACTCGACGCCGCCGTGACGGCCGCTCTGGCCAAGGATCCCGGTGAGCGGCCCGGCGACTGCGGGGAATTGGTGGCCGGGTTGTGGAACGGTCCCTCGGAATGGACTGCCGTGGCGCCCTCTCGCGGGCCCGCGCGGGGACCGGGTTCACGGCCCGCGGCTGCGGTCGCGGATACCGTTGGCGCCGCCCCGGATTCCGGTGGTGTGACGGTCGGCTCCCGTGGGCCGGAGAGTTCCGCGGGGACGCAAACCCCCGGCGAGGCGGGCGATCTCGGGGAAGCCGGAAGCGTGCGCGGGATGGCGCGGGCCGGGGGAGCGGAGCATGCCGCCGGAGAGAACGGCGGCGTGCGCTGGCGGCAGTTGTTCGCCGCGAGTCTGGTGGCGGCGGTGATCGCCGGCGTGGTCGCGGTGGGTGTCGGGGCGTGGATGTCCGGTGCGGGTACGCGACGTGCGGCGGCCGGTAGCGAATCGAGCGATCCGGCGTCGCCGTCGAGCCGTGCGGCGCTGCCCGCCCAGGATATCGAGCCGCCGCGAGTGGTGGGCCGCTGCGGCGGTCCCGGCGAGATCCGCCCGGTGACACTCAGTTCGATGCACTGTGATTCGAATGCCGATGTGGCGATCGAGAAGATCGACTGGACCGACTGGACCGGCACGATGGCCATGGGCAGCGGCACCATCCGGATCAACAGCTGCGAGCCCACGTGTTCGGCGGGAAACTATCTGCCGCGCAAGGTATTCGTGAAATTGAGCGAGGTGAATCGGTTCACCAATGTTTACACTCGGCTGACGATCACCGGGGACGGGGTGGACTCGGAGGTCGACGAGCTGCCCGCGCCCTGAGTGGCCGGCGCCGACCGTGCGCCGCCGATCCGGGGCGGGAAAGTGGCAGACTGCGATCATGACGAATGCCGCATGGGACGACGTGGATCGCTTTCTGGTACCGACCCTGGTCGGGCACGGGGATGACGGTGTGCTGCAGGCGAATTCGGCCGCCGGACTGCCGCCGATCGACGTATCGCCGACGCAGGGGAAGTTCCTGCATCTGATCGCGCGGTCGATCCGGGCCCGGCGGGTGCTCGAGATCGGCACGCTCGGCGGATACAGCACGATCTGGCTCGCGCGGGCCGTCGGCGAGGACGGGCAGGTGCTGAGCCTGGAGTTCGAGCCGCGTCATGCCGAGGTCGCCCGCGAGAATCTGGACCGGGCCGGAGTGGGCAAGCGGGTCGAGATCCGGGTCGGCGCGGCCCTGGACAGCCTGCCGGTGCTCGAGCAGGAGAATCCCGCGCCGTTCGATCTGGTGTTCATCGACGCCGACAAGGTCAACAACTCCCATTACGTGCGGTGGGCGCTGCGCCTCACGCGCCCCGGCTCGGTGATCATCGTCGACAACGTCGTGCGCAACGGCGGTATCGCCGACCCGGATTCGACCGACGCGGCGGTGCGCGCCAGTCGCGAGGTGATCGAGCTGCTCGGCGCCGAACCGCGGCTAGAGGCGTCGGTCCTGCAGACCGTCGGCAGTAAGGGCTGGGACGGATTCGCCTACGCGGTGGTCGTGCAGTAGCCGGTCACCGGTCGGCGGCGAATCCGTCGCAGAGTGCGGTCAGGCCGGTGCGCAAGAGCTGCACCGGGTCCAGGAGATCGCCGCGGCCGGTCCCTTCGAGCGCGGCCAGGCCGGGCGGGGTCGGCCAGCGCGGCGCGCCTTCCAGGAGCGCGTCGAGTGCCGAGGTGTCCTCGTGTTCGCTCTCGCGCTTGGCCAGCATCGCCGCGCTGACCTGCTGCAGCGCGATGCCGGAGATGTAACTCCACACCGCCAGGGACATCCGCGTGGCCTCGTGCGGATCGTCGGTCAGTTCCGTGAACCCCTCCACCAGCCAGGCCAGGCAGACCAGGCTGTGCGGGCCGAAGTTGTAGCGCGGCACCGCGAAGGTGAACAGCACCCAGGGATGTTGCTGATAGAGCCGCCAATCGATATCAGCGGCGATGCGCACGCGGTCGCGCCAGGTCCAGCCCGGTTCCGGCGCGGGATAGGGATTGCGGCGGGCCACCTCGTCGGTCATCTCGGCCAGCAGGGCGTCCTTGTTCGGGACGTGCCGGTACAGCGACATCGCGCCCACGCCCATCCGATCGGCGATGCGCCGCATCGATAACGCGTCCACCCCGGCCTCGTCGGCCAGCGTGATCGCCGTGTCGACGATGCTCGCGCGGGTGAGTTTCGGCTCGTGGCCGCCCGTCTCCCGGCCGCCGCCCGCCACGGAATCGCCGCGCGGTGCTGTGTTCACTGCGTTACTCGCTTTCGTTTACCCAGCCGGGTGCGTACGCTGTACCCAGACTATCGCGTACGTCGTACGCGCGATTCGAAGGATAGGTGATGAGCGAGACGGACACCGGTGTGCCCGCGACGGCGCGGCGCGCGTGGCTGGGATTGGCCGTTCTGATTCTGCCGGTACTGCTGGTGTCGATGGATATGTCGGTGCTGTACCTGGCCATGCCGACGGTGACCGCGCACCTGGCGCCCGATGCCACCCAGCAGCTGTGGATCCTGGACATCTATGGATTCCTGATCGCCGGACTGCTCATCACCATGGGCAATCTGGGCGATCGGATCGGTCGGCGGAACATCCTGCTGGCCGGGGCGTGCGTGTTCGGAATCGCCTCGGTGCTCGCGGCATTCGCGCCGAGTGCGAGTGTGCTGATCGCGGCGCGTGCGTTGATGGGCGTCGGCGGGGCGACGCTGCTGCCGTCGAGTCTGGCGCTGATCTCGAGTCTGTTCCCGGATCCGCGCCGGCGGGCCGCCGCGATCGGGGTGTGGACGGCCTTCTTCGCCGGCGGGTCGGCGGTCGGGCCGCTGATCGGCGGTATGCTGTTGCACCAATTCTGGTGGGGCGCTGTGTTTTTGATCAACACCCCGGTAATTCTGGTGCTGCTGGCGCTGGGGCCGTTCGTACTGCCCGAACATCGGGCGCCACGTCGCGGGCCACTGGATCTGCTCAGTGTGGGTATGTCGATCGGCGGCATTCTGCCGGTTGTCTACGCGGTCAAACAGGCCGCGGCGGAAGGGGTCGACCCGATCACGGTGCTGATCGGCCTGGCGGGCGCGATCGTGCTGGTGGCCTTCGTGCGACGGCAGCGTCATCTCACCGAGCCGCTGCTGGATCTGAGCCTGTTCCGGCGTGGACTGTTCTCCATCGCGATCGGATCATCCACGGCCGGAATGATGTCGCTGGCCGCGATGAGCTATCTGACCAGTACGTATCTGCAATCGGTCGCCGGGCGCGACGTGCTGTCCGCCGCCGTGGTCGGTATCCCGGCGGCCGCGGTGGTGTTCGTCTGTTCGATGGGTGGTGCGCGGGTGGCCCGGCGCCTGGGGACGCGCACGGCCTTCGCCTGCGCTCTGGGCCTGGCGGCGGTGGGCAACCTGATGCTGTCCGGGCTAGGCGTCGACGGCGGAATCGGTTGGTACATAACGGGTTCCACGGTGGCGGGACTGGGCTACGGCACGATGTTCACCCTGGTGTCGGAGGTATCGGTGTCCTCGGTGCCGCCCGAACGGGCCGGCTCCGCGGTCGGAATCTCCGAGACGAGTTTCGAATTGGGCAATGCCCTGGGGCTGTCACTACTGGGATCGCTTGCGGCACTGGTGTTCCGGTCCGGTGGGGAGTACGCGCCGACGCTCGGGGAGACCGTCGCGCTGGCCGGTTCCGATACCGGGCTCGTGCGGGCCGCGCGCGGTTCGTTCGTGGACGGTATGCACGTGGCCACCACGGTCGCCGCCGGGCTGCTGGCGGTGATGGCGGTGGTCGCGCTGCTCGCCGGGCGCGGACGTGCGGCGCGTGCGGATCCGCGGTCGGCCGTAGTGGCGGCCGCGGCGGAGTGATCACGCGAGCCGGCGGTTGCGGGCGGTTCGCGGCGGGGCCGTTTCGACCGCGAAGATCGAAACCGCGATTTAGAGTCGAGGCGTGAACGACACCTCGTCCGCGAACGGTCGCCCGCTCGCCGAACGGCTGGCGACGCGTACGCTGTATCCGACCGCGCGCCCGCGCGACGGTGCGCTGCGCGCGGCGGTGTCCGGCCGGATCGTGTTGGTGACCGGTGCCTCGCACGGCATCGGCAAACAGGCCGCGCGCAAGCTCGCGGCCGCGGGTGCGACGGTACTGCTCGCGGCGCGCTCGCCCGACGAGCTGGAGGCGGTGGCCGCGCAGATCGCCGCGAGCGGCGGCATCGCGCACATCCACCGCGTCGATCTGTCCAATATGGACGCCACCGACCGGCTCGGCCGCGAACTGCTCGACCGATACGGGCACGTGGATGTGGTGATCAACAATGCGGGCCGGTCGATCCGCCGCGCGATCGATCAGTCCTACGACCGATTCCACGATTTCACCCGGACCATCGATATCAACTATCTGGGCCCGGTCCGGCTGCTGCTCGCCCTGCTGCCGAGCATGCGCGAGCGCCGCTCGGGCCATATCGTCAACATCTCCACCGGGGGGCTGCGGATGCCTCCGGCCCCGCGGTGGTCGGCGTACGGCGCCTCCAAGGCGGCCTTCGACATGTGGCTGCGCACGGTGGCCACCGAGATCGCCGCCGACAACGTCACCACGACCTCGGTGTACATGCCGCTCGTGCACACCAGGATGAGCGCGCCCACCGATTTCGGCAGTATGCCCGGTCTGACCGCCGAGGAGGCCGCCGATGTGGTCTGCCACGCCGTCGTCGCCAAACCCGTCGAGATCTCGCCCTGGTGGTCC
>CBJNFW010000341.1:0-8689 GCA_966435935.1 uncultured Nocardia sp.
GGCCGGATTGGGGAGGGGGGGGTCGGGTTGACCCCCCCCCTCAACACGTCGGTCCAGGTCAGCGGCGCCAGTTGTCGTAGTCGTCGTCGGTGTCGTTCCAGCGTGACAGCGAATCGTCGCCGTCGTGCTCGTCGGACAGCACATCACCGCGCTGCGAGTTGTGGGAGTGTCCCGACAGCTCGCGCTGAAGGCTCGTGAAGTCGGTCGATGGCGAGCTGTACTTGAGCTCGCGAGCGACCTTGGTCTGCTTTGCCTTAGCCCGGCCACGGCCCATGGCTGACCCCCTCACGTCACTGCGGAGCGGCCTGGGGTGGTTTGGCGGCCCCGTTCGAATTAATACTCTTCCTGACAGACACTTTAGCGTGTGTCACGCGGTCGCGCTTCCAGGAGTGGTCGAAGACTCCCGATCCGTCCGCGTTTGCCGGGTTGTCGCCCTCGGTCAGGAGTTATCCGAACAGGCCGGGCACCGCGCGGATCACCCCGACCCGCGCACCCCCGCCGAGCACCGCGGGAGTCGCCAGATCCGCGTGCGCATCGGTCCACTCGACCCCCATCCGGCGCAGAATTGCCTGCGTCAGGGGCATGCGGGCGCGGTCGTGACCGTCGTCGATCTTGTACGCGAACGCGCGTCCGTCCGGCAGCGCACCCGCGTGCACGCCGTCCGCGCCGATCTTGCAGACCAATCCGGGGGTGGCCCGCATGGTCAGCAGGTCCGGGCCGTCCGTGCCGGAAATCACTCGCGGATTCGCCCGGATCGCCTCGGCGACGCGCCGCTGCGGCGTTCCGGGCTCGCCGGTCGCCATCGACGCGTAAGCGCGGGCCAGGTTCACCAGCGAGACCGGCACGATCGGCAGCCCGCAGCCATCGATGCCCAGGTCGGTCTCCGGCTCTCCGGTGATCTCGGCGATCGTCGCGGACACCGCCTGCTGCAGCGGATGCGCCGAATTCAGGTAGCCGGTCGTCGGCCAGTCGTTGATCTTGCAGGTCGCGAGCATGGCGGCGTGTTTGCCCGAACAGTTCATATAGATTTTGCGCGCGGCCTTCGCGCGGTCCTGCCCGGCCAGTGCCTGGGCTCGGGCGAGCTCGTCGGTGGGCAGATCGGGCGGGCATTCGAGCTGATCCTCTTCGAATCCGAACCGGTCCAGCAGGCGCTGCACCAGTGCCACATGGTCCGGCTCGCCGAAATGCGACGCGGTCGCGATGGCCAGCTCCGCCTGATCCACGGGCTCGAAACCGTTGCGCAGCAAGGTGATCGCCTGCATCGGCTTATTGGTCGAACGCGGGAATATCGGCAAGTGAACTTCGCCGAGTGCGATCTCCGGCTCGCCGTCACCGTCCAGCACCACCACCGAACCGCGATGCACGCACTCGCGGAACCCGGACCGCACCACCTCGACAAGCTCGACGCTCACGACCGCACCTCGCCGGCGCTCGGCTCCGCCGTATGCGTCGCGCGCTGTCTCGATGATTCCCTCCGCTGCGCTGCGTTCATCGCCCACGCAACCTCTCCACCGCGAGGCGACCGGCCTGCGGTTCGTCGTCCGCGGGGATCGAATCCGGATCGATCGCCGCGGCCATCGGCCCCGCCTCGAGCCGGGCGTCGGCGGGAACGGCCCGCTTGATCAGGGCCAGGGCGATGGGGCCGAGTTCGTAGTGGTCGACGAGGGTGCCCAGGCGGCCCACCGCGCGCCCGCCCGCGGTCACCGGATCGCCGGCCTCCGGGCGGGAGTCGGCCGATCCATCCAGATGCAACAGCACCAGACGACGCGGCGGCTTGCCGAGATTCTGCACTCGCGCGACCGTCTCCTGACCGCGATAACAGCCCTTGTTCAGATGGACCGCGCCGAATTCGTCGACTCCGCCGATCCAGCGAACCTCGTGCGGGATGGTGCGATCGTCGGTGTCGACTCCGATGCGCGGTCGCGCGGCCGCCACCCGGAGCGCCTCGAACGCCCACAGCCCGGCCGGGACCACACCCGCGCCGGTCAGCCGGGCCCACCAGGAACTCAGCTCTTCGCGCGGGACGAGCAGGTCGAAACTGTCACCGGTGGGCCATGGCATACGGCGCAGGAATCCGCCGGACGGTAGCGCAATTGCGCCATACGTCGGCGGTAGCTGTTCCACGCCGAGCGTCTCGGCGAGTGCGGCGATTGCGGGGCCGAGCAGGGTCAGTACCGCGTGGTCGGGCGCGGCCTCGGGTTTCGCGTCGGCCCAGAACACCATCTTGCGCAGATAGTCCAGCAGAGCCTGGCCGCGTTCGCCCTCGGTGTCGACCCACAGCGTGCCGTCCAGATCGGTGAGCACGAAATGGTGCAGCACTCGTCCGTTCAGGTCCAGATCCAGGTCCTCGGCCGATTCGCCGTCGCCGAGGTCGGTGATGTGCTGGCTGGAGATGGTGTGCAGCCAGGACAGCCGCTCCGCGCCGGTGATGGTGAACACGAACCGATGCGACCGATCGACCACGGCCACGCGCTCGACCGCGGCTCGCTGTTCGCCGAACGGATCGCCGTAATGCCAGGCGACCGCGGCGTCTGGGGTGCCGGGCGGGCCCGCGACGGCCCCCGGAACGGTCAGCAGCGGACTGGGCGGGAGATCCACGGACACGTCATCCACAATAGGCGACTTCGGACTCCGGGGTCGGCGCGCGATGCGCGGTGAGATTTCACGACCCGTTTGCTGTGGGGTTCCTCACTGGTTGCCGGGTGATCGGGGTGCGTGTGATGGTGACCGACGGCAGTTCGGTACCCTCTCGCGCGGGCGTCCGTTCGCCTAGGCTGCTGCCCATGGTGGATCGAGTTCTGGTGACACTCGACGGCGCGGTCCAGGACCCGGACGCGCCGTTGCTCTCTGCGGACGACTTCGGCGCACTGCGCGGTGACGGCGTCTTCGAAACGGTTCTGGTGCGTGAGGGCAAGCCCTGTGCGTTGGAACTGCATCTGGCCCGGCTGCGTCGTTCGGCGCAGATTCTGGAGCTACCGGAACCCGATCTCGGCCAATGGCGTTCGGCGGTCGAGATCGCGACCAAGGAGTGGGGCGCCGAGCACGAGGGTCAGCTGCGCATGGTGCTGACCCGCGGTCGCGAAAGTACCGGTCCCGCATCGCGAGTCACCTCCGGCGCCCTGTCCGAGACCCCGGACTCGACCGCCTACGTCCTCGTCGCCGCCGTCCCCGAACGGGTGAACAAGGCTCGCACCGAAGGGGTTTCGGTGATCACCCTGGCGCGCGGGATCTCGGTCGATCTGGCGCAGAGCGCGCCGTGGTTGCTGATGGGCGCGAAATCCCTGTCGTACGCGACGAATATGTCCGCGTTGCGCTTCGCCGCCCGCCAGGACGCGGACGACGTCATCTTCACCAGCACCGAGCACCGTGTGCTGGAGGGCCCGCGTTCGACCGTGGTGATCCAACGCGACAAGGAGTTGCTCACCCCGCCCGCGAAACACGGTGTGCTGCCGGGCATCACCCAGCGCGCGCTGTTCGCCGAGGCCGAGCGTGCGGGCTGGAAATGCGAGTACAAATCCTTCTTCGTCGCGGACCTGATCACCGCGGAGAGCGTGTGGATGTTGGGTAGCGTCACACTGGCCGCGCGGGTGGCATCACTCGACGGGCTGCGGATGTCCGCTCCGGACTGTGCCCCGGAAATCAGTGAACTGGTCGATCGTGGTGTCGCGCGATCGTGGAAGCTCGCCGACTGGTGAGGTCCGACACGTGCGCGTCGTGACCTAGGACTCGTTGTTTCGGAGGGTATCCGGCGTAGCCTTTACTACGATATGTAGTAGGGGCAGGAGGCCGGATGAGCGTTGTCGACATATCGCGGTGGCAGTTCGGTATCACCACCGTTTATCACTTCATGTTCGTGCCGCTCACCATCGGCCTGGCGCCGCTGGTCGCGGGGATGCAGACCGCCTGGGCGGTCACCGGCAAGGAACATTGGTACCGGCTCACGAAGTTCTTCGGCAAGCTGTTCCTGATCAACTTCGCGCTGGGTGTCGCGACCGGCATCGTGCAGGAATTCCAGTTCGGGATGAACTGGAGCGAATATTCGCGATTCGTCGGTGACGTCTTCGGCGCGCCGCTGGCGATGGAGGGCCTGGTCGCCTTCTTCATGGAGTCGACGTTCCTGGGCCTGTGGATCTTCGGCTGGACCCGGCTGCCCAAACTGGTGCATCTGGCCACGATCTGGCTGGTCGCGATCGGAGTGAACGCCTCGGCGTACTTCATCATCGCGGCCAACTCGTTCATGCAGCACCCGGTCGGCGCGGTCTACAACCCGCTGACCAAACGCGCTGAGCTGCACAGCATTTCGCAGTTGCTCGGCAACAACACCGCGCTGGCGGCATTTCCGCACGTGGTCGCGGGATCGTTCCTCACCGCCGGGACTTTCGTCGCCGGGATCAGCTGCTGGTGGATGGTGCGCGAGGCGCGCCGGGGCCGCGGCGCGCCCGGCGGGCCCGGAGGCGGCAGCTTGCGTAACCACGCAGGGCTCTCGGAAACGCCGCCATCGGACACTGTCGAGCTCGCCCGCGACATCTGGCGCCCGGCCGCGCGCATGGGTATGTGGGTGATCATCATCGCGGGAGTCGTCCTGGTGTTCACCGGCGACGTGCAGGGCAAGCTGATGTTCAAACAGCAGCCGATGAAGATGGCCTCGGCCGAATCGCTGTGCCACGGGCAGACCGATCCGGACTTCTCGGTGCTCACCGTCGGCACGCACAACAACTGCGACAGCGTCACCCATCTCATCGAGGTGCCGGGCGTGCTGCCCTGGCTGGCCGAGGGCAAATTCAGCGGCGTGACCCTCGGCGGGGTGAAGGACCTGCAGGTCAGTTACAACGAGAAGTACGGTCCGGGTGACTATCGGCCGAACCTGTTCGTGACCTACTGGACGTTCCGTGCCATGATCACCTGGGCCGGCGGCTCCGCGCTGATCGCCCTGCTCGGCCTGTGGCTCACCCGGCGCGGCCGGATCCCCGGACAACGCTGGTTCGGTCTGCTGGGCCTGCTGGTCATCCCGACGCCCTTCCTGGGCAACAGCGCCGGCTGGGTGTTCACCGAGATGGGGCGTCAGCCGTGGGTGGTCGCGCCCAATCCGACCGGTGATCCGAGCATCCGGATGACGGTGCAGCAGGCGGTATCCGGGAACACCGCGGGATCCGTGGTGACCTCGCTGATCGTGTTCACCGCGCTGTACGGGGCGCTCGCGGTCGTCTGGTTCTTCCTGATGCGCCGGTACGTCGTGGAAGGGCCCGAGGAGGTCACCGCCGCGGTGAACGCGGAAGACGGTGCCGTGGAAAAGCTTTCGTTCGCCTACTGAGGGAGTCGAGGCAATGAGTCTGCCGGAATTCTGGTTCCTGCTGATCGGTGTGCTGTTCACCGGCTATTTCGTGCTGGAGGGCTTCGACTTCGGCGTCGGCATGCTGATGCCGATTCTGGGCCGCGGGTCCGAAACGCGAAAGCGCGTGGTGCTCAACACGATCGGGCCGGTCTGGGACGGAAACGAGGTGTGGTTGATCACCGCGGGCGGCGCGCTGTTCGCGGCGTTCCCGGAGTGGTACGCGAGTCTGTTCTCCGGGTTCTATCTCGCGCTGCTGCTGATTCTGGTGGCGCTGATCGTGCGGATCGTCGGCATCGAATACCGCAGCAAGATCGACGATCCGCGCTGGCGGGCGGCATGTGACGCGGCGATCGTCTTCGGATCCTGGGTGCCCGCCCTGGCCTGGGGACTGGCGTTCGCGAACATGGTGCACGGCGTGAAGCTGAACGAGCACAAGCAGATCGGGGGAAACCTGCTCGATCTGCTCGGGCCCTACGCGCTGCTGGGCGCGCTGACCACGGCACTGCTGTTCCTGCTGCACGGTGCGGTGTTCATCGCGCTCAAGACCGGTGGCGAGGTGCGCGAGAGCGTGCGCCGGATCGCGCGGCTCGTGATCGTCCCGACCGTGGCCGCGGTGGCGGCCTTCGGACTCTGGACGCAGCTCGCCCACGGTACGGGCTGGACGTGGATTCCGTTGGCGCTGGCCGTGTTCGGGCTGGTCCTCGCGGCCGCGTCGACGTCGCGCGGGCGGGACGGCTGGGCGTTCACCGGGACCGCGCTCACCGTGGTGGGGGCGATCGTGCTGCTGTTCGGTGCGCTGTTCCCGTACGTGTTGCCGTCGAGCGTCGATCCGTCGTTCGGGCTGAGCGTCGACGGCCGGACGGTGGACGGGCATCGGACCGTGAGCGCCTCCTCGACGCATTACACGCTCATGGTGATGAGTTGGTGCGCGCTGATCGTGACGCCCGTCGTGCTGCTGTACCAGGGCTGGACGTACTGGGTGTTCCGGAAGCGGTTGACGGTCGAGCAGATTCCACCGGCGACCGGGCTGCCGCTACAGCGCAGCGCCGTGGGCTGAGCCATGGCCGGACCCGTCGACCCGCGCCTGTGGCGGTACGCGCGTTCCGCGCGTCGGTATCTCGTTCTCAGCGTGGGGCTTTCGCTGGTGACGACCGGTTGCATCGTGGTGGCCGCGGCGATGTCGGCGCGGGTGCTGGCCGGGGTGATCACCGATCCCGGACGTCGCACACTCGGCTCGTGGACAGTGCAGATCACGGTGCTGGCCGCCGCGGTCGCCTGCCGGGGCCTGGCGACCTGGTGGCAGTCCAGGCTGGCGCATCGGGCCGGGGCGCAGGTCGTGGCCGAGTTGGAGCAGGCCGTCCTGGCGCGCGGGGCCGGCCTCGCACCGCGCGAGCTGGATTCGCGGCGAACGGAATTGGCGGTCGTGGTCGGCAGCGCGCTGAGCGGGTTGCGGGCGTATCTGACCGGTTATCTGCCCGCGCTGCTGCTGGCCGCGCTGGTGCCGCCCATCGTCCTGGCGGTCATCGCATCGCACGATCCGACCGCCGGGGTGATCATCCTGGTGACGCTGCCGCTGATCCCGGTGTTCATGGTGCTGATCGGGTTGATGACCCATGGGCGGTCCGCCGCGACGCTGGCCGCCGCCACTCGGCTGTCCGATCAGTTGCTCGACCTGTTCGCGGGAATGCCGACGCTGCGCGCACTCGGACGTGAAACCGCCGGTGCCGCAGCAGATTCCGCGATGACCATGCGGTATCGGGTGCGAGCGCTGGGGGAATCCCTGCAGGCGCGGACGATGTCGGCGCTGCGGGTGGCCTTCCTGTCCTCGATGGTGCTGGAGATGCTGGCCACGCTGTGTGTCGCACTGGTGGCGGTTTCGATCGGAATGCGCCTGGTATTCGGGCACATGAGCCTGTACGCGGGATTGCTCGGGCTGATTCTCGCGCCGGAGGTGTATCTGCCGCTGCGGGCGGTGGGCGAGCGCTTCCATGCCGCGCAGGACGGTATGGCCGCCGCCGAGAAGGCCTTCGCGATACTGGAATCCGATGATCGCGCGGTGGAAGTCACCGGCGCGCGGGAGATCGCGGATCTCCAGGGTGTGATCGAGATTCGCGATCTTTCGGTCGGGTCGCGCGACGGATTCGCGCCCGCCGGACTGTCCGCGCTGCTGCGACCCGGCGCGATCACGGTGCTGGCCGGCCCGAACGGCTGCGGTAAATCTACTGTGCTGCAATCGATCCTGGGCCTGGTCCGACCCGATGACGGAACGGTTCTGGCGGACGGCGTTCCGGTGCCGGAACTGGACCATGAGTCCTGGTGGGACCATGTCGCCTGGTTGCCGCAGCGTCCGGTACTGCTGCCCGGCACCCTGCGCGAGAATCTCGAACTCCTCGGCGCGAGCACCCGGGCCGATCGCTTGGCGTCTGCCTGCGCCGCAACGGGATTCGACGAAGTCCTGAACGGACTACCCGACGGCTGGGGCACCGTCGTCGGCTCCGGCGGCCTCGGCCTGTCCCTCGGCCAACGTCAGCGCCTCGCCCTGACCCGGGTGCTGGCCGCCGATCGCCCGATCCTGCTGCTGGACGAGCCCACCGCCCACCTCGACGATGCAAGTGCCGCCACCGTCCTGGCCGCCCTCACCGACCGAGCCCGCGCCGGCGCCACGGTCGTCGTCGTGGCCCACCGCCCCGACCTCCTGGCCGTCGCCGACCACGTCGTCGAGGTCCGTGCCTCGCACCGCGATCGGCCGGAAATGCCGGCCGCACCGGATGTTCCCCCTCCAGCACCCGCACCGCCGCCACGCGTTACTCCCGCACCGACCGGGAATACCGGTCCCAATGCCGCCGAAGGGCTTCCCGTGGGGCGTGGCGTGCGGACTGTCCGAAGGTCTCGGGAGGCTGTCCGATGAGGGGAATGTGGGGCGAGTTTCGGCGGATGCGGGAGATGCTGGGGCTGTCGGGGTGGCGGGTCGCGGTCTCGATCGGGTGGGGAGTTCTGGCGCTGGGCAGTGGGCTGGGGTTGGCGGGGCTGGCCGCGTGGTTGATCGCGCGGGCTTGGGAGATGCCGCCGGTGCTGGATTTGAGTGTTGCGGTGGTCGCCGTTCGGGCGCTGGGGATTTCGCGCGGATTGTGCCGGTATCTGGAGCGGCTGGCCACTCACGACGTGGCGTTGCGCGCGATGACGACCGCCCGGACCGGGGTGTACACCGCGTTGGCTCGGGCCGACATCTGGACGCCGGGTTCGCGCGGCGACGCGGAACCTGTTGTGGCTCAGGACGACCCGATGCGACTGCGGCGTGGAGACCTGCTGACGCGGATCGCCGGCGATATCGATGATCTGGGCGCCGTGGTGGTGCGG
>CBJNFW010000342.1:0-8665 GCA_966435935.1 uncultured Nocardia sp.
CAGACGCCGCCGGGGCGGGAGATCCTAGCCGTTGATCATGTTGCGCAGGACGTACCCTCGGCGAGATCTGCCGGGCCGCCGTCGCGGACCCGCGGGTCGAGAGCTTTGCGCTGTTCCTGGAAAACATCAGCGCCGCAGCGGATCTGGCCGAATTCGCCGCCGCGGCAGCCGCGGCGGGCAAGCCCGTGCTGGTGTACAAGCTGGGCCGCTCGGAAGCCGGTGCGCGGCTTGCGGTGTCGCATACCGGTGCGCTCGCGGGTGACGACGCCGTTGCCGACGCGCTGCTGGCCGATCTCGGATTCGCGCGTGTGCACACCTTCGAGGCGCTGCTCGAGGGCCAGCTACTCGCCTCGGCCGTTGATCGCCACGGTGCCGCAACGCGTCTGCGCCGCGCGCCGCGCGTGGGTGTGCTCTCGACGACCGGCGGGGGCGGCGCCATGGTCGTGGACTGCCTGGCGACGCGTGGCGCCGAATTGCCGGGGCCGTCGGCGGAGACGATGCGGCGGCTCGCCGAGATCGGTGTGCACGCGGAGCCCGGCGCTTTGATCGATCTGACGCTGGCCGGTACCCGGTACGAGACCATGAAGGGCGCCCTCGACATCGTGCTGTCGGCGCCCGAATTCGACGTCATCGTGGCTGTGCCGGGAAGTTCGGCCCGGTTCCGGCCGGATTTGACCGTCAAACCCATTGTGGAGGCGGCTGATTCGGGTAAACCGCTGGCGGCGTTCGTGGTTCCGGCCGCGCCCGACGCCCTGCGGCTGCTGCGGGAACAGGGGGTCGGAGCATTCCGCACCCCGGAAGCGTGCGCCGACGCGGTGGTGAGTCTGTTCGATCGGCGCGGCCCCAAACCCCTTCGCTTGCAGCCGATCACGCCGGGCGCGCGGTACGAGGTGCTCGACGAGGTGGCCTCCTATGATCTGCTGCGTGCCGTCGGTGTCCGAGCGGCCGACCATGCGGTGGTCGCTCTCGACACCCTGCCGGATCGCTTGCCCGTGGACGGGCCGGTCGCGGTGAAGCTGCTCTCGGCGGAGGTGGCCCACAAATCCGATATCGGCGGGGTTGTGCTCGATGTCCGGGACGCGGCGGGACTGCGGACCGCGGCCGAGCGAATCCGTGCCGCGGTCGCCGAGCACGCACCGAAGATCTCTCTTTCGAAGGTCTTGGTGCAGCAGATGGTCGGCGGAGTAGGGGAGGCGCTGATCGGTGTGCGCCGGGACGATCAGGCCGGTCCGGTCGTGGTACTGGCGGCCGGTGGGATTCTGGCGGAGCTGTACCGGGACCGCAGTGTGCGCACGGCGCCCGTCGATCTGGACACCGCTCGCGCGATGGTGTCCGAGATCATCGCGTTCCGCGCACTGGCGGGTTACCGGGGAGCTCCGCGCGGCGATCTCGAGGCCCTCGCGCGGGCGGTGTGCGCGGTCTCGGACCTGGTCGATGCGCCCGGTCCGGCGATTATCGAGGCCGAGGTCAACCCCGTGATCATCATGCCGGAGGGACAGGGTGTCATCGCCGTCGACGCGCTCGTCCGCCGGGCCATGACAGAACGAGACCGCGCCGTACAGGGACCGCGATGAGTCGTCTTCTCGGCCTCTGACTCGGTCGATGGCCGTGTTCCGCCCCGGTGACGTGATCAGTCGGTGCGTCACCGGGGCGGATCAGTCGGTGCGTCACCGGGGCGGATCGATGAATACCCCTGTCGCACAGACAGACACAACGATCTGGCTCGTTGCCCGGGAAACATGATTTTCGACAACGCCGCACAGGAGGAATGATGAGTACCGATACCGTCGCGCAGCTGCTGGCCCGCCATGCGGTCGAGCAGCGTGCGGCAGCCCGCAGTCCGGAATGTGCTGCGGCCATCGACAACGCGGTGGTCGACTGGTTCGGCATTACGATCGCGGGCAGTCACGCCGTGGCCGCGCGGGCGCTGAGCGAAGGGCACGGCGAGACCACCGGGGCGGGGAGCCGGCTGATCGGCACCGGCCGGCGGGCAGCTCCGGCTGCCGCCGCGCTGATCAACGGTACGGCGGCACACGCGCTGGAGCTGGACGATATCTATGCTCCCGGACTGTTCCACCCCGGTGCGCCGATCATCGCCGCGGCGTTCGCCGTGGCGGATCGGCTCGGATCCACTGTCGGCGAATGGAAGTCGGCGGTCGCGGTCGGATACGAGGTAGGCTGCCGCGTCGCCCGCGACCTCGGGCCCACGCACTACGCCCACTGGCATACGACCGGCACGGCCGGTTCCATCGGGTCCGCCGCGGCGGTGTCGGTCCTGCTGGGTTTGCCCGTCGGGCAGTTCACGCACGCGCTGTCGCTGGCGGCCACGATGTCCGCCGGGCTGCAGCAGACCTTCCGCAGCGATGCCATGGGCAAACCGCTGCACAGCGGTAACGCCGCGCACGGCGGGGTCGTGGCCGCGACCGCCGCGGCCGGTGGTGTTACGGGAGCGCCCGACGTGTTCGAGGGCTCGGCGGGACTGGCCGCGGCCACCGGAACGACGACGTCCTGGGAATTCAGCCGAGCGGCATTCGAGGGACCGCCCGCAATCGAACAGATCACGGTCAAGCCGTATCCCTGCTGCGGACACACCTTCGCGCCCATCGACGCCGCGATCCGCTTGCACGCCAAGGGAATCGATATCGCCGAGATAGCCGCGATCGAGGTGCGCACGTACAGTGCGGCGCTCGCGGTCGCCGGGATCGCCGCGCCGCGCAGCGAGTCCGAACGCCGGTTCAGCATCCCGTTCACCGTGGCTCGTGCACTGATCGACGGTGCGATCGGAGAAGCGAGCTTCGCCGAATCGGCTCCGTCGATCGATGCGCTCGGCGCACGCGTGCGCATCGTCGTCGACTCGGAATTCGAGGATGTGTTCCCCGAGCGACGCGGAGCGAGCCTGGCTGTGATCACCGAGTCGGGACAGCGCTGGGTCGAGCGGGTGCCGGATCGTCCCGGCAGCCCGCAGAATCCGTTGACGCCCGCGGCGATCGATGCGAAGTTCCTGACCGCCGCGGCGCCGACGCTGGGGCGTGAGCGCGCCCACGACGCGCTCGCGCGGCTACGCGGCGGGACCGCCGCTCTGCGTGAGTTGCTCGTCGTCTGATTCGGTCAGCTTGCGGCGCAGCAGCTTTCCGACCGGGTTGCGGGGGAGTGATCGCACGAATCGCCAGTCGGCCGGCACCTTGAATCCGGCCAGTTGCTCGCGGCTGTAGGCGCGCAGCTGTTCGGGGTCGGGTGGGTCGGCCGGATCGACCGGTACGACGAAGGCCCGGATTCGCTCGCCCAGACGCTGGTCGGGCACGCCGACCACCGCCGCCTCCGCGACTTGCGGGTGGCTCTCCAGGATCTGTTCCACCTCGAGCGGGAAGACGTTCTCGCCGCCGCGGATGATCTTGTCGCCCTTACGGCCCGCCAAGTACAGATAACCATCGCGCAGATACCCCAGATCGCCGGTGTGCTGCCAGCCCTCGGCGTCGACCGTGAACGAGTGGCCGGACCTGGCCCACACCTCCCCGACGCCGTCCGGCCCGGGATCGGCGAGACGTAGTTCCACGCCCGGGGCCGCGCGGCCGACCGACCGCAGCAGCTCCTCGTTACCCGAGGCCGCGGCGCGGTGATCCTGCGGCCCGAGCACTGTGAGCGGGCTGCCCTCGGTCTGGCCGAAGAGATTGACGAAGTCGACATCGGGCCGCAGCTCCGCGATCCGCCGCATCGTGTCGGGGTGAATAGGTGATCCGCCGTAACCGATCATGCTCAGACTGGGCATCCGCAGCGCATCGGCGCTGAGCAACATTTCGATGATCGACGGCACGGTGATCACGTGCGTCGGTTCCACCGGTTCGAGCCTGCGCCACGACTCGACGCTGACGGACGGCACGAGCACCATCGTGGTGTTGTTGCCCAGGGCCACCGAGATATTGCCGAGCCCGCCGATATGATGGAACAGCCCGGCGATCACCAGTCGCGCACCGGGATCCAGTTGCAGCAGTGTGCCGTTGACCTCCGCGCGCCGGGCCAGCTCGCGCTGGCGCACGACGACCTGGGACGGCAGCCCCGTGGTGCCCGAGGTATGCAACATGAACGCGACATCGGTCGGGTCGGTGTTCGCCGAGGTGGCATCGAGTGGTTTCCCGGGCGTGAAATCCTCGACGATCGCCAGTCGCAGTCCCGTCTCGGCAGCCAGGCGCGCGGCCTTGTCCGCCCATTCCGGCTCGGCGAGCAGTACATCGGCGTCCAGGCGGCGCAGACAGCCCAGCAGTTCGCGCTCGGTCAGCTTGGGGCCCAAGGGCGCGATCGGCCGATTCGATACCGCACCGGCGATCGCCAGCGCCACCGAGGTCGGGCGCGTTGTCACCAGCGCCGGCACGTAGCGGCCGGGCGTGGCACTGTTCGAATCGAGGAATTCCACCGCCCCCGCGGCGTTTTCCAGCAAATCCCGGTGCGTCCAGCTCTGTATCCCCTCGGGTGTCACCGAGATGATGGCGAGTTCGCCAGGTTCACCGGCCAGGACGCGCTGCGACCACGTCGATGATGTCTGCATCGGTTCAACTCCTCTTGTTCGTCGCCACGCCAGCGAGCAATTCGCGCCCGACGATGATCTGCTGGATTTCCGCGACCCCTTGGGCGACGTCGTAGAACACCGCTTCGCGGTAGAGGCGCTCGATCACCATGTCCTTGGTCAGCCCGTACGCACCGCAGACGTGCAGCGCGGCCGTCGTGGCCTGCTGTGCGGCCTGGGCGGCGACCAGGCGGGCCGAGGCCGCCTCCGCGGCGATGGACTCGCCACGGTCGAGCCGGTCGGCGCAGGCGAGGATCAATGCGTCGGCGGCGAGCACCTGCGCGGTCGCCGCACCCAGCAGGGACTGGATGGTGGCGAAGCGCCGGGCGATCGGGGTTCCGCGGTGCTCGCGGGACAGCCCGTACCGGGCGGCCTCCCGCAGTGCCCGTCGGCCCACGCCCAGCGAGATCGCCGCTGCCCGAACCTTTCCGAAAGCCTCGCCGGAGATCATGATGTCGAATCCGGCCTCCGGCGCACCCACTCGAGCGGTGTCCGGGACACGCACATTGTCGAGGTGCACCGGCTTGGCTTCGGTGCCGCCCATCGACAGCACCTCGCTCGAGGCGCCGACCGACCATCCCGGGGAGCTGGTGTCGACCAGGAACGCGCCCAGGGTGGTGTCGGAGGTCCGAGCGAAGACGAGCGCATAGTCGGCCTGACCGGCATACGAGATGAACTGCTTGCTGCCGCGCAGGACCCAGTCGTTGCCGTCGCGCTCTGCGCGCGTGGTGATCTGGCGAGGATCCGAGCCGGTCGCGGGTTCGGTGAACGCCCAGGCCGCCAGCGCGTCACCGGCGACCAGACGAGGGACCACCGTATCGATCTGCTCGGGGGTGCCGTGCTCGAGCAACCCCATGGCCACCTGCACGGTGGTGCCGGGGTAGAGGGATGCGACGGCGCAATGCTCCGCGACCTCCGCCGCGGCGACGGTGTATGCGCGGTAGGTGCCACCGTCGCCACCGTACTTCTCGGCGAAGGGAAGTCGGGTCAGCCCGAGTTCCCGGACGAAGGACCACAAGTCCCAGGAGAATTTCTGTTCGCGGTCCACCGCGGCCGCCAGCGGGCCCAGGGTGGCGTTCGCACGGGCTGCGATCGCCGTGCGCAGGGTCTCCAGTTCGGGCTCGACCGCCAGTTTCACCGCGCGCCTCCAGATGGGATCGGTAGGGAGAGGCTCTTCACATTAATAGGTATATCATTTATCTCTCTGTGTGGCAGCTGTCCAGGGAACGGAAGGGCCGATTTACCTATTGGGATAGTGCATTTTCGCGATCAGCGCACGATATCGAAGGTGGCGCGGTCGGCGTACCGGTGTCCGCGCGGTGCGCCCGTCGGACGAAGCGTTGGATCTCATTGCGCGACTGCCTGGGGCAGGGCCCGTCGACTTCGTCGGCTGCTGGGCCACGCTCGAAGGCTTAGTGGTGTTGAGTCCGCTTGCTCCGCCGCAGCCCTGGCTGCCGGTGTGGGCAGCTCGGCTCAGGGGCGTAGCGTCCGATCGTTCGCTGACGAGTTCCTGCCGGCACTGCACGGTGAGGGCTGGCTTTGCTGTCGCCGACGACGAAATGGACTCGGGTGCAGAGTGATCGAGGACGCTCTGCGTGTCGAGCGCCTGCTGTGAACCCGGGTGGTCGCGGGCGGCCACCCGGGCCGGATATAGTTATATTAATAATTTACTTCTGACTTGACGCATCGGGCCGGCGCGGGCGCCGTGCGCTGCTCGATGCGCACACCGATGTACCGCAGGAGGTTGCATGTCCATCGATTCACGCACAGCGAACAGGGAGCAGCGGATCGCCGAGCTGTTGGCCACGGACGAGCAGTTCGCGGCCGCTCAGCGTGACGATTCGGTCTACGATCGGATCAGGTCTCCGCAATCGTCGCTGTTCGAGACTCTGGATGTGGTCCTCGACGGATACGCGGATCGTCCCGCCTTGGGCGAGCGAGTGGTCGAGTACGTCCGCGATCCGGACACCGATCGGGTCTCGATCCGGTACCTGCCGCGATTCGACACGATCACCTACGGCGGGTTGCGGGATCGGATCGGTGCGGTCGTGACGGCGTTGACCACAGGGCCGAAGATCTCGGTGCGTCCCGGGGACACGGTGTGCGTGCTGGGGTTCACCAGCGTCGATTACACCGTCATCGATCTGGCTCTGATGCGGATGCGGGCTATCGCGGTGCCGCTGCACACGAGTGCGCCGGTGGCCGCGTTGCGCCCGATCGTGGCGGAAACCGAACCTGTGGTGATCGCCTCCAGCGTGCAGGCGCTGGCCGATGCGGTGCAGTTGCTCGAGGCGCATCGGCCGGCGATGCTCCTGGTTTTCGACTATCACCCCGAGGTGGACGGCCATCGCGACGCCCTGGCCGCGGCCCGCGACCGTGCGGCCGGGCTCGGCGCGGACATCGTGGTCGAGACGCTGACCGAGATGACCGCGCATCCCGCCGAGTTGCCACCGGTCCCGGCCGCGGACGAACCCGACCCGCTGTCGCTGATCCTGTACACCTCTGGGAGCACGGGCACACCCAAGGGGGCCATGTACAGCGAGAGCTTGATCGCCAACATGTGGCGCAGGGGACCGAGCAAGGCGGTCCCGGCGATCAGCCTGAACTTCATGCCGATGAGCCATATGTTCGGGCGGGGAACGCTGTACATGACGTTGGCGCAGGGCGGAATCGCGTATTTCACCGCCGAAAGTGATCTGTCGACGTTCCTGCAGGACCTGGAGCTGGTCCGACCCACACAGCTGAGTTTTGTGCCGAGAATCTGGGAGATGCTGTTCCAGCAGTTTCAGGCCAAGCTCGCTCGCCGGAGGTCCGAGGGCGGCGACCTGGCGGTGCTCGAGCAGGAGGTGCGGGCCGAGCTGCGGCAGGGACTGCTGGGCGGACGGTTCATCGACGCATCCACGGCCTCGGCGCCCATCTCGCCGGAGTTGAGGGCCTGGGTCGAGTCGCTGCTCGAACTTCCGCTACGAGAGGCCTACGGGGCGACCGAGATTCGCGCTGTGACGATCAACGGTCAGGTGCAACGCCCGCCGGTGATCGACTACAAGCTCGTCGACGTGCCCGAACTCGGCTACTTCGGAACGGATCGGCCGCATCCGCGCGGTGAGCTGTACGTCAAATCCTCCGATGTCGTCCGAGGCTATTACAAGCGTCCCGAGCTGACCGCGCAGTTGTTCGATGCCGAGGGCTGGTATCACACCGGCGACATCATGGCCGAGCTGGGACCGGACCGGCTGAAGTATGTGGACCGGCGTAACAATGTGCTGAAGCTTTCGCAGGGCGAGTTCGTCACTGTGTCGAAGCTGGAGACTGTGTTCGGTAACAGCCCGTTGGTGCGTCAGATCTATCTGTATGCCAACAGTGCCCGGCCGTACTTGCTTGCTGTCGTCGTGCCGAGCGAGCAGGCGCTGGCCGAACATCCGGGCGATTCGCTGAAACCTCTTGTGGCGGAATCGCTCCGCGAGGCTGCGCACGCTGCGGAACTGCAATCATATGAGATCCCGCGCGACATCGTCATCGAGCTCGAGCCGTTCTCGCTGGAGAACGGGTTGCTGACGGGTATCGGCAAACTGGCGTGGCCGAAACTCAAGGAACACTACGGTCCCGCACTCGAACAGCTGTATGCGGATCTGGCTGCGAGCGAGGCGGACGATCTGGCCGCGCTGCGCCGCGACGGCGCGACACGGCCGGTGCTGGAGACTGTGAGCAGTGCTGCCGGTGCGCTGCTCGGTGCGTCCGCGGCCGTGCGGCCCGATGCGCGGTTCACAGATCTGGGCGGAGATTCCCTGTCGGCGTTGACCTTCGCAAACCTGCTGCAGGACATATACGACGTCGAAGTGCCCGTCGGGATGATCGTCGGCCCGGCCGGTGATCTGGCGGCGATCGCCGCCTACATCGAAAACGGGCGCACGCACGGCACCGGCCGTCCCACCTTCGCATCGGTGCACGGTCGCGACGCAACCGAGGTCGCCGCCGCGGATCTGACGCTGGAGACGTTCATCGATGCGCGAACGCTGGCCTCCGCGTCGTCGCTGCCCGGACCGAGTGCGCGGGTCCGCACGGTGCTGTTGACCGGCGCGACCGGATTTCTGGGCCGGTATCTGGCCC
>CBJNFW010000343.1:0-8616 GCA_966435935.1 uncultured Nocardia sp.
ACAGCGGATCGAGGAAAAAGCGGGGGCGCGTGGGTTGTGGTTTTTGGGTCCTGTCCCCCCCCCCCCCCACGCCAGGTGATCAGGCCCGCCCGACCGTCAACGACACGTTGTGCCCGCCGAAGCCGAAGGAGTTGCTCAGCGCGTAGGAGATGCTCTGCTCGCGAGCCTTTCCGTGCACGACGTCCAGCTCCACACCCTCGTCCGGATTCTCGAAATTCAATGTGGGCGGGACGATTCCGTCGCGCACACTGCACACGGTCAGGATCGCCTCGAGCGCGCCGACCGCGCCGATCGAATGCCCCAGCGCACCCTTGGGCGCGTACACGCTCGCCTCGGGCGAGACCGCGGTGATCGCGTTGGCCTCCGAGGCGTCCCCGACCGGGGTGGCGGTCGCGTGCGCGTTGACGTGCTCGATATCGGCCGGGGTCAGCCCGGCGAATTCGATCGCCTTGCGCATCGCGCGGGCCGAACCCTCGCCCTCGGGCTGGGTGCCGGTGATGTGGTAGCCGTCGGAGGTGATTCCCGCGCCCATTACCCGTCCGTGGATCCGCGCGCCGCGCGCACGGGCGAACTCCTCCGATTCCAGGACCACCAGCGCGCCGGCCTCACCGAAGACGAATCCGTCGCGGTCGCGGTCGAACGGGCGCGAGGCGCGGGCGGGTTCGTCGTTGCGGGTGCTCATCGCCCGCATCATCGCGAAGCTGGCTATCGGGATGGCCTCGATATAGCCCTCCACGCCGCCGGCGATCGCGACATCGGCCTCGCCGGTGGCGATCAGCCGCCACGCGTGCGCGATCGCCTCCGCACCCGAGGAGCAGGCCGAGGTCGGCGCGTAGACGCCCGCCTTGGCCCCGAATTCGAGTCCCACGCGCGCCGCGGAACCGTTGGGCATCACCATCGGCACGGTCAACGGGTGGATCTTGCGGTAACCGCCGTCCTGCATCTGATGGATGGCGGTGTTGATGGCATCGCCGCCGCCCAGGCCCGTGCCGATCGCGACCGCGAGCCGCTCACCGTCCACGCCGGGTTGACCGGCCTCTTCCCACACCTGGCGGCCCAGCACCAGCGCCAGCTGCTGCACGTAGGAGTGCCGACGCAGTTCGATCCGGGTCAGATGCGCCTCGGGTCCCTGCTTCAGCTTGCCGCCGATGCGGACCGGTAGGTCGTATTTGGTGACGAAATCGTCTGTGAGCGGGCCGATTCCGCTCTCGCCGGCCAGCAGGCCCGACCAGGTGCCCGCCAGATCGGGGGCCAGGCTGGTCGTGGTGGCCATGCCGGTGACGACCACATCGCGCCGCGAAAGTGAAGCAGTTGTTACACCCATGGTGTCATGAATACCTGTACCAAGCGCTACAGTCAACCGGTGCCACGCCCTTTGGATCAGGCCCGCCGGGCCGCTCTACTCGCCGGAATCATCGACTACATCGGCGACCACGGACTCATCGAACTGTCCCTGCGCCCCTTGGCGGACTACCTGGGCACCAGCTCACGCATGTTGATCCATTACTTCGGCACCAAAGAACAAATGCTCATCGCCGCCCTGGAAACCCAGCGACCCGACATCGCCGGGCTTTTCGCCGATGTCACCGACATCGATATGCTCCGCCGCCGCATGATCGAATCGTTCTGCGTCAACACCACCAGCGAGTGGTTCACCAGCACCGGCGTGCTGATGCAGGTGCTGGGCGTGTCCACCGTCCCGGGCAGCCCTTTCAGCGACTACGCCAACGACGCGGTCCACGTCCTGGTCGACGCCCTCACCGGAGTCCTGCGCGACCTGGACCCGCGACTACCGGACCCTGAATCCACTGCCACCGTCCTGATCTCGGGCATCCGCGGCCTGCTGCAGGACCGCCTGGTCACCGGCGACACCACCCGCGTCTCCAAAGCCGCCCGCCTCCTGATCAACCAGTGCCTGCCACCGGCCGGCGCCCGCACCCCCGAACCCTGACCCGCCCCGGTGTCCCGGGCGCCGGCGCTCGGCAGCGCGGTCGCGATGTCGAGATCGCTGCCGAAATCGGCAGTTGCACAGTGGTTCCCGTGCTGCACGAGGGCGCTTTCGCGGACGCGGCGGATACTCGCTGACCATGTTGGGCGGCGCATGGATGCGCCTATCGCACATGTCCTGGACACTCACCGCTGAGGCTTCGGCCTCATCGCTGCCGGCTGTCGTGGCGATGCTGGGCCGCCACGACTTCGACCGTGTGCTGCCGGATCCAGCCCAGGAACTGCTCCAGCGACTCGGTGAGTCCCTGGCCCAGTGCGGTCAGTTCGTAACTGACCCGCGGTGGAGTGGCGGGCTCGACCGTCCGTTCGACGAGTCCATCACGCACGAAGGTGCGCAGTGTTTGCGACAGCATCTTCTCGCTGATCCCGCCGATCATCGCGTGCAGTTCGGAGAAACGCCGTGGCCCGTCTCCCAACGCGGCCAGGATCAACGTGCCCCACCGGCTGGTGATGTGCTCGAGCACCTGGCGCGCGGGACACTCGCTGTTGAATGCGTCACTCATGCCCTGCCAGTCGGCGCTTCCGGCCTGCAAACCTACCCGCACGCTCGGAGCTTACCTGAAGGTAGGTACTTACCTCAGGTAAGTCACGGGCTTAGGTTTGCGTCATGGTCACAGTCGTTTTCGGAGCCAGAGGCAATGTCGGTCGCCACGTCGCGGCGGGCCTGAGGTCGATCGGCGAGCAGCTACGCCTGACGAGCAGAACACCCGAGGCCGCGGATCTGCCGCCGGGATCGGATGTCGTCGCGGCCGATCTGGACAACCCCGACACTCTGCCCGCCGCGCTCGACGGAGCGCAGCGAGTGTTCCTCTACGCCAAGCCCGAAGGGATCGACGGGTTCGTGGCGGCGGCCGAATCCGCCGGTGTCCAGCACGTGGTACTGCTGTCGTCCGGGTCCGTGGTGCACCCGAACGCCGCCCGCAACCCGATCGCCCAGGCACACCGCGCCGTCGAGTCCGCCATCGAAAAGTCTCGTCTGGCATGGACATTCATCCGCCCGGGGATGTTCGCCACCAACACGCTGTGGTGGTGGCGGGATTCGATCCGTGCGCAGGGTCTCGTCCGCGTCCCGTATCCGGACGCGCAGACCGCGCCCATTCACGAGAAGGACATGGCGGCGCTCGCGGTGACCGCGTTGACCCAACCGGGTCACCAGCGCCGCGCCTACACCCTGTGGGGGCCCGAGGCGCTGTCCATTCGGCAACTGCTGCACCACATCGGCGCGGCCATCGGCCGCCAGATCACCCTCGAGGTGATCTCGCACGAGCAGGCCCGCGCCGAACTCGCCGCCACGATGCCGCCCATCGGCGTCGAGGCGGTCCTGTCCGCATGGAAGGCCGGCGACACCACGCCCCCGCAGGTGTCGACGATCGTGGCGGATATCACCGGCCGCCCGGCGCACACCTTCGCGCAGTGGGCGAAAGATCACGCGAACGATTTCCGCTGAGCGTGTCGCGATACGCGCAGGTCCGAATCGACTGCCTGGGAACATCACTGGCGCGAGGAAACCTCGAAACGGGAACCGAGTGCGGCGCAGGGTGCAGCCCGAGGCGGGGTGCGTAAGGCGGCAACACCGGAGCGGCAACCTCGGCCGATATCTGCGGGCCGGCGAACTCGCTTGTGCCGCAGCCGAAGCGGGCGGGCGGGGCCGGATCGATGGACACATCACATCCGGCCCGATCCGACGGTCCGGTATGCGACGGCGAGGGCCCAACCGCTCGCCGGATTTCGACGGGAATTCTCATCGCGCGGGCACGGGCCCTGCTCGCTGGGCAATGGCACCGACCGCAGTCGCACCCAGCCGCGAAGATTGGACCGACCCGGCAGCATCGCTGAACGTGTCCACCGAGGCAACGCGGGGGCCGTAGTTGCCGGGTCAGGGCCCGAGCACGTCGGCGAAACCGAAGCTCGCAACCAGCGCGGGATCGTGGAACTTGACCACGCGGCTGATGCCGGCGCGGGTCGGCGCCAGCACCACGGCGCCGGCGGCTCGGAGCGTGCCGTGCGCGTCGCGGTGATAGACGACCGCGGCGGGCTGGCCGTTCGCGGTGGTGGCGAGCATCCGCCAATCGCCCGGCACGCCCAGCACATACGCGTCGAGCATGCGCACGCAGTTCGCCCGGCCCGCCTGCCAGTCGCGGAACGGCGTCGCCTCGAGCGTGGCGTCCACGCGCAGCACCTGTTCCAGCAGGTTCGCATCGGAGCGTTCGAAGGCCGCGATGTAGCCGTCCAGCAGTGCGCGCGCCCGCGGGTCGGTCGGTTCGAGCAGTTCCTCCGGGCGCGGTTCGAGTTCGTCGAGCCGGGCGCGGGCGCGTTGCAGCCCGCTCTTGACCGCCGCGACGGTGGTATCGAGGATCTCCGCAGTCTCGGCCGCCGAGAACGCCAGCACCTCGCGCAGGATGAGGATCGCGCGCTGGCGGGCGGGCAGGTGCTGCAGCCCGGCGATCAGCGCCAGTCGCAGCGACTCGCGCACGACCACGATCGCGGCCGGGTCCTCGGGCGGGGCGATCCATGCGTCCGGCAGCGGTTCCAGCCACGAAACCCCTTCCAGCGCAACAGGACCCGAAGGAGTGTCGGGATCTTCCTGCGGACCGGCCAGACCCGAGGGCAGCACCCGGATCGGTCGCGGCCGCACGGCCGTCAGGCACACGTTGGTGGCGATCGTGTACAGCCAGGACCGGATCGAGGACCGGCCCTGGAATCCGGCGTAGGAACGCCACGCCCGCAGATACGTCTCCTGCACCAGATCCTCGGCGTCGTGCGCCGAGCCGACCATGCGGTAACAGTGCGCCAGCAGCTCCCGGCGGAATCGGTCGGTCTCGGCGGTGAACCGGTCTCGATCCGGTACCTCCCGCGGCCGCGATGTCACCTCGCGAACCCGAGGCGCCGGTACGCGGCCCACGCCTCGACGACGCGGCGACGGGCCGCCGCAGTCGAGGACGCCGATGCCGGTTCGGTGGCGACGGTGGTCGTGATCAAACCTCCTCGATCCGCAGGATCATGCCGCGAAAGCTCGCGTAACGAGCCAGATTCGCCATGGCGTCCTCGGCGGTGCGCCGGCCGATCTCCGATCCGAGCGCGGCTTCCAGCGCGGCCATGTCGTCCCAGTCCAGCATCACCACCAGGTAGCACGGCTCGCCGATCACCGCCTTCGGCGCATCGCCGCGCGTGTAGCGACGCAAGCCAGGATACTGTTTCGCCAACGGGATGTGGACATCGTTGTAGTGACGTTCGAACGCGTCGACATCCGAAGGGGTGTCGTACATTACGACGAATCGCGCTGTCGGGCCCGCGGTCGGGGCGGGGGGTGCGGTCATCTGTTCCAACTCCTGTCAGAGAAGGCCGTCGCGCGATGTCACCGCGTCGGCGCCGGGGCGTTACTCAGGGCAGCAGGGCCAGTTTGCCGATGGTGGCCCTGGCCTCCAGCTCGGTCAGCGCTTTGCGGCCGTCGGCCAGGGCGTACTCGGCCGGTGTGCTCGGCGCGAGCACACCGGCCGCGATCAGCGCGGACAACTCACCCATCAGCTCGCCGAAGATGTGCGGTGCGGCCTGGATCAGCACGCCGATATTCAGGCCGATGAGGTGGACCTGGTGCTTGTACACCAGATCCCGGTTGGTGATCGTGGCGTCGCCGCCCGCCGCACCGAATACGACCACCCGGCCGGTGACCGGTCTCGCCGCGGCCAGGCTCGCGGCGAAGGTGGCGCCACCAGCCGACTCGAGCACCACCTCGGCGCCGCTGCCGCCGGTCAGCTCTCGCACCCGCGCGGCCAGGTCGCCGTCGAGCGAGTCCAGGACGTGATCGGCTCCCAGCGCTCGTACCGTCTCGTGTTTGCCCGGTGAGGCGGCCGCGATGACTGTCGCACCGTAGTGCTTGGCCAGGGTGACCGCGGCCTGCCCGGTCCCACCCGCCGCGGCGTGGATCAGCACGGTCTGCCCCGCGGCGATGCCACCCAGGGGCCGAAGGGCAGCCAACGCGGTGGGCCAGTTCACGGCCAGGCCCAGCGCCTGCTGATCGGTCCATCCGGGCGGAACGGGTATCGCCGCGTGCGCGGACACGACCATGTACTCGGCGAAAGCGCCGTCACCGATGCCGACGATGTGGACGCCGGGTCGTGGGCCGGTCACCTTCTCACCCACCGCGACCACCTCACCGGCGGCCTCGAATCCCGCCACATACGGCGGCCGCGGCCCACCCGGCGAGGTGCCGTGCGCCTGCATGACATCACGGAAATTCACGCCCGCGGCGGTGACCCGGATCAGAACTTCGCCCCGCCCCGGCTTCGGCACCGGCGCATCGGTGACCAGCCGCATATCCTGCGGCCCGTCCAGGGAAAACTGTCGCAGCGCGCGCATGGTCGCGGGAATGCTCATCGGCGATCGGCCCTTCGTTGTTGTTCACCACACATGAGTGAGCGGACCGTGCTCGCAGCGCAGACGGTTCCGCTCACCATGTAGACCTCGGCCACCACGAAAAGGAATCGGCCAGTCCCGCGTTGCCCGAAATCCGGGCGCGGACGTCTCGGCCGGATCGCACCCCCGTCGCGCCTATCGCCCGAATTCGGTTGCACCGCAACAAGTTGCGCAACGAGCGGGCCGAATACCCGCGCTCAGCTGCCGGGCACGCCGGCCCGGCGGCGCTCGGCGCGGCGCGTGAGCGTGTCGAGGATTCGATGCCAAGCCGGTGACTCCCGCAGGACCAGGGAAAACAGCGGCGTCGGGCGCTCGGGCCGGCTGCTGCGGCCGTCGTGTTCGATCTCCCACGCTTCCAGGTCATCGATCAGCTGATCCACGCGCGGATCGTGCGGATCCCAACCCACGCACTGATCACACGCCAGGTACAGGCGCATCTTCTCCGGATCCTCGAAACCGGCGATCTTGTCCCGAATCCACTGCGGCATCACGTTCGGGTCCGAGGCCCGCAACAGGATCGACCAGTCGCGCTCGAGCCGCACCGTGCGCTCGCTGACTCCGAGACCGCGCAGCCGGTTCAAGATGTCGACCATCTCCGGCGGCAGGACGAGCTCCTCGCCGCTTGCCAATTCGGCGATGCGGCGGCGATGGTCGGTGAGCTGATCGATCTTGTCCCGCAGCCCGGCGTCGATATCGGCGATGGCGGCCGCGAATTCGGCAGGCTGGGCGTGCAGCAGCGCCTCGATCCTCGCCAGGGGCACTCCGGCATCGGCCAGAGTTCTGATCCGCACCAGATCCACCGCTGCCTGCGCGCTGTAACGACGGTAGCCGGAGGCATCGCGCTCGGGCTCGGGCAGCAGGCCGATCTGGTGGTAATGGCGCACAGTGCGCACGCTCACCCCGGCGGTCGCCGCGAGCTGGCCGATCGTGAGCACCGTGCGCCTCCGCTCCTCGGGAAACATAGCCACTCGAGTCTAGGCGCGAACCACCTGGTCCAGGACGTCACGGATCGCCTGGACCACGGCGTCGGGGCGAGTGAAGCACAGCTGGTTGTGTCCCACGTCGGACACGACGCGATGCTCCCCGGACGACACCTTGCTCACCATCGCCGCGGCCATCCGGCTCATCCCCTCGTGTATCGCACGGACCGTGCGCTGCGGCATCGGCACCTGCGGTCCGGGGTCGATGCTCTGCGCGGTGAGCGCGACCACCGGGACGTCGGGAATGTCCGGCCCCGAACGCAATTCGCCGGCGAGCGCACCCAGACTGCCGCGCTCCGCGACGCCGAACCGCAGCCAATCCTCGCTGACATGGGCGTCGATCAACGGCTGCCGCATGCGCTGCGGATAGTCCGCGACCAGTTCGGCGTACATCTCCCGCAGCGCCGAACCCATCTGCCGCATCTGTTCGCGAGTGGGCGCTGTCTGCTGCACCGCGGCCGGGTTCGCCGCAGCGGGCATGAACTCCTCCCAGTCACGGTGAAAGCCATCCACCCAGACCAGCCCGGCCACCTCATCCGGATACAACTGCGTGAACCGGTGCGCGTAGCCGCCGCCGAGGGAATGCGCGACCAGAACATACGGTGCGGGCAGATGCAAGGCCTGCAACAACTCGTGCAGTTCGGTCGCGACCGCCGCCGCAGTGCGCGGCAGCGGGACCGGATCGCTGTACCCGGTGCCGCCACGGTCGTACACCACAGCGGTACAGAACTGCGAAATCCCTTGCTGGACAGCGAAATAATCCAGTCCGACCGCGCCCGAACCCGGCACGAACACCACGGCCGGCCCGCCACTGCCCAGCCGATGCGCAAAAATCCGGCGGCCGTCGACCTGTTGGAACTCTCCGATCGGCGGAGCGAGCCGAGTTGCGGAATCGATATCGTTCGTCATGACCCAAGGGTGCAACCCCGACGCAGCGTCAGGGTCAAGCCCAGCCACCCAACCGGATTCCGGCGGGCGGCTCAGCGCCGCATTCTCGCGGGGGCTCCCCGGCCGCATACCGCGTCCATAAAGGCTGACCACTCATCACAGCTTCTCGAGCCCGCGTTACGGATGCTCTTGAACCACATCACGCCGGTCATGTCATCCATCGAATCTGCCATGAGAGGCCGCCGCCTCAACGAACGCGGACCACTCCTCGGAAGTGAACACCAGCGCGGGACCGCCGTACTCGTACCACCAACTCTGCTCATTACCT
>CBJNFW010000344.1:0-8563 GCA_966435935.1 uncultured Nocardia sp.
CAAAGCACCAAAAACCCGCCGGAGCGAAGCGGAGGCCAAAAATGCGGGGCCGAATTACAAGTCCGCGATGGCTTCGATGATCGGCATGCGGGCCGCGCGCAGCGCGGGCGGGATCGAACCCAGCAGCGCGAGAACGAGTGCGGCCGAGGCGTATACGAGCAGCATCGGGCTCGGCGAATAGGTCACGGGGATGGTCATGGCCCGGCCGAACGCGATGTCGGCGAGGTACTGGACCGCGGCGCCGACGGCCAGCCCGAGCACCGCACCGGTCAGTCCGATGCCGGCGGCCTCGGTGAGCACCGCGCGCAGCATGAACCGGCGGCTGGTGCCCATCGCGCGCAGGACGCCCAGCTCCCGGCGCCGCTCCAGAACCGACAGCATCAGCGTGTTCAGCAGGGCAATCGTCGAGACCAGCACCACGATCCACAGGATCGAGCCGGACAGCGACGTGCCCTGCTTCACCCCGCCGGACACCGCCGCCACCGCGCCCGCGCCGGTGTCCACCGCCAGTCCCGGCGGCACGCTCCGGCGCAGCAGGTCGAGTTCGGCCGCGGGATTCACACCGGGCGCGTAACTGATGCCGAGGATGGTCTCCCCGGGCCGCTCGTACCACTGCCGCAACATGTCCAGATCCAGCAGCACCGTCCCGGTGATCGCGGAGAAGTACGGAATTACTTGCAGCACATGGACTTTGCGGATACCCGTCGGGGTCGGCAGATCCAGCTCGGACCCCTCGTGCACGCCCAGCTGCCGCGCCACATCCCCCGACACGACCACGCCCTCCCCGCGCGCCATCCGGTCCGGCACACCGGGCCGGAGTTCGGCGACCGGTCCGGCCGGAACGCCGCGCTCATAGGCTTGCAGCATCACCTGGCCACGCCCCAGCGTCGCGAAGGCCATCTGGGCCGAACCCACGTCGGCCACCCCCGGCAGCGCCCGGATCCGGGCCTTCAGATCCGTCGGCAGCAGCGGCCCGGTCGGGAACTCCGCCAGCGAGGACGTGCTCACGTAGGCGTCCCGGCGCGCGAGGTCGGCGAAGGTGGCCGTCGCCGAATCGACCAGATTGTGCGACGCGCCGCCCATGGCGACCACCGCGGTCACACCGATCATCACCGTCATGGTTGTCGCCCAGACCCGGCGTGGCGCACGCTCGATCGTGGTGGCGCCCAACGCCCCCGGCGCACCGAACACGCGCGCGACCATCGCCGCGGACCGCACGATCGGCTCCGTCGCGGCGAAGCACAGCACCACCGCGGCGCTGATCGACAGCGAGATGGCCGCCAGGGACAACCGGCCGATGTCCGCGCGGGCGATCAGGATCGCCGCGGTGACCATGACGCCGCCGAGAAGTACCGCGCCCCAACGCAACAGCGGATTCACCACGTCGGATTTCGACACGCCCACCGGCGCCAGCGCCTCGATCGGCTGCACCTTGTAGATCTGCCGCGCCGCGATCGCGGCCGCGGCGGTGCTGGCCAGCACACATGCCGCGATGGCGACCGGGATCGCGTATCCGGGCACGAGGTATTCGATCCGCGCCTGCACCGAGGCCATCATCGCCGAGGGCACCTGATGAATCGCGGTGCGTCCCATGAACATTCCGAACACCGCGCCGATACCGCCGCCGATCAGGCCGAGCAGCGCGGCCTCGGCGATCAGGTCACGCACCATCGGCCCGCGCCGCCCGCCGATGGCCCGCAGCAGCGACAACACCGGACGCCGTTGCGCCACAGCCATACTCATCGCGTTGTAGATCAGAAATCCGGAGACGATCAGCGCGGCGGCCGAGGCCATCGTGGTCGAATAGCGCACCAATTGGATGGCCCCGCCCGCCTGCGCGGTGCGCAGGCTCGGGTCGGCCACCACCGCCCGGCCGTGCACCACCGCGGTGAGCGCCGAACGCAGTTGCCCCACATCGGCTCCCGGCGCGGGCACGATCTCGATCGAATCGAGTTGACCGGAGCGGCCGAGGATCTTCTGGGCCACCGGCAGTGCCGCCACGACGATCTGGCCACCGTTGAGCTGCCCGGACGTTCGGTCGTCCAGTACGCCCGCCACCGTCACCGTGGCCACCCCGAGGGTGAACCGCTCCCCCTCGTGTCGTCCGAGACCGGCGCCGACCAGTACGCCGTCCGGTACGGACAGCAGCTCGATCGCCTGCGAACGCATCGGCCCGGCCAGCGCGCTGCCCAGCGCGGATACGCTCGCATCGGCCCCGATCAGCAGCGTGCGGTCCGCGCCGGCGCCGACCCTGGCCCGCACCATCGGCACCGCCGCCGAGACTCCGGGCACCGCCTGGATCTGCGGCAGCAGGCTCCGATCGAATCCACCGTCGGTGACGCCGGAGACCTCCAGTGCCGCTTTACCTCCCAGCGCCTTGGTGAGTTTGCCGACCGAGCCGGTGACCGAGCCGGAGATGCTCAGCACCGAGACCAGCAGCCCGGCCGAGACGGCCATCACGATCATCGCCATCAGGGTGCGGCCGCGATGCGCGAGCAGTTCACCGATATTGAACAGCCGCAAGCGGTCCCACGCGGCGGCGATCATGCGCGAACCGCCGGATGACCATCCACGGAACGTCGCTCGGCGGCGTGCTCACCGGCGGTGATCGACCCGATTCGCCCGTCCCGCAACGTGATCACGCGATCGCAGTAGTGCGCCGCACCCATGTCGTGGGTGACCATCACCACCGAATTCCCCTGCTCGGTGATCATGCCGAAGAGTTCCAGGATGGCCGCGCCGGTCTTGGAATCCAGGTTGCCCGTGGGCTCGTCGGCCAGGATCAGCGGCGGGTCCATGATCAGCGCCCGCGCCACGGCCACGCGCTGCATCTGCCCGCCGGACAGTTCGGCGGGGCGATGCTCGGCGCGCTCGCCCAGCCCGACCAGGTCCAGCAGTTCCAAGGCTCTCGGTTTGGCATTCCGTAATCCGGTGCCGTCCAGGAGTTTCGGGATGGCCACGTTCTCCCAGGCGGTCAGCGTCGGCAGCAGGTTGAAGAACTGGAAGACGAAACCCACACGGTGCCGCCGGAATTCGGACTGCCGGTCGTCACCGAGGTCGCCGATCTCCTCGCCCTGGAAGGTGATCGACCCGGAATCGGGCGAGTCCAGCGCGCCCAGCAGATGCAGCAGGGTGGACTTCCCGGACCCGGACGGGCCGATGACGGAGGTGAACTCGCCCGCGGCGATGTTCAGGCTGACGCCATCGAGGGCTCGCACCCGCTGCTGCCCCACTCGGTACTCCCTGACGACATCGGTCAATTCCAACATCGGTGTTCCCCTCCTCGTTTCGGCCCGCTCACCGGGCACTGTCTCCAGTCGTGGTGCGCGTCAGCGCACGAGCACCTCGGACGGATGCCACCGGCGAACGTCCTGGGCGTCGAGTACGGCGCGCAGCACCGGCTGTTCGGCGGCCAGCTCGAGGTATGCCTCGGCGGCCGACCGTCCCTCCAGCAACGCCAGGTCGAGCTTGACGTGCAGGTGGTTGTCCCAGCGGTACTGCAGCGCGGCCAGCACGCCGGCGGGCCCGCCGAACAGCCGATCGATGTCCGGAAGTCCGTGCAGCAGGCCAGGATTCGCCGGATCGGCGGCCGCGCGGGTCAGCACCACATCCAGGATCTCGGTACGGGCGTGCAAATCTTGCCAGGTCATGGCGCTCACCCCTTCCCTCTCGTGCCCGGCATCTGTCCGCCGAACGCTGTGGTGTCGACGCTACGGAGATGATCTCGGCGAATCGTCGTGCCGAGGGCGTGAGTTGGGCTCCTACTCCGGTAGGAGCCGGCACCCGCTCCAGGAACGATGATCGGTGTCACACCGACTGGCTAGCCTTGGTGCATGGAGGTGCTGCGGATCGTCGTGCTGACCGCGGCCGCGGTTCTGCTGACCACGGTGCTGTGGCGTGCGGTGGTCGGATGGCGTCACGCGCGCCAGCGGATCGTGGAGTTCTGGCACGACCCGCGCGCCACATTCGACCAGCACATGGCCGAACTCCCGTTCGACTATCCCCCGGCGGTGATCCTCACCGCCGATCTGGCCCTGTCGATCGCCGCGGTGACCGCCGTGATCCAGCGGCACGGCTACTTCCCGACCGCCCTGCCCATCCTGGCGCTGTTGCTGGTCACCTTCGCGTTCCCGATCCTGACCATCTTCGGCGTCCCGCCGCGTCCGGGGCCGCTGTGCGCCGTCGGGCTGATCGCGCAGGGCTTGTTCCTGTTGCAGCCGGTGACGCTGGACGCCTCGCCGTTCGTACTGGTCGTCGTCGCCGGCGAGGTCGCGGCGATCGCCAGCAAGCGGATCAGCCTGCCGTTCGCCGCGATCGCGTTGCTGGAACTGCTGCTGTTCCACATCGTCGGCCCAGGGATCGACCCGCTGCCCAACTACGTCATCGGAGTCGTGCTGGGCACGCTGGTCGGGCTGATGATGCAGTACCAGCGGATGTACCTGTACCAGGAACGCGAGAATCAGGAGATCCGCGCCGCCCGCGCCGCCGACGAGGAACGCCGCCGGATCGCCCGGGAGGTGCACGATGTCATCGCGCATTCGCTCAGCGTGACTCTGCTGCATCTCACCGCGGCTCGTCATTCGCTGCAGACCGATCGCGACGTCGAGGAGGCGATCGACGCGCTCACCGACGCCGAACGGCTGGGCCGCCAGGCCATGGCCGACATCCGGCACACCGTGGGCCTGCTCGATCAGCGCCCGTCCAGCCTGACCCCCGAACCCGGAATGGACGATATCCCCGCTCTGGTCGAGGATTTCCTGGGTGCGGGCCTGAACGTGGATTACTCGGTGTCCGGGGATGTCACGACCGTCTCGGCGACGACGGGTCTGGCGTTGTTCCGGATCAGCCAGGAATCCCTGGCCAATATCGCCAAACACGCCCCGGACGCCGCGGCAACGTTGCGCATCGAGGTCACCGGTACGCAGGTCACCGCGGTCGTCACCAACACCCTCACCGGCCCGGTCCCCACTCGGCGCGGCCGCGGGATGGGCATCTCCGGTATGCGCCAGCGCGCAACTCTCATCGGCGGCACCTTGACCGCCGGACCCAGCGCCGGGCAGTGGCAGGTGCGCGCCGGATTCCCGATCGCCGACGCCTCACCGGGCCTGACGTGCCCGGTCTCGGGTTCGGACGATCATCTGCGGCCCGTGCGCGACGCGTTCACCGCTCTGACCCGCAAACTCCAGGAGGGTATGTGATTCCGGGTACTTCGCCGTCCGAGGAGAACGCACTCGGCGTTCTCGTCGTGGACGACCAGGAACTGGTGCGCGGCGGCCTGCGCCGGATCCTGCGCCGCCGCGACGGTTTCCTGGTGAGCGAATGCGCCGACGGCGACGAGGTCCCGGCCGCGCTCGCCGCGCAGCCCGTCGACGTCGTACTGATGGATCTGCGAATGAAGCGCGTCGGCGGCATCGACGCCACCCGGATCCTGCGCTCACGCACCGACGCACCGCCGGTTCTGGTGCTGACCACGTTCGACGACGATCAACTGCTCTCCGGCGCGCTGCGCGCGGGCGCCGCCGGATTCATCCTCAAGGACTCCCCCGCCGAGGATCTGATTCGCGCGGTGCGCACGGTCGCGGCCGGCGGATCGTGGCTCGATCCGTCGGTAACCGGACGAGTGCTGTCGGCATATCGGACCGTCGCGCCGACTCCGGTGAAGACCCGTTCGGGCCTGGACGAGCTGACCGCTCGCGAGTACGAGGTGCTGCAGCGAATCGGTCGCGGGCGGGTGAACACCGAGATCGCCGCGGAGTTGGGGATCTCCGAGGTCACGGTAAAGAGCCACGTCGGACACATTTTCGGAAAGCTCGGGTTACGAGATCGCGCCGCGGCGATCGTGTTCGCGTTTGACCACGGAGTAGTCGCACCTGGAGAATCGTCGGCGTAGCGGGGCAGGCAACCCCGGTGAGGCAGCCGGGCACGGGTGTCGCACCCTGCCCAGGGAAGGAGGTTTCACCGGTGAACGCATCGCGGCCGCGGACCGGCGGCCGATTCGGTCCGTACGAGCTGCGCTCCATGCTCGGCCGCGGCAGCATGGGCGAGGTCTACGAGGCGTACGACACCCACAACGATCGCGTCGTCGCCCTGAAGTTGCTGCCCGAGGAGCTGGCCCAGGATCCGGGCTATCGCGAGCGGTTCCGCCGCGAATCACACGCCGCGACGCGCATCGCCGATCCGCACATCGTCCCGATCAACCGCGCGGGCGAGATCGAGGGCATGCTCTATCTGGACATGCGCCTGATCCGCGGCGACAATCTGCGCGCCCTGCTGCGCCGGCAGGGGCCGATGGAGCCCGAGCGCGCGGTGCACATCATCGACCAGATCGCCACCGCACTCGATGCCGCGCACGGCGCGGGCCTGGTGCACCGCGATGTCAAACCGGCCAATATCCTCGTCACACCGACCGATTTCGCCTTCCTCACCGATTTCGGCATCGCCCGCAGCGAGGGTGACAGCGCGACCACGATGGTCGGCGTCACGGCGGGCTCGTACACCTACATGGCGCCCGAGCGGTTCGACTCCGGGCCGGTCAACGGCCGCTCGGACACCTATTCGCTGGCCTGCGTCCTGTACGAATGCCTTACCGGCACAACGCCTTTCCCGGTGCAGAACGTGAGCGGGCTGATCCGCGCGCATCTGTCCGAGACACCGCCGCGCCCGAGCCTGCAACGCCGGGACGTGCCCGAGGCGCTGGATGCCGTTCTCGCACACGCCATGTCGAAATCGCCCGACGACCGGTTCGCCACGACCGGGGAATTCGCCGGGGCCGCTCGTGCCGCGATGGGTCTGTCGGGCGAGCGCGAAACCGCCGTCGCCCCGCCACCGCCGCCGCCCGCCCCGGCCCCGGTCGAGCCGCCGCGGCCGGACGACACCGGCGCCGTGCAGGCAGGGCCGCTGCCGCCGCTGCCGCAACGCGTCGCACCAGGTCCGGGTGCGTCACGGCCGGTGTTGCGGCCCACAACGTTCCAGCCGTTCGGCCCCGACGGGCCGACGATCGCGGCGCAGTTCCAGCCGCGCGGCGACGAGCAGTACGAGCCCGCGCCCCAGCCGCGCGAGGAGATTCCCCCGGCCACCGGTTCGGCGACCACCGTCATGCGGACCGGCGCGGGCACGGGCATACCGTCCAATGCGGACGAGACGACCAACGCGATGGCTCGCGGGCCGGTCCCGACCTCCGCGGATCAGGACATTCCCGACGAACCCGCCCCTGCGCCACGCGGTTACGAGACGACCGGGTCGCTGCGCATCATCGCGCCGACCGATCCGGACGAGCACGATACCGGCAGCGATCTCCCGGTGATCACGCTCGCGGACCCCTCCCGGATGCCGCGGGAGGAATTCCAGTTCGCCCCGAAACCACCGCAGCCACCGGGACTGCCGCGGCGTTCGGACGAACCGGCCCCGCAATCGCCGAAGTTGCCGCAACGTGGGTCACAGCCGGAACCGGCTCTGCCGCAACGGGTATCGCAGGCCGAATCGATACCCCCGCAACAAGGCCGGGAACCGATCCGGTCGCCACAACTCCCGCAGCGCACACCGCAGCCGATCCCGCCGACGCAGCAATTCCCGCAACGAGCGCCGCAGCCGGTCCCGCCGGCGCCGGATCTGCCGCCGCGGGCGCCGGAATCGGCCGTCGCGGCATCGACCCCGCCGCCGCAGGAGCCCGAGCCTTTCGCCCAGGCGCCGAAATCGTCTCTGCGAGCACCGGAATCGGTCGATCCCACGCCGCACACCGAACTGCTTCCGCACGGCACCACCGCAGCCGCCGCAGGGGTGATCGGCGCGGGTTACGCCGAGTACGAGGACGATTCGCAGTACGGCTACGACGACGAGGCCGCGTACCGCACGGAGGACGGTTACGAGGACGAATACGACGATTACGATCCGGAGGCTACCGCCTCGGGCGAGGGTTACGGCGAATACGACGATAGTGAGTACGCCGAAAACGACTACGGCCGAAGCGGATACGACCACGGCGAATATGCCGACGGCGAATACGTCGATGGTGAATACGCCGACGGGGAGTACGCCGAGAACGATTACGTCTCGGGCGAATACGACACCAGCGCACCGCATTCCGTGCTCGGTTACGGCCCCGACGACAACGGCGTCTACCCCGAGGACTACGAATACGCCGAGGCCGCAACAGGTTACGAGGATCGCGGCATAAAACCGAAGAAGCGTTCGGTGGCGGTGCCGTTGGTGCTCGGCTTCCTCGGCGCGGCGGTGGTCATCGGAGTCGCCGTGGTCGGCTGGCAGGTGTTCGGCAAATCTCCCACGACGAGTTCCTCGGCCGCCCAGCACGCCGGCGCGGTCACGGCGACCACGGCGCCGATGGCCGCACCGGCCACGCAGACCGCGGACACAACGACCACCGCGGCGACCTCGACTCCGCCCGAAGGATCCACGGCCTGCTCGTCGAGTTCGTCGGGGCACGACACCGCGTACACCCGGTCGGCCTCGGGTAACTCGCAGACGACCTGCGGTTTCGCCGAGGCGGTCCGCAAGGCGTACGCCAAGGCCGCCGAATGGTACCTGGCATAGCCCCGTTCCACCCCGC
>CBJNFW010000345.1:0-8492 GCA_966435935.1 uncultured Nocardia sp.
TTGGTCACACTCGACGACGGTTCGCGACAGCGCCGGGCCGGAGTCGCATCCAATGATTCCGGCCTGGCGCTTTTCGCGTGGCGGGTTCGTATTCGCGGGGTGATCGATCCGATGTGACGGTGGTCATTCCTTCTTGTTCCGCACTCTCCCGCGCCGTATATTCGGAGTGGAATATTTGAGGCGGATGATGTCGGCGGTCTCGATTGGAGTCCCGATCGACGAACAGGAGCGACCACGATGACCAAGCAGCCAGGGGCCACCTTGACGCCACTGGCGCTCGCGGTGCTCTCGCTGCTCGAGGAGCGGCCGATGCATCCGTACGAGATGTATCAACTGCTCGTGCAGCGCCGGGAGGACTTTCTGGTCAAGGTCCGTCCGGGCTCGCTGTATCACACCGTCACCCGCCTGGCCGAGCAGGATCTGGTGCGCGCCGAGGGCACCGACCGCGCCGGCAACCGTCCCGAACGCACCACCTACCGAATCAATCCCGCAGGCAGGACCGCCCTGCGGAACCGGATCACCGATATCATCCGTCGTCCCGTCCGCGAATACCCGATCTTCCCGCTGGCCATCTCCGAGGCGCACAACATGCCCGCGGGAGAGGTGCTCGAGCTGATCACCGAGCGCATCGGCTGGCTGAACAACGACCTCACCGAACTCGACGCCCTCCTGCAGTGGCTGCCCGCGAAACGGGTACCACGCCGCTACTGGATGGTCATCGAACACATCCGCGCACAGACCGACGCCGAAGTCACGTGGCTGCGCCGCATCAGCGCCGAGCTGCGGGACGGCACTCTCGAATGGGAGCAGTTCACCCCCGATGGCGAACGCATCGATACCTGTGAGACCGAGGATCTGGGGCCCGACTGGGGCACAGCCGTCACCGACGACGTGCTTGCCCAGCTGCGGAACGGCGGTGCGCACCCTGCCGGCCACTGAGGCGCGTCACCCGTGATGCGCGAGATTCCCCCTACGTCGTACCGATCGTTCACCGCGATCGTTGCCCGCTCGATAGGACACAGACACCCATGACCACCCGACACAATCCCTGGCTGGCGTTGTACGCGCTGGTCGTGGGCTTCTTCATGATTCTGCTGGATATGACCATCGTCGCGGTGGCCAATCCGACCATCATGCACGACCTGAACACCGATATGACCAAGGTCATCTGGGTGACCAGCGCGTATTTGCTGACCTATGCCGTGCCACTGCTGGTGACCGGACGGCTCGGAGACCGGTTCGGCCCCAAGAACATCTACCTGATCGGCCTGGTGGTCTTCACCCTCGCGTCGCTGTGGTGCGGTCTGTCCGGCAGCATCGAGATGCTGATCGCCGCCCGCGCGGTGCAAGGCCTGGGCGCGGCCCTGATGACGCCGCAGACGATGGCCGTGATCACCCGCACGTTCGCGCCGGACAAGCGTGGCGCGGCGATGGGTCTGTGGGGCGGCGTCGCCGGACTGGCGACCCTGGTCGGCCCGATCCTGGGCGGCGTCCTGGTCGATCAGTTGGGTTGGAACTGGATCTTCTACATCAACGTCCCGATCGGGGTGGTGGCCTTCGTCCTGGCGCTGTGGCTGGTGCCGGCCCTGGAGACGCACGAGCACCGGTTCGACTTCGTCGGCGTGGCACTGTCCGCAATCGGAATGTTCCTGCTGGTCTTCGGCATCCAGGAGGGCAACGCGCACAACTGGAACGCCTGGATCTGGACCATGATCATCGCCGGTGTCGTGGTACTGGGCCTGTTCGTGATCAACCAGGCGCGGAACAAGGGTGAGCCGCTGGTGCCGATGAGCCTGTTCCGCAACCGGAACTTCGCGTTGTCGAGTGTGGCGATCGCCTCGATGGGCGCGGCGATCACGGCTCTGATGGTGCCCGCCTACTTCTATCTGGAGGCGGTGCGCGAGTACTCGCCGACCCGGGCCGCGCTGGTCTTCGCTCCGATGGCGATCGTCACCGGAATCACCGCGCCGTTCATCGGCAAGATCTCCGACCGGATGCCGCCGCGAATCATCCCGACCATCGGCTTCGCGCTGTTCGCGGCGTCGATCTTCGGATTCGCTACTTTGATGAAGCCGGACAGCTCGATCGTGCTGTTCATCGTGATCGGCGGCGTCGCCGGTCTGTCCAACTCGTGCATCTGGGCTCCGCTGGCCTCGACCGCGACCCACGACCTGCCGATGGAACTCGCCGGTGCGGGCGCCGGCGTGTACAACACGACCCGGCAGATCGGCTCGGTCCTGGGCAGTGCGGTGATCGCCGCCCTGGTTTCCAACCGGATGGCCGCTCAACACCTCGGCGGAGGTCAGTTCTCCGAAGGGGCCGGCCAGACCAAGCTCCCGGAATTCATCGTGCACCCGTTCAGCACCGCGCTGAGCCAGTCGATGTATCTGCCCGCCGCCATCCTGCTCATCGGTGTCGTGGCCTCGGTCCTGTTCGTCAACAACAAGAGCGAGACACCGGCACCCGCGGTCGCCGACGCCGAAGCGCCCGCGGCGGCGCCGATCGACGAGGCGCCCGCAGCCGCCGCGACGACACGGTTCACCCCGGTCGACCGGGTCGGCGCTCAGCAATCCGCCACTCCAGCCGCCGGAGCCGGAAAACCGCTCTCGGTGCGGGTGCACCGGGAGGACGGACGGCCGGTATCGGGCGCGGCGCTCACGCTGATCGACCACAACGGACATCAGGTCGCCCGTGCCACCGGTGGCGACGACGGCGTCTACCGCCTCGCGGCCCCAGCTGCCGGACAGTACGTCCTGATCGCCGCGGCCAGCGGGCACCAGCCCGCCGCGGTCTCGGTCACCGCCGGCGACCGCGACGCCCTGTGGGAGGTGACCCTCAGCGGTAACGGCGAGCTGTCGGGTGTGGTCACCGCCGGTGGCGGGCAGCCGCTGGCCGGAGTCACGATCACCTTGACCGACACCCGCGGCGAGGTCGTCACCGCCGGGGTGACCGGCGGCGATGGCGCCTACGCCTGCCAGGGCACGATCGCCGGCAAATACACCCTGGTCGCGGTGGCCGAGGGCCGCCAGCCGCATGCCACGACGCTCACCCTTCCGGAGTCGGGCACGCTGCGGTACGACATCGAGCTGGCGTCGATGGCCGTGCTCAGCGGCCGGGCCTGGTCGGATTCGGACGTGGTCGCCGATGCCCAGGTGTCGGTCCTGGACTCGGCCGGCCGGGTGGTCGGCTCGGTGTTCACCGATGCCGAGGGCAACTACCGCATCCCGGACCTGCCCGCGGGCGACTACACCGTGGTGGCGCGTGGATATCCGCAGGTCAGCAGTCAGGTGTTGATCGACGGAGCGAACCTCACCCACGATGTGAATCTCGGTTACGAACTCACGCCCGAGGCGCGGCCCGCCGAATACAGCGGTGCGGGCTACGACCGGACGTCCGACCGGACGTGAGCCGCGCTGCCGGGATCTGCCTCACCCCGCTCGCACGGTGATCGACGGGTAACCGGTGGCACCGTCCGGGACGACGTCCCGGACCTCGGCGGTCTGTACCTGGCCGGTGCCATCGGTGGCGCGGGCACGGATGGTGTGCGTGCCGGGGGTCGGGGTCCAGTCGTAGACCCACTGTCGCCAGGTGTCGACGCTGGGTTCGGCGGCCAGGCGCGCGGATTGCCAAGGGCCGTCGTCGATCTGGACCTCGACCGCGTTGATCCCCCGATGCTGGGCCCAGGCCACGCCCGCGACCGCGACCCGGCCACGACCCACCGATGCGCCGTCCTTCGGGGTATCGATGCGGGTGCCGGTTTTGATCGGGCCGCGCTCGGACCAGCCTCGTTCGGTCCAATACGCCTGGGCCCGATCGAATCTCGTGATCTCGATATCGGTCACCCATTTGGTAGCCGAGACGTAGCCGTACAGGCCGGGAACGACCAGCCGCACCGGATAGCCGTGCTCGATGGGCAACGGTTCGCCGTTCATTCCGATGGCCAGCATGGCGTCGCGACCGTCGATGACGGTGGCCAGCGGACTGCCCGCGGTGAATCCGTCCACACTGCGGGACAGCACCATATCGGCGTCCGGGTGGGGTCCGGCCTCGGCGAGCAGATCGGCCAGGGAGTAGCCGAGCCACCGGGCGTTGCCGATCAGATCCCCGCCCACCGGATTCGATACGCAGGTCAACGTCACCAGTCGTTCGATCGGACGGCGCGCCTTCAAATCGTTGTAGCCGAGCCGGATTTCGCGATCGACCATGCCGTGCACCCGCAACGTCCAGGTCTCGGCGCTGACCTGCGGGACGGTGAGCGCGGTGTCGATCCGGTAGAAATCACGGTCGGCGGTGAGATACGGGGTCAGGCCGGGAATGCGCAGATCGGCCGCGGGATCGATCGGCGGCTGCGGCGACGGCGCGACCGGTAGCTGCACCGCGGCGCGCTCGGCGGAGACGCTGTGCAGTGCGGAACCGATGAACCGGCCCGCCACCCCGGCCGCCGCGGCCAAGGCTCCGACACCGACGAGCGCGCGGATCAGGCCCCGCCGATCGATCTCACCCGCCCGATCGTTCACACCGGAATCCGTTGTCCCGGAATCGGTTTCGCTCGCGACCAGCACCGTCGACTCGTACGCCCCGATCCGCCGAGTCAGCCCGCGCAGTACCACGATCGCCAGCCCGACCCCGATCACCGAGGGCAGCGCCCAGGTCCAGGACGCGCCCGGCCTGGTCACCGCGACACCGGCCGCCACCAGTCCGAACACGGCGAACAGCGCCGAACCGACCGGGCGGCGGGAGCGTTCGATCCGCCCGGCGAAGGCCGCCACGATGACCGCGACGGCCGCCATCAGGATGAACAGCACCAGCTTGTCGTTGGTGCCGACGAGGGCGATCACCCGTTCTCGCACGCTGTCGGGGGTGTGGTCCACCACGGTTCCGCCCAGGGCGGTCAGCGGCGCACTGCCCGACCCCACCGGCGCGGCCACCAACTCCGCCGCCCCGAGGGCGAACCCCGCGGTGAGGATGCCGGCGGCCGTGCGCAGACCCGATCCGGCCGAATCGGGATCACCGCGCCGAGTCGCGCCGGTGCTCGACGAAGTCCCGCGCGTGCCAGAGGAGGTCATCTCGCGAGCGTACTGCCGGCGCGGGCACGTGTGACCGGCCGAGAGGCCCGGATTCGGGTCCGTCACGGATTCGTCAGAAAGCGGGCCTTCGCCCCGCGCGGGCCGTTCGGATATGGCGACGCTCACCGTGGCGGTTCCACGGCAACTCCCCAGCCCACTCTCAGGAACGGCGCGCTTAATTGATTGAGAGGTTCCTGACCAAAAGGACGTGATGACCGTGTATCCGAATCAGGGGAGCAGGCCCGGACAACCGGGTCCGTACGGAGCACCTTACGGACCGCATGCGCCGCAGGGTGGCCGTCCGCCGCGCCACGGGCTGGGCTTCACCGTCGTGGCCGCGATCGTACTGGCCCTCGCGGTGACCATCGGCATGGTCGCGGCGCGATTGACCGCGCCCGGCGCGGCCACGCGATCGCCGTTGGCACAGTCGCCGGGCATCGTGTCGCAACCGGTCGACTCACAAACCAGCACCGCTGATCTCACCGCCGCGGCGAACAAGGTCGTCCCCGGAATAGTCAACATCGACACCCAGCTGGGCCTGCAGAACGGCGAGGGTGCGGGCACCGGGATCGTACTCACCTCCGACGGTGAGATCCTGACCAACAACCACGTCGTCGAGGGCGCCACCAAGATCTCGGTCACCGATCTGGGTAACAGCAGAACCTATCCCGCGACGGTGGTCGGCTACGACCGTTCCGACGACCTCGCTGTGGTGCGGTTGTCCGGGGCGTCGGGCCTGCAGACCGCACCGCTGGGCGATTCGGATCGGGTTGCGGTCGGCGACGCCATCGTCGGTCTGGGCAATGCGGGTGGCACCGGCAGCCCGACCGCGGCCGCCGGCCAGGTCACCGGGCTGGACCGGTCGATCACCGCGAGCGACGAGGCCGCCGGCGCCGCGGAGAAGCTGACCGGACTGATCCAGGTCGCGGCGAATATCCAACCGGGCGATTCGGGTGGTCCGCTGATCAACAGCGCGGGACAGGTCGTCGGCGTGGACACCGCCGCATCACAGGGCTTCCGCCTCGGCACCATGAACGGCCAAGGCGGCGGGCAGGGCTTCGCCATTCCGATCAACAAGGCGTTGGCCGTCGCCAAGCAGATCCGGGCGGGCAAGAGCTCGAGCACCGTCCATATCGGTCAGTCCGCCTTCCTCGGCGTCTCGGTGAGCGATTCCAACAGCGGTGCGCTGGTCCGCAATATCGTCGCCGGCGGCCCCGCCGAGGAATTGGGTCTTGCTCCCGGAGACGTGATCACCGGCGTCGACAACACCGCCGTCGGCTCCGCCTTGGAGCTCACCGACGCCATGGATCAGCACCACCCCGGCGATACGGTCACCCTGAAGTTCATCGACCAGACCGGGCAAACCCAATCCGCCCGAGCGAAACTCGCTCAGGGCCCGGTCGGCTGACCGAGTATCCGCACGCGATACGGACCGGCACCGCACAATGCGGTGCCGGTCCGTTTCCGTTCCGACGACGCTCGGACAATGTCGACAATCCGATTGTTCGCCGATATCGACGTCGGAGTCGACCTTCCTATACCGCAACAATTTTCGAGCCCGACGGTGCGGCGTAGCATCCGAGCCGCTCCGAAATTCCTCGAATCCGGGCGCCGATCGGCCGCCTCTGTTTGGCGCGATGCGCGCATGGGTACTCGCACAGAATGACGGCGACACGGGGTTCGATCCAACTGCCAACGCCCGGAAGCCGTTTCGATCACGTAGCCGCCGGATACCCGTGTCGACGAGGATATCGGGACACTCCGTCAGCGGCAAGAGATACGGATAGCGCGTAGCACACCGACCGCACCGCGATATCCGCGATGACGGCCCCCGAATCGCCATGCTGGGTCCCGGGGTCGAGAGGAGACCGGTCTTGTCGACTGCAACACGGGAATCGGCGATACGAAACCCGGACAAAGGTTATGTCGCCCTGTTGGGCTGGAGTTTGAGCGCCGTCGAAGCGGTGGATCGTTTCGATCGGCGCTATGTCGTGGTGGCCCCGGAGTGGGCCGAGGAATATTGCACCGAACACCGAATTCCTTATATCTGCTGGGATTTCGAGCGCCTCAACGATCGCTCGATGGAGATCGCGGAGACGCTGAAGGCCCGGGGCGTCGACGTCGCCATTCCGATCTTCGAGGAGACCGTCGAGTGGGCCGGGGCGATCAACTCGGTGCTGCTGGACAATCCTCGCCTGCTGGGCCAGGCGATGCTGCTGCGCGACAAGTCGTTGATGAAGCGCCGCGCCCAACTCGGCGGCATTCGCGTCGGGATCTTCGAGGAGGCGCACGAGCGCGACGACGTCATCCGCTTCCTCAAGCGGGTCAATCAGACCCTGCTCAAACTCGATGGCGATCCCAACGATCCGATCCACATCAAGGCCTTCGACAAGGCGGGCTGCCTGGGACACCGCGTCATCCGCACACCCGACGAGATCGATTCGATACCCGACGAGGAATTTCCGCTCCTGATGGAATCGCATCTGGACGGTTGGGAATTCGCGGTCGAGGCGTGGATCCACGACGGCAAGATCTGTTTCCTGAACATCTCCGAATACGTGACTCTCGGGTATTCGGTATTCGTTCCGGCCACACCGGAGCTGGAACGGTACCGGCCGGAGATCACTCGCCAGATCGAGAAGTTGATCAAGACGTTCGATATCGAATTCGGTTTCGTGCACCCCGAGTATTTCGTCACCAGCGACGGTGAGATGTATTTCGGCGAGGTCGCCTACCGGCCACCCGGTTTCAAGGTGTTCGAACTGCTCGAACGATGCTACGGGTTCAACGCGTATCACGCGCTGGTCCTGGCCTTCGATCCGAAGACGACCGCCGAGGAGATCGAGGCATTCTTCCCGAAGGAGGTGGTGGACGCGAAAGGGCATGCGGGCTGCTTCGGAGTTTATCCGCGGCGCCGCGTGGTCAGCCGCCTGGCCATGCCCGAGGAAACCGAGGACCACGACTACTTCGATTCACACGAGCTCACCCCGCCGCTGGAAGAAATGGTGACCAAACGCACTGCGTTCGGAAACCATTGGGGCGTACTGTACTTCTTCGGAGAGGACCCGTACACTCTCCGAAATCTGTTGAAGCGACAGGAAGAACTCGACTTCTACATTTGAATCCGTTGGACTGCAACGGCTCACGGGAGGACCGGAGATTGAGTCCACTCAGCAGCGACAGCACGGCGTTGGACAAACGCCTTGCCGCGCTGGACGATGCCACCGGATCCCTCGCGGCCGCAGCCGATTTCGGTAAGCAGGTCAAGCTCACGAGGGTTCTGGGCACACTACGGCGGGTGCTGCCCCTGCCCGGCGGGTGCGCGGCGGTGCGGGCACGCGCGGCCGGGCTCGAATCGGCAGGGCTGTTCCTCGGCACGGACTGGGCGACTCCGGAGATCCTGATCCCGGCGCTGAGCACGGGCTC
>CBJNFW010000346.1:0-8481 GCA_966435935.1 uncultured Nocardia sp.
CCGCCACCGCCGCAGGGGTCACCTTCATCAATCTGGAGGACGAGACCGGCATGGTGAACGTGGTGTGCTCGGTGGGGTTGTGGCAGCGTTATCGCCGCCTGGCCCAAGGGGCGTCCGCACTTCTGGTGCGCGGACGCGTGCAGAACGCCGAGGGCGCGGTCAGCGTCGTCGCGGAACATCTGCAACGCATGGATCTGCGCGTCGCGTCACGCTCACGCGACTTCCGCTGAACCCGGCTCAGAAGTCGCTGCCGCCGCCTCCGCCGCCGTCACCACCGCCGCCGTCGAACCCGCCGCCGCTGTCGCCGCCGAAGCTGTAATCGCCTCCACCGCCGCCGAACTGGTCGCCGCCCTGATAACCCTGGTCGTATCCGCCCTGGTCGTAGCCCTGGTCGTAGCCGCCGCGGTCACGTTCTTCCTCGCGGCCTTCCATCTTCCCGAGTTCGTAACCGAGCAGGCCGCCGCCCACCGCGCCGCCGACCGCGCCGAGGCCACCGGCCATACCGGGGCTCATTCCGCCGCCCTGGTTGTAGCCCGGGCCGTAGCCGCCGCCGGGGCCGTAGCCGCCTGGACCGTAACCGCCCGGGCCGTAGCCGCCCGGCGCGCCGCCACCGGGGAATCCGCCGCCGCCACGCCGTCGGCGGACCACCGCGACGATTGCGGCCACGAGCAGGACCAGGATGATCAGCGGGCACAGCCAGCCCAGCCAACTGGTGCCGTGACCGCTGCTCGTTGCGTGGTGGTGAACCCGTTGTGGCGCAACGTTGTTCGAATTGTGCGGGGCCGCCTGGTTGGCGGTGCTCGCGAGCGATTGCAGTGCGGCCACCGTCGCGCCGGTGTAATCACCGGAGCCGAAGGCGCCCTTGAACGCCGCGCCCGCGGCCGAGGTGTCCCGGATGTGCGAATTCGAGCCGGTCTCGATCGCCAGATGCCGGGACTTGGTGTTGATCGCGATCACCACATCGGTCGCGCTCCGGACATCCTTCTTCGCCTCGCTCTCGAACGCGGAGCTGTCGTCGGAGAACTTCTCGGTGGTGTAGATCTGCACCGGATCGGGCAGTGTGTTCCCGGCCGTGGTCACGCGCCCGGCGTCGAGAACCTTCGAATCGTCGTGAATGGTGACCGGACCGGCCAGGGCCGCACCCGTCGTCGCCAGGATGATTCCCGCTGTCATCGCCAGCAGGACTGTCAATCGCTTGGACATACCACACTCTCTGGTCGTTGCCAGGGCCCTGCCGCCCCCGTTCCCACCCGAGCGTACCGGGTCTCACAGACAAGACTCGGTGGTCTCGTATCGGCAAGCCGGCGGATCGGAGAACACGCACCCCCATTTCGTTCCCGCACCCTCTGCGAGCTGCGAAAAGGGTGCGTTCACCGGGAGAGGGTGCGGCTGTCGCTGGACCCGTGACAGGCACGTTCGCGGCTGGATACGGTGCCGGAAGTCGGTGAGCAGCGATTCGAACGAGGGGGAGCGATGTCCGGTTCGGGTGTGATCGGTGATTCCTGTGTGGTCGACACGGATGCGGTACGGCGATTCGGCCGGCTCGCGCGCCAGGCGGGCCAGGAGCTCGACACGGTCCGCGGCGCGGCGATCCAGATAGCCGCGCTGATCGGTGACCTGGTGCCGCACAGTGCCGCGGTGTCGCTGCTGTGCGAATCGGCCTGCACGGCGGCGGATCTGGTCCAGCGCAGTGCCGATCGGCTGGGCGGGCTGGCCGAGCGCACCGATCGCGCGGTCACCGCGTTCGTCGAGGCCGATCTCGCGCACGGTCGCCTCCTCGCCGGGCTGGAGGTGCGGATATGACCCCGCCCCGCTCGGTGGTGGTGACCTGGCGCGCGCTCGAGGCGGCCGAGCGGATGCGGGCCGAATTCGGCAGGCACATCGCGGATCTGGAGATGTTGTCGGCCGCGGTGCGCACCGAATGTCATCGACTCGACGGTGACGGCTGGCAGGGCGTGGCCTTCGAGGCGATGCTCTCCCGCGTCGAGGCGGCGCACCGCCACGATCAGATGCTGTGTGACCATGCCGAGGGGCTGTGCGCCGCGGGCGCCCAGGCACTGTCCGATCTGCACTACACCGCGATGGCACTGCTGGACTACGTCGCCGATGCCGAGGCGGCCGGCTGTGCCGTCGCCGACGATTGGACGGTCGCCGCCGGGTCGTCGGCGGCCGCCGAATGGTCCGAGGTGATCGCCGAGGCCGTGGCCGCGCTCGATCGCGCCGAGGAGCGCGGCAGACAGGCCATCCTCGCGGCGGAGCGTGAAATGCGGCATCTGGCCGTCGCTTTCGGCCGCGGCACGGATTCCGGCGACCAGCACGACGACCGACCTTCCGCACCACGGCGGCATCCCGGCGATGGGGCCGAGAGGGCGAAGCGTTCCGTGAACTCCGACCGTGTCGCGGGGCCTGTCGAACAGCCGGTCACTGCCACGGCTCCGGCCGCTACCGCGCGAACCCATCTCGCGCAGGACGCGCTTGCTCCGGCGGATTCGACTTCCGCGATGGATGCGGTTCCCACGGTGGCTCCGGCTTCCTCGGTGAGTTCGATTTCTACGGAGGGGCCGATGCCCGCTGTGGAACCGGCTCTCGCGCAGCCGGTTCCGATGTCGGCGGCAGGCGATTCCCGCGCGGCCTCCCTGATACGGGACGCCGCCGAAAATACCTCCACCGCAGCGGTATCGACTCCGCTCCCGCCGCAGCAACCCGCGCCGCCGGGCATCACGGCCGAGCAGCTCACCGCGATCATGCCGAATCTGTCGATGGATCGAGCACAGCAATATCTGCCCGCGCTCAACGCCGCCATGCAGGAGGGCGAGATCACCACGCCCGCACGGCGAGCCGCATTCCTGGCCCAGCTGGCCCACGAGAGCTGTGAATTCCGGTATTTCGAGGAACTGGGCGACGACGACTACTTCCATCAGTACGATCCAGGCCAGCCGAATACCGCCGCGGGCAACACCCAGCCGGGCGACGGCCCGCGCTATCACGGCCGCGGCCCCATCCAGCTGACCGGCCGGGGCAATTACCGCGCCGCGGGACAAGCCCTGGGCCTGGACCTCGAGGGCAACCCCGAATTGGCGGCCCGACCGGACGTCGGTTTTCGGATCGCCCAGTGGTACTGGACTTCGCGCGATATCAACGCACTGGCCGACGCCGGTGATTTCGCCGCGGTCACCCGAGCGGTCAACGGCGGGTACAACGGCCTGCCGGCCCGTGAGGCCTACTACCGCCGAGCCCTGGAGGTACTGCGATGACCGGCCGCGATTACTGCGGGGCAAAGATGGCGGTGCTCATCGGGTGCGTGTTGATCGTCTCGGGCTGCGCCACGGGAATATCCCCGGCGTGGTCGGATACGGGCGGGAGCGCCGATGCGGCGCTGAATGCGCGGGTGTTCGTCTTCCGCACCAGCACCGAACTGGTGCTGGCCACTTCGCGGCGGGTGATCGCTCGATATGGCGGTAATTATGCCGAAAGTGGTTTCACACAGGACAATTCGCATATCTATGCCCTCGATGGTTCCGGCGGGGTCACCGCGATGGAGGTGGAACGCGGCACGGCGCTGCCGGGTCGTGTGGACTGTCACTGCGCTCGCATCTTCCCGCTGCACGGGACGACGGTCGGCTGGTGGAACGAGCCCGACAGCTTTATGCAGGCCGATCTGCGCGACCCGCACCCCGTCCTGCGCGCCGAGATCACTCTGCCGCCGCCGGATCCGATCGCGCCGGGGGACGTGGTGTCGGGCCCGCATCTGCTCGCGGCCGGTGAGCGGGTGCTCGTTCTCGACCGGGTCGAGTCACCGCCCGGTGCGCCCTGGGGGATCAATCACCTCTCCCTGGTCGACACCGATACCGGCGTCGTGCGGGCACTGGGCCGGATCGAAGGCGTCACCACCGCTTTCGACCGGGCGGCGCTGCGGCCGGACGGTCAGGCGGTCGCGATCGCGGGCCGGATCCGCGACGGAATCGCCTGTGGCACAACGCGTCTACTACACATCGACCTACTGAACGATCGAATCGACCCACTCGATCCGCCCGGCACCTCGGCCTGTTCGGCCCTGGAGGATCTGCGTTGGGACGGTGCCGATCTGACCGCCACCTACGCGAATTGGGAGTACGGATCGCCGAGCCGCCTCGTCACCACCGTGTGGAGCCGGTCCGCCACGGGGTGGGAGCGGCGCGGCACCGGCGACACGCTCCGATACGGCTCTCTCACTCCAGCGGCCGCCCTGGAACTCCGCCGCACCGGCGCCCAGCAGCCCCGTGCGACCCCCACCGGCGATCTGCTGCTCACCACGCCCGGGCAGTTGCAGATCCTCGCGCACGATGTCCTCGATATGCGACTCCCACATGTGTAGCCGGCGGATGGGGCGCCGTGCGGCGCGGGATTACGCTGTGCGCCATGCCGACCGTGGTCCGGGCGACGATCACGCCCAACAGCCGCAAGGGGCCGCTCGTCGAGGTGCTCGAGGACGGCGCGCTACGGCTGTACGTGCGCGCACCGGCAGTCGAGGGCAAGGCCAACAAGGCGGCCATCGAACTGCTGGCCGCGCATTTCGGCGTGTCGAAGAGTTCGGTTCGTCTCACCGGTGGCGCCACTTCCCGCTTCAAGCGCTTCGAGATCGCCGACTGATACCGGTCCGGCGCGGCCTACACCGCCCCGGGGAACCCCAGCTGCCGCCACGCCTCGTACACCGCGACGGCCGCCGCATTGGACAGATTCATCGACCGCCGACCGGGCAGCATCGGGATTCGCAGCCGATCGGTGATGTGCGGGTCGCCGAGCACCTCCTCGGGCAATCCGGTCGGTTCCGGCCCGAACAACAGCACGTCACCCTGACGGTAAGCGATATCGGTGAAGCGCGTGGTCGCTCCGGCGGTGAACGCGAACGTCCGCTCGGGCTTCAGCGATTCCCATGCGGCGGAGAGGTTTTCGTGCACGGTGACCGTGGCGAGATCGTGGTAGTCCAGTCCAGCTCGGCGCAGCTTGGGCTCGGACAGATCGAAGCCGAGCGGCTCGATGAGGTGCAGCGAGAATCCGGACCCGGCCGCCAGCCGAATCGCATTACCGGTATTCGGCGGAATTCGTGGTTCGAAGAACATCAGCCTCAGCACAGCAGAACGCAGCCTTTCATCCCGTCCGGACGGGATGACCCTACGTCTCCTCCCATCGCCACCCGGGTGCCGGGAGGTTCCGCCGGAGGAATGCGAGAATCGGGGGGTGACCGATGCTTCCGCGACCGCTCATACCGGACGACCGCTCGGATTCCTGCGCAACCAGCTGCCGATGCTGCTGGTGGCGGTGGTGCTGGTGGTGGCTGTGGTGTTCCTGGTGCAGGATCGGTGGCGCCGTGGGGCGTTCGTCATCGGCGGCGCGCCACTGCTGGCGTCGGTGCTGCGGCTGGTACTCCCGGAGGTGCGGGTCGGCCTGCTGGCGGTGCGCGGTAAACCCTTCGACGTCGGCGCGTACGCGGTGCTCGGCGGCACGATCATCGCGCTGGCCGCGACGATCAGCAGCTTGGGCGTGGGCTGAGCCGAGCCCCGAGCCGCACCGGCCGCGATCAGGATCGCGCGGTGCGTGCCAGATCCATCGTCTGGGCGAGCAGCTTGCCGACCGCCTCGGTCTCGGTCAGGAAGCCGTCGTGCCCGTCTCGGGAGTGCACGACCTCGAGCCGCGCGCAGCCGGGCAGCAGATCGGCCAGTTCCTGCTGGGTGCGCAGCGGATACAGCCGGTCCGAGTCCACGCCCCCGACCACACAGGGCACCGAGGTCGCGGCCAGCGCGGCCGCCACGCCGCCGCGCCCGCGGCCGATGTCGTGCCGGTTCATCGCCTCGGTCAGCAGCACATAGCTGGCCGCGTCGAAGCGATTCGCGAGCTTGCGGGCCTGGTGGTCCAGATAGCTCTGCACCGCGTAGCGGCCACCGCGCCGGGGATCCTCATCACCCTGCGGGTGATTCGCGAAGCGGTGATCGAGCTCGAAATCCGTGCGGTAGGTCAGGTGCGCGATGCGCCGGGCGATGCCCAGACCGCTCGTCGGGGCCCGGCCGGTGCCGTGATAGTTGCCGCCCTGCCAGTCCGGGTCGGCGGTGATGGCGGCGATCTGCGTGGTCTGGGTGCCGATCTGGTCGGCGGTCGCCCGTGGTCCGACGGCCAGCACCAGTGCCGCGCCCACCCGCTCAGGATGGCCGACCATCCACTCGAGTACCCGCATACCGCCCATCGAGCCGCCGGCTACCGCGGCGATCCGCTCGATGCCCAGCAGATCGAACAGCGCGACCTCCGCGGTCACCTGATCGCGAATGGAGATTCCGGGAAACCTTGCCCCCCAAGGCTTTCCGTCCGGCGCGAGAGAGCCCGGGCCGGTGCTGCCCTTACATCCGCCCAGCACGTTGGTGGCGATGACGCACCACTCGTCGGTGTCCAGCGGCCCGCCCGGGCCGACGATGCCGTCCCACCAGCCGGGCAGCGGATGCAGGTCGTCGGGTGCGCCGGTGACGTGCGAGTCGCCGGTCAGCGCGTGTTCGATGAGCACGACGTTGTCCGCGGTGGGCGACAGCTCGCCCCAGCGCTGAACGGCGAGTTCGACCCCGGGAACCACGGCGCCGCTCTCCAGCCGGATATCACCGATCGCGATCGTGCCCAGACTTCCGTCCGACGGTGGCAGCAAGGTTGCCGCGCGATTACTGGATGCACTTCGGTCGATGCCCACGGTCACCGCGCCACCGTCGCCTCGGGAGGCGAAATCCGCCGATCCCTCGGACCGGCGAACATCGCGCGGGTCGTCCGCGCACGGGTGCCCGCAAGCGGGTCGACGAGGGGGAAACACACGTCTTCGATGGTAGCCACAGCGTTCCGGTGTCTCGGCGTCGCGCGGGAATACCAGGGCCGGTCAGCGAACATCGGGGTGCGGCGCGGGCTGTGCGGCACGGAGTCCGGATCCGTCGCGGGCGCGGGCGAGTTACTCATGTCATGCTCCGAGAGATGTGCCGGTGGGCGTCAGCGATGTCCGGATAACGAACGGCTACAACACATTTCGGGAATCCTCCTGATGATCGCGCTTGCTCCCGGCCTTCGGGAGCCCGGTCATCACCCGGAGCACCCCACCGCAACAGGAGGGTTGCCGACCAGCGAGCCGGGGCTTGGCGCTGGTGCTCATGACCTTCCGGACATCGTAGCCGGAGCGTGCGCGAGTCCGAAACTCGTGGTGGATTTCACCAGGTACGGGCGGAATCGCCGACGTCCGATAGCGGTTCTACGTTGTAAAGCGGAATTCGCGCGGATGTGACGGATCTATCACTCGGGGCAGGTCCGATGCCGATGAGATCCACCGCACCAGTACGCTTGTTCTGTTTGGCACCTCGAGTCTCGTGGACAACACGGGGCGTATACGTTGTCTGTTGAACAGCTGGGTCCGCTCACAAGCGTGTTCACCTGGCGGAACAATGGGAGCACCATCCTAGGAGGACACGAAGATCCATGTCCAAGATCAAGGTTGAGGGAACCGTCGTCGAACTCGACGGCGACGAGATGACCCGAATCATTTGGCAGTTCATCAAGGACAAGCTGATTCACCCGTACCTCGATGTGAATCTCGAGTACTACGACCTCGGTATCGAGTACCGGGACAAGACCGACGACCAGGTGACCATCGACGCCGCCAACGCCATCAAGGAGCACGGCGTCGGCGTGAAGTGTGCCACCATCACCCCCGACGAGGCGCGCGTCGAGGAATTCGGCCTGAAGAAGATGTACCGGTCGCCCAACGGCACCATCCGCAACATCCTCGGTGGAACCATCTTCCGCGCACCCATCATCATCTCGAACGTTCCGCGCCTGGTCCCGGGCTGGACGAAGCCGATCATCATCGGCCGCCACGCCTTCGGCGACCAGTACCGCGCCACCGACTTCAAGGTGCATCAGGCCGGTACCGTCACCCTCACCTTCACCCCGGAGGACGGCAGTGAGCCGATCGTCCACGAGGTCGTCAAGGTGCCCGAGGACGGCGGCGTCGTCATGGGCATGTACAACTTCAAGAAGTCGATCGAGGACTTCGCGCGGGCCTCGCTCAATTACGGTCTGCAGCAGAACTATCCGGTGTATCTGTCGACCAAGAACACCATCCTGAAGGCCTACGACGGCATGTTCAAGGACACCTTCCAGGAGATTTTCGAGACCGAGTTCAAGCCGCAGTTCGACGCGGCCGGTCTGACCTACGAGCACCGGCTCATCGACGATATGGTCGCCTCCTCGCTCAAGTGGGAGGGCGGATACGTCTGGGCGTGCAAGAACTACGACGGCGACGTGCAGTCGGACACCGTCGCGCAGGGCTTCGGTTCGCTGGGCCTGATGACCTCGGTGCTGATGACCCCGGACGGCAAGATCTGCGAGGCCGAGGCCGCGCACGGCACCGTCACCCGGCACTACCGGATGCACCAGCAGGGCAAGCCCACCTCCACCAACCCGATCGCCTCGATCTTCGCGTGG
>CBJNFW010000347.1:0-8431 GCA_966435935.1 uncultured Nocardia sp.
GGCCGTCGGCGAGCCGGCGGCGGGGGGTGATCACCGGGGGGCCCGCCGCGGTGTGAACATCTGGTCAGGTGTGAGCGCCATGCCAACCTCCGATCGGGACAGGTGAGAAGTCGGTCCGGACAGTACACCGACGGAGTGTGAGCGCTCACATCAGGGCCGTGCGAAAACGCCCGGCGGGCCGCCGGGGACGTTCTCGCCGAAGGTCAGTACTCGCTGCCGAACAGGCCGCCCGGACCGTAGGAGCCGGTGTTCGGCGGCGGTGGCACCATCACCCAGCCGCCGCAGCCGGTCGCTTTGAACGCGACGTCGGTCGATTTGATCATCACCCGGACCGGTCGCTGGTGGGTGAGGTCGCTGGCGACGATGTACTGGTTCGGATCACTGTGATCGTTCGGGCCGGGAATCTTCCACAGCCGCTCCCAGAAGCACGCGTGCGCCGGATCGGCCGGTCCGGCCGACTGGTAGATACCGGGGGTGATGTCCACGCCCACGCGATAGAGCCCGTCACCGGGCATGGACTTGGCCGGAGCGGCGCCGGCCGTCCCCGACGCGAGCAGTGTGGCCGTCGAAGCCACGGCCCCGGCGATCGCAAGCGTGCTGGCACGCACGGTGGTCCTCCTCGAACTGATCTGTGCCGCCGGCATTCGGCGGCGCGGCGGGGGTTCCCCGCACCTTCCCGGGGTGTCTATCAGAGTCGCGCGGGTGAATTGATCGAATCGCGGAAATTTGTGGTGTCGCACGACGATGCGCCCGTATCGTTCGCCTCGATCGAACTTGCCCCGACCGCCGAAGGGGTGACGCGGATCGTGCTGGTTCGCCCGCGGCTCCCCGGTAAGGAGAATCAAGCCATGTCCCAGAACGATTCGATCGCCGATCCGCTCGACCGCCGCACGGCTCTGGCCGGAGCCGGTGTGGCCGCGGCCGCGCTCGGCCTCGCCGCCGCCTGTAGTTCGGACAATTCGTCCTCCTCGAAGACGTCCTCGTCGGCCGCTACCTCCCCGGGTGGTCAGACGGCGGCCCCGCTGACCAGCACGTCGGACGTTCCGGTCGGCGGCGGGGTGATCGTCGGCGACACCGTCGTGACGCAGCCGATTGCGGGCACCTTCTCCGGCTTCTCCACCACCTGCACCCATGCCGGTTGCAAGGTCAACAAGGTCGTCAACGGCGTGATCGAATGTCCTTGTCACGGCAGCAGCTTCCACCTCGACGGCACCGTCGCCCATGGCCCCGCCACCCGCCCGCTGGATTCGCATCCGGTGAAGGTGCAGGGGACCAGTATCGTGCGCGCCTGAGGCGCGACCGCCCCGAATCTCGGATGCTGAAATGTTGCGGAACGCTGCGAAACGGGGAGCGGAAGGCGACATCCAACGGGAATGACGCTATGCTCACCCGTAACAACCGCAACAGCAGTAACAGCTAGGGCGGTACGCCGCCCCGGCTGTGCTCATTGGCACCGCGAGACCGGTACCAGCACGGGATTTGGAGGGCGTTGTGTTCTCTCGCCAGCTGTTCTACCGCAAGCCGAAATTCGTCGGGGCAGGTCTGTGCCTCGTCGTCGCGACCGCCGCCGCCTGTGCGGGACTCGTGCCGACGGCCTCGGCCGCGCCCGCCGCGCCCGCGCAGGCGCCGTCCAACCTGTCGAGCAAACTCACAGGCAAGACAATATTTCTCGATCCGGGGCATCAGGGATCCGGGCAGAACTTGTCCCGGCCGGTCAACGATGGCTACGGCGGCACCAAGGAATGTCAGACCACCGGGATGACGGCCGTGGACGGCACGCCCGAGCACACCATCAACTGGAAGGTTGCCAACCTCGTCAAGCAGTCGCTCGAGGTGCTGGGCGCGCGGGTGGTGCTGAGCCGCCAGGACGACACCGGATGGGGTGGCTGCGTCGACGAACGCGCCGCGGCGGCCAATCGTTCGGGCGCCGACGTCGCGATCAGCATCCACGCCGACAGCGCGCCCGCGCAGGAGCACGGCTTCCACCTGATCATCCCGAAACTGCCCGTTCCGGATGCCAAGGCGGCGCAGGTGCAGGCCACCGCCGGGCTGGCCGCCAGCAGATCGGTGCGCGATGCCTACAAGCGGGCCGGGTTCACCGCGGCGAACTATGCCGGGGCCGTCGACGGGATGCAGACCCGCTCCGATATCGCCGGGCCCGCATTGACCGAGGTGCCGGATGTGTTCATCGAGATGGGCAACGGCGCCAACAAGGACGACGCGGCGCAGCTGGTCTCCAACGAGGGCCAGATCAAACACGCGATCGCCATCACGACCGGGCTGGTGACCTATCTGCTCGGGTCCGTGCCCAGTGGGTCGGCGGCCGCCGTTCCGATTCCGCGGTCGAATGCGGCTCCGGCGGCGAACGACGGATCCGCTCCGCAGAACGCCACTCCCGCAGTGAATTCCGCGCCCGCGCCCACGGCATCCGCTGTGCCGCAACAAAGCACGCCCGATACGGGCACCCCGGGGGCCGCCCAGCCGCGGTCGGCCCCCGGAGCCGCCCCGCAGTCCCAGACCTCACCCAGCGCCACCCCGCAGGCGGGCACCGGTCCGGGCGCTCGAACGCAGCCCGGCACAACCAATTCCACCGATCCGAACTCCGCGGCGAACACGTTGATCACCGCCGCGATCCAGTTGCTCGCACCGCTGGCCACCTCTCTGGGGCTGGGAGACGTGGCGAATTCGGAACTGGTCAACCTCGCTTACACCCTGGTGTCGACGTTGATCGGGGCCGCGGGCAACGCGGCCGCCACCTTCACCAAATAGTCCGCGACCCATCCGCGCCCTGCCGCACGAGACGTGCGGCAGGGCGCCTTGTCATCCGGCCGCGCCCGCGGCGAGTGCGGCACGCCAGCCGCCGTATTCGCTGATGTCCTTGCCCGACAGTGCGGCAGCGCCGTCACATCCGAAGGCGGTGTGCCAGGTGCCGTCGTCGAGTTCGACCGCGCCCAACTGCATGGGGGCGGGCAACCGGGCCAGGAAGCGGCCGAGCGCGGCAGGGGAGAGCAGCCATCGTTCCCCGGCCACGGCGACGCCCGCGATATCGTCCGGCCGCCGGGTCACGGCCGGTTTCGGGGGGTCGGTGTCGAGAACGGCCAGCCGGTACCGGGGCGCGGTGCGCACCGGACCCATCCATCGCGCCCCGATGTCGGTGAGCTGATGCGCCAGTGGCTGATCGCGCAGGTGGGCGCCGAAGACGATCAGTTCGTGCGCGGGGGCGGCGCGCGATGGCCAGCACGTCTGCGGTGCGGGCCGGGACCCGTTGTCGCCGTGCGTGATCCGGGAGGCGATGTCGAGGGCGACCGCATCCTCGAAGGGCCTGGCCAACACGGTGACGCCGAACTGCGCCCCGCCCGCGGTCCCCGCGGGCACCGCGACCGCGCACAGGTCGAACAGATTGCAGAAGTTCGTGTAGATACCGATCCGGGAGTTCACCCCGATCGGATCGGCGGCGACCTCCGCGATCGTCGGTTGTGCCGGGGCCGTGGGTGTGAGCAGCGCGTCCGCGCCGGCCAGGCCGGCCAGCGCGCGAGCGCGCAACCGTTGCAGCGCGGCGAGATCCGAGACGAGCCGGTGCGCCGGCACGTCGCGGGCCGCACGGATGATCGAGCGGACCGTGGGGTCCACCGCATGGGGTCGGGCGTCGACGAATTCGCCTACCGCGGCGTATCGTTCGGCGACCAGCGCGCCGTCGTACAGCAGCCGGGCCGCGGTCAGGAAGGGTTCCGGATCCACCGTGACGATCCGCGCGCCGGAGTCCCGCAATCGCCGCACCGTCCGTTCGAAGGCCTTGTGCCACAACGGATCCAGATCAGGCAGTGCGTCGAACACGGCCACCACGGGTTCCGGCGGCGCGGCGAACCGCACGTCGGCCGGCCAGGCGCGATCACCCGCGTGCGCCGCGAGCACGGCCATCGCCCGATTCGCCAGGTCGAGGTCCGCGGCGAAGATCGTCAGGCAATCGTAGGACCGGCAGGCCGGAACCACGCCCTGGGTCGACACCGCCCCGACGGTCGGCTTGATACCGACGATTCCCTGGAACGCCGCCGGAACCCGACCCGAACCGGCGGTATCGGTGCCGATGGCGATATCGGCCTCGCCGCCCGCGACCGCTATCGCGGAACCCGAACTCGAACCGCCCGAGACGAATTCGGGCCGCCGCAGGTCGGGGACCGCGCCGTACGGGGACCGGGTGCCGACCAGCCCGGTGGCGAACTGATCCAGATTCGTCTTGCCCACCACGACCGCGCCGGCCGCACGCAGGGCCGCGACCGCGGGTGCATCCCGCTCGGGGGTGTAGGCGAACTCCGGACACCCTGCGGTGGTGGGCATTCCGGCGACGTCGACATTGTCCTTCACGGCCAGCCGCAGGCCGGCGAGCTCGCCCCGGGCGCTCGCGAGCTGCGCGGCGACCGACTCCCGGGTCGGTCGATGAATCCACACGGTCATGGTCTGGTCTCCTCGGGTGCGGACCTCGCGGTCGGCGCGGCACTGTCGGCGGGGATCGTCTCGTGACCTACGGTCATGACGCGGACTCGGCGAGTTCGCCTGCCGCGCGCCAGGATTGGCGCTCTGCGGCGAAGGCGTGCTGCTGCCGGGTGCGGAACTCCTCGATCGAGGCGGCGTTGTCGGCGAGGAAGCGACGGTGGTCCGCCAGCCGGAATTCACCGTCCTGTGCCCGCAGCTCACCACGTCCGGCGGCGAATTCCGCGCGCAGGTCCAGTAGTTCGGCGGCCTCGACGGGATACCATCGGATGCGGTCGAAATACCGCAGTAGCCAAGGGGATTCGCCGTCGGTGCAGTGGTGCCGCCATACCTGGGTGGTCCGCCCGACGAACTGGTAGCCGCCCGGCCCTTCCATACCGTAGATGCACAGGTACGCGCCGCCGATACCGACCGCGTTCTGCGGCGTCCAGGTGCGGGCCGGATTGTATTTCGTGGTGACGAGCCGATGCCGGGGATCGGTCGGGGTGGCCACGGGCGCACCGAGATACACGTCCCCTAGGCCCAGAACCAGGTATTCCGCGGCGAATACGGTGTCGAAAACCGCATTCACAGTGGCGAGTCCGTTCATTCTGCGGATGAATTCGATATTCCACGGGCACCAGGGCGCGTCCGCCCGGACGCCGTGCATATAGCGGGTGATCGCCTCCCGGGTGGCCGGATCGTCCCACGACAGCGGCAGCCGCACGGTTCTGCTGGGCACCACGAGTTCGTCGGCGGGCGGCAGGAGCGATTCGGCTTCGCGCAGCAGCGTGAGCAGCTTCGCGGTCGGCAGACGGTCCGGATCGAAGCGGATCTGCAGTGAGCGCACGCCCGGCGTCAGCTCGGTTATGCCCGGCTCACCGCGCTCGCGCAGATGTTCGTACAGTGCGTGCACGCGCGCCCGGAGCCCGAGATCCAATGTCATATCGCCGTATTCGACCAGTACGCCGTCCTCGCCCGCCCGGCGATAGGTGACCGTGGTCGTATCGTCCGCGTCGGCGCGGGCCAGAACGCCGTCGTCGCCGTCTCGGGCGGTCGAGCGGACGAACGGCCAGCCGGCGCGGCGCGCCGGACCCAGAATGTGCGGCGAGGCGACTCGATCGGCTCGCACGGGGACGAACCGAAGCGTGTCGCCCGGGGCGAGCTGGCCGAGCTTCCACCGGTCCGCGGCCGTCACGGTGATCGGGCAGACGAATCCGCCCAGGCTCGGTCCGTCCGGTCCGAGCAGGATCGGGGTGTCGCCGGTGAAATCCAGTGCGCCGACCGAATACGCGGTGTCGTGGATATTGGACGGATGCAATCCGGCCTCGCCTCCGTCGGTGCGGGCCCACTGCGGTTTGGGGCCGACGAGTCGGACGCCGGTTCGGTCGGAGTTGAAATGCACCTGATAGTCGGAGCCGAGGATGACGTCGATGTCGTCGCGCGTGAAGAATTCAGGCGCCCCGTGCGGCCCTTCGGTCACGGCCAGCTCCCAGCGCTGGGACAGCATCGGACGATCGTCGGCGGGTACTGCCGACCCGGGGGTTCCGGTGGCCGGGCCGAGAGCCAACCCGTCACCGGTGCGCAGTGCCGCGCCGGTGTTTCCGCCGAACCCGCCGAGGGTGAAAGTCGCGCCGCTGCCGAGGTATCCGGGAAGCTCGAGTCCGCCCGCGAACAGTATGTAGCTGCGCATGCCGGGCCCCGCCACCGCGCCCACGTCCAGTACGCCGCCCGCCGGCACCCGCACCGTGCGCCACTGCGGCACCGGAATTCCGTCCACGGTCACCACCGCGGGTGCTCCGGTCACACAGATCAGGGTGGGTCGCTCGAATCGCAGTGCCGGTCCGCTCAGCGTGCATTCGAGGCCCGCCGCGCCCTCGGCGTTGCCGAGGGTCCGATTCCCCAGCCGGAACGACAGATCGTCCATGGGCCCCGACGGCGGCACCCCTACATGCCAGTAACCCACCCGCCCCGGCCAATCCTGCACGGTCGTCAGCATTCCCGGTCGCAGCACTCGGATATCGCAAGGCATTGTCGTCGATTCGGCCGCCGGTGACGCGCTCGCCGCTTCCGGCACGCCGCTCGCCGGTACGGTGTCTTCCGTCGCCCGCGCGGCGCCGGGTGACGTGCTCGCGGCGGTCGATGCGGGCGCGATCGCATCGGCGGGCCCGGGGCTGCCCGTGCGGGTCGCGGACTTGCCCTCGCCGGTGGCGGTCATCCGGGTTTCGTTGTCGGAGAGCGTATTCCGGTTCGCGGAGCTGACCGCGCAATCGGTGACGACTGCTGCGGGAGTGGTGCTCGGGGTGCGCTCGGGTGAGCGGTCTCCGGCCGGCCGCTGCGGCGTGTCGAGGGGACGCCTCCGCGGCGCGGCCGCATGTGCGATCGGCGCGAGGGGCTGGGCGGTGTCGGTCATTGCTCGTACCTCCGAGGCGAATGCGGCTGTGCTGCGGTGAATTCGGGAAATCGCCGCTCGTTCAGCGCGAGACGACCATGCGCACGGGAGTCGGATCGAATCCGTTGCAGGGGTTGTTGATCTGCGGGCAGTTGGAGATCAGGACGAGGGTGTCGATCTCGGCGCGCAGGGACAGGCTCTTACCGGGGGCCGAACGACCGTCGACGATGCCCAGGGTGCCGTCGGCCTCCACCGGGACGTTCATGAACCAGTTGATGTTCGAGACCAGATCCCGTTTGCCCAGACCCCATCTCATGCCTTCGGCCAGGAAGTTCTCGACGCAGGCGTGCTGGTGGCGGGTGTGATGCCCGTACCGCAGGGTGTTGGACTCCTGGGAGCAGGCGCCGGCGACGGTGTCGTGATTGCCGACCTCGTCGGCGATCACCGTCATCAGGGCGGTGCCGGTGTCGGTGCGCAGGACGCTGCCGGTGCTGAGAAAGATGTTGCGCTGCGCGGTGATCGTGGCCTGGGCGCTGTAGCGGTCGGCATGGTCGGCGGCCGAGTACAGCAGGCAGTCGACGGCCTGATTGCCGTGCAGGTCGATGATGTCCAGCCGGGAGCCGGCGGGGACGATGGCCGACCAGGGGCTGCGCGCGGGCACGGTCTGATCGAGTGTCACGGTGTGTGCCGAGGTGGTCATGTACGGAATCCGTTTCGGGGAGAGGCGGTTTCGGTCGGCGGGTGGCGCGGCGTTCAGGCCGGGGCGTGCGCGGCGCGCCAGGCCTGTTCGGTGTTCTGCACGGCTCGCCGGTACTCGGGCTCGCCGTCCGGGAGGCGAGCGAGATCCTCGGCGGCGTGCCAGGCGACGACGTCCAGTTCGGTGACCGGGGTCGGGTCGAGGGGATGCCCGGCGTCGGCGATCAGCACCGTGACCGGCAGATGCGTGATCAGGTCCACCGCGCATCCCGCCCCCGCGCTCCCGGTCGGCACGAGTTCGCCGTCCGGGCCGACCCGCACGCCGCGGAACAACGACACCGTCGGTCCGATATCGCGCGGCCCCAGACCGTGTTTGGCGGCGGCGAGCAGCAGCGATCGGCGCGCGGCGGGTCCCGGACCGCACAGCGCGTCGTGCCGCTGTGACGAGTCGGCGACGAGCGTCGCCAGGACGCGTCCCTGGTCGGACAGCAGCGGATGTCCGAGCCCCAGATACGCCTGCCACGGCACCTTCACCGTATCCGCGACATTGAGCCGCTCCCAGGGTGATTCGGCGCGCAGCAGCATGATGTGCGCGCACGCGGAGCCCGCGGGGTCGGACAGCCGGATCCGGGTGCCGCGGTCCAGCACGAGATTCGCGTAGCCGCCAGGCGGAATCCGCTGGGCGTAGCAAATTTTCGCGGCGTCGATCGCCGCGGGCAGCTCGGGCCCGGTGACGCTCGCGGCCGCGGCCTGCGAACGAGCGTGCGCGCGTGCCCCGGAGGTGGATGCGGTGCTGGTCATCGTATGTCCTTTCGATGTCGTGCGGCGGTGACGGCCCTGCTGGGTGCCGCGCGGCAGCTACGCGAGCACGAGCAA
>CBJNFW010000348.1:0-8324 GCA_966435935.1 uncultured Nocardia sp.
GGCTTCACCAGGCTTTTCTTTGTTGTTTTTTTTTTTGTCTGGTGGGGGGCATTCCCCAGAGTCGTTTCCCCCCCCCCCCCCCCCCCGAGCCTTGAAGCGCCGGAAACCCCGCCGGAGCGAAGCGGAGGCCAAAAATACCGCCTTAAAGCGCCGGAAACCCGCCGGAGCGAAGCGGAGGCACATCGGACACTGCCCAGACTCGGGCTTCGGCCTCTTCGGCCAGTTTGGCGAGCAGGATTTCGCGTGGAATCGTTTGTCCCGCAAGATGTTCCAGGGATGGAACCACGACGTGGTGTGCGTCCGCGCGCTTGAGCTCGGCGGTCAGCTCCGCGAACGCGGTGCCGTCACCGGTTGTCGATTCATGGAACGTCGCGGCGAAGCACATCCCCGCGGAGTTGGCAAGGCTGCACATGGCGTCTTCGAGCTCTTCGGGGTGGCCTTCGGCCAGTTCGTCACGCACATACCCATAGATCAACGCTTCCACCCGAACCTCCGTTGGGATCTGGATAGGGATTCGCTGTTCTGTTGTCGCCCCCCACATGCGGGGCACTGCTCGACGAGGTACCGCGGGCCGATAGCACTGCTTCGGCGGTACCGCGCGGGCCGGAAAAACCGGCTCGTTTCGAGCATGCATCACTGCCAAATGTAATTGCAGATGTCAATGCGCTGACATTCGGATGCCCTATCCGGGCCATCTGGAGTTAACTGGTGGGATACTGAGGCCGTGGCCGCTGGTGACGATCGACCCGTTTGGGCAGTCCGAATGCGTTCCGAACGAGATGCCAGGGGGTGGTCACAGACCGAAGCGATCCGCGCGATGCGCGCCAAGTCCTCGCACAACCTGCCGACCGACAGCACTTTGCTACGCAACTGGCGGCGCTGGGAATCGGGCGAATCGCGACCCGACGAGTTCTACGCGCCGATCATCGCGGCGGCCTTCGACACCGTCACCGCCGCTTTCTTCCCCAAGGCACGCCCGAACCGGGACGACGAGTTGCTGTCCTCCACCGGGATGGACACCCTGGAATTCCTCGGCCGCCTGCGCATGTCCGATATCTCCTCGGCCACTCTCGACGCCATCCGGATCACCGCCGAGCGGCTGTGCTGCGAATATCCCAGTTCCGACCCGCGCACCCTGCACGCCGAGGGCACCGCGTGGCTGCGCCGCATCACCTCACTGCTGGACGGCCGACTGACCTTGGCGCAGCATCGCGAGGTGCTGGTCCTGGCCGGATGGGTCGCCCTGCTGGTCGGTTGCCTGGACTACGACCTGGGCCGGCGAACCGAGGCCGAGGCCACCCGCCGGGCCGCGTTGTCCCTGGGCCAGGAGGCCGACCACGCCGAGATCATCGGCTGGGGCGCGGAGATGGCCGCGTGGTTCGCCCTCACCCAGGGCAACTACCGCGGCGCGATCGACGCCGCCGACGCCGTTCTGGCAAGTACCCAGCAACTAGGCGTCGGCGTGCAACTCGCCGCACAGCAGGCCAAGGGCTGGGCGCGCCTGGGCGATCGCAGAGCGATGGACGCGGCGCTGCGCCGGGCCCGCTCGATCCTGGACCGCCTCGACCATCCGGTCAATCTGGACAACCACTTCGTCGTGGACCCGCAGAAACTCGACTTCTACGCGATGGACTGCAGCCGCGTCGTCGGCGAGGACCAGTTGGCGAGAAGTTATGCGCAGCAGGTGATCCGGACGTCCACGGGCCCCGGCAGCACGGTCCTCAAACCCATGCGGCTTTCCGAGGCACGACTGACCCTGGCCGTGGTGGCCGTGCGGGACGGCGCATTGGACCTCGCCGTCGACGAGGGCCTGCGTGCCTTCACCGCAACCCGGCGCTGCCTGCCGTCGCTGATGTCGGTCGCCAGCGAAACCGCCCGGGAGATGATCGAGCACTACCCGGACGATCCGCGCACCCGCACCTACCTCGAACAACTACGTGAGCTGGCAACACCGTGAACGCTGTGTTTTTGGCCTCCGCTGCGCTCCGGCGTGTTCGCGGCCCCCGAAGTCTCGCCGGGCCGCGAACCTTGCGGTTCGCGTTACCCGGGGTGAACGAGCCAGGGTGACCGACGGGTTCCCACGCTGCGCTACGGCGGGTCCGCAACCCCGCGAACCTCACCGCTCCCACCCGCGAACCTCGCAACTGGCCTTACCCGGGATGAACCAACCTGGCTGACCAACGGATGCCCACGCTGCCCTACGACGCGTCCACAACCCCGCGAACCTCACCGCTCCCCGACCGACGAGACCAGCCGCGAACCTCGCAGCCGGCGTTATCCCCGGAGTGAGCGAACCTGGGTGACCGACGGTTCCACGCTGCGCTGGGGCGGGTCCACAACCCCGCGAACCTCACCGCTCCCCCGTCCGGCGAGACGGGCCGCGAACCTCGCAGCCGGCGTTATCCCCGGAGTGAGCGAACCTGGGTGACCGACGGTTCCACGCTGCGCTGGGGCGGGTCCGCGACCCCGCGGACCTCACCGCTCCCCCGTCCGGCGAGACGGGCCGCGAATCTCGCGGCTGGCGTTGCCCGGGGTGAGCGAGCTTGGGTGACCGTTGAATTGCGCTTCGCTTCCCTCCTGCGGTTTCCTGGTCCCCGCGGATCTCGAACCGGCTTCGGAGGTGTTCCCAGGGGCCGCGATAGCGCGGGAGCGGAGCGGAGGCCAAGATGGTGCAATGGACTTCAGTCTGCGGACCTGCTCGTGGCGGGGGCATGCCACCTACGCGCCCGATGAGACCGAACTCGCTGCCCGCCTTCATGTTTCGACTGCGGCGGGTACCGCGTGGCGCTGTCTGCGCTGCGGTGACTTCGTCGTCGGCGATCCCGCGGGCCGCGGTCCCGCCGACGAGGCGCCCGAGGTGCCACGCGGGCGGCTGCTGCGGGACCGGTTCATCATGCGGCTCCTGGCGATCGAGCGGATCGTGCGCGGTCTGATCTTCGTCGCGCTCGGGGCGGGGGTGTTCAAGGTCCGCAATTCGCAGCACCAGCTGCGCGCGGCATTCGACCGGGAAATGCCGCTGATTCAGCCGCTGGCCGATCAGATCGGTTGGAATCCGGACAATTCGAAGATCGTGCACTTCATCGAACAGGGCTGGAAGCTCTCGCCGACGGTGCTGAGCCTGATCGCGGTCGGGCTGTTGGCCTATGCGGCGATCGAATTCATCGAAGCGGTCGGACTGTGGCTGGCACATCGCTGGGGTGAGTACTTCGCCGTCGTCGCGACCGCGATCTTCCTGCCGCTGGAGATCTACGAGCTGACCGAGAAGATCACCGTGGTGCGCGCGGGTGCCCTGGTGATCAATATCGCCGCGGTGCTGTGGCTGTTGTGGTCCAAGCGACTGTTCGGACTCAACGGCGGCGGACGCGCGTACCACGCCGAACACAACGAGGCGAGCCTGCTCACGGTGGAACGTTCGGCCGTCGCAGTACCCGCGTCCTGATCGATGACCGACGCCACGGCGGCTGCTCGGCGCGCCGACGCCGGGGACGCCGTGGCGACCGCGGGCATCGGTATTACCCTCGACCCGGTGACCGAGTCCGCTGAAGGATTGCTGCCCGAGGCCGCATCCGCGACATCCAGGGGTGCGACAGCGGTGACGCGTACCTCCGCGACGGTCGCACCCGCCCCGGGGATCAACCCGTCACCGCAGCACTCGGGCCCGGCCGCGATACCGGAGGCACTGTTCGACGGTTCGGCGCCGCCACGCGATCGCGCGGTGTTCGCCCCGGCCGGCATCGACGCCGCCGCGGCGGAGGATCGGTTGCGGCTGTTCACCTTCGCCACCGCCGAGAAGCGCGGCGAGTATCTGTGGGTGTTGCGCGCGTTCGATCAGGCTCGCGCCGCATATGTCGTGCTGCTGCACGCCAGCGACGTCGCCGAGACGCTGACCCGGTTCCCGGGCGCGCCGCGACTGTCCGCAACCGAGGTGGGCCCGCTGCTGGAACAGCTGCACCAGTGGGGCGTGCTCGAGCGCAGTTACGACGGTACCCGTGCGGCGACCCTGGCCGAATATCGCAACCGGCACTTCGTCTATCAGTTCTCACAGAGCGGCTATCACGCCTATCGCGCCGTGTCCGAGGTACTCGGCGCGCGTCTGGACGAGGCGTCATTGTCGCGCCTGGTCCTGCCGGAATTGCTGACCGACCTGCAGACCCTGGCCCAGGCCAACCGCACCGGCGATGCCGAACGCGTCTACCGCGTCCTGAACCGCCTCGACACCACCCTGTCCGAACTGGCCGAACGCGCCGCGCACTTCTACCTCACCCTCGGCGATCTGGTGCGCACCACCGAGGCGACGCCGGAATCCTTTCTGGCGCACAAGGACGCGCTGCTGGCGCATATGCGCGAATTCAGCATGGACCTGGCGCGTTTCGCCCCGCGGCTGGCGGCGGCGATCACCGAGGTCGAGGAGACCGGCGTCGAGGAGATGATCGCGCGGGCCGGAGCCTGCGACGAGCGGGTGCTGCTCAGCGTCGCCGATCGCGAGGAGGATTGGCGCGAGCGCTGGCATGGGCTGCGCGGCTGGTTCGTTGCCACTGCGGCGGATATCGTTGCGGGCGAAGGCCATTCGGACGCGCAGTCCAGGCCCGGCACCGGCCAGACCGAGGCCGAGCGCCTGCGCGACGCGACGATGAGCGCCATCGCCGCGGTGCTCTCGCTGCTGCGGCGGGTCACCGAGACCCGCAAGGGCGGGGTCAGCCGGGAGTCCGCGCTGCGCCATCTGGCCGGATGGTTCACCGCGACACCGAATGCCGAGAGCGCGCACGCGCTGTTCGACGCGGTCTTCGGCCTGGGCCGTCCCCGGCACCTGTCGATGGAACATCCCGACGCCGACGTCATACCCGCGATCCGATCCTGGTGGGACGCACCGCCGTTGGAGATCGCGCGCACCCTCGCCGAGACCGGTCGCCCACCGTCGCCGGGCGCACCGTCGCGAATCGCGCGCAACGACGCGGGAATCCGGCGGCTGCGTCAGGCCCAGCTGGACGCCCAGCGCGCCCGTGCGGCCGCGGCGCAGTCGCTGGCCGCCGCCGATCTGCACGAACGCGTACTCGACGACGGTGAAACCGAAGTGCTGCTGCGCCTGCTCGACGCGGCCTCGACCGCATGGGTTCCGGTGAGCGGCCGGACCGGAACCACCGGCTCGGACAGCGGAGTCACCCTGACGGTTTCCGAGCATCCCGGTTCGACCGTCGTTCGCACCGCGCGCGGACTGCTGCACCTGAACAATCGCCGACTCGAAATCCGTGCGAACGGCAGCGCCCGAACACCTTCCACCGATCCCCGCCCCGGTGCCGGACTGACGGAGCGACGCCCGTGATCCACGCTCGCACAATAGATTCGCTGGCCCTGGACAGCTATCAGCGTGCCGCCCGGGTGATTCTGGCCAACCATCTGGTCACTCGCAGTTATCCGGACCGGATCGCCCTGCCGCTGCTGCGGCGCTGGGCCACCGAACTGCGTGAGGATCTGGCCGCATTGTTCGGCTACCGGCTCGAGGTCACCGAGACCACCGCCCGGCTGTTCCCGGTACTGGACCGGCTCGATTCCGGTCGTCCGGCGCGGACGCCGAATGATCGAGTCTTCGACCGGCGACGCTACGCGTACCTTTCGCTGGCACTGGCCGCGCTCGGCCGGGCAGGCGATCAGATCACCCTGTCGGAGTTGGCCGATCAGGTCGCCTCGTACGCGACGCGGGTGGACGGACTCGAACTGTCCACCGACCGAGCCGCCGATCGCGACGCGTTCGTCGACGCCGTGGCCTGGCTGGGTGCGCGCGGTGCGCTCACCCTCGCCGACGGCGACGCCGGGGGCTGGGCCGCGGATCCGGAGGCCGGGGAGGCGCTCTACGACATCGATCGGGCCGTGGTCTTCGCGATCTTCCGGCCGCCGCGCGTACTGCAGCATCTGCGCAGCGTTCGCGGCTTGTTCGAGGACGAATACGACAGCGGCACAAGCACTTCCGCACCGCAGGCGCGGGCGGCCGATGCTCGCCGGGTGCGGCGTGCGCTGGTCGAGCGCCCGGTGGTCTACGCGCAGGAACTCACCGAATCCGAGCGGGACCAGCTGGGTACGGAGAAGGTCGTCGCCGAGGTGGAACTGCTCACGGGATTGCGGGCCGAGCGTCGCGCCGAGGGCGTCGCGCTGATCGATACCTCGGGCCGCCTGTCCGACGTACGTTTTCCCAGCACGGGCACGCTCGCGCAGGTGGCGCTGCTGCTGATCGGCGAGATCGCGGATCTGGTCCTGGACATCGACAATCCCGTCGAGCGCCGGCGCCGCCCCGCGCCGGCCACCACGCTGATCGACGCGCTGGACGACGCGATCCCGGACTCGACCGTGTTCACCCCGCTGGTCGTAACCGCTGAAAACGATGCGGCACAAGAAGATACGGGTGATACGGAGATCTCGGGCGAAGGCGGCGAGACCGAGCAGGAGCCGGTGTATCCGGTCGTACCGTTGTCCTGGATCCGCGAAACCGTCCAGGCGCTCACCGACCGCTACGGATCCACCTTCGCGGCACAGTGGCAGGCCGACGTGCCGGGCCTGACCCGGGAGGTACTCGCACTGCTCGAACGACTTCATCTGGTCGAGCCCCACCGCGAGGACGAGAGGGACTCCAGCGCAATGGTTTCCGAACCGGTCCTGTTGATCCTGCCCGCCCTCGCCCGTTACCGCGGCGCGGTGGTCACGGTCCGCACGCGCGCCAAGAGCGAACTGTTCGCCTCCGCGACGGCTCTCGGCGATCACGCCTATCCGGCACAGAAGGGGAGTTGATGGATCTCATCCACGGCGGCGTCCGATTCGTGCCCACCCGGGCGGGCATCATCAACCTCTGGGACTACCGCGATCAGGAGTTCTGCTTCGCCGATGGGCGGCTGGTATTGCGCGGTCCCAACGGGTCCGGCAAGACCAAGGGCCTGGAAGTGCTGTTCCCCTTCGTGTTCGACGGCCGGATCGAACCGCGCCGGCTCAACCCGTTCGCGGGCGAGGAACGCACGATGAAATCGAACCTGTTGTACCGCAAGCAGGAATCGGCCTACTCGTACGTGTGGATGGAGTTCGCCCGCGGCCGACGCGAGGATCCCGAGGTGGTCACCGTCGGGATCGGCATGCGCGCGACCCGCTCCTCGGACAAGGTGACCCGCTGGTATTTCGTCGCCGACGGCCGGGTGGGTGTCGACTTCTCGCTGATCGGCCCGGACGACCGGCCGCTCACGCGCAAACAGCTCGCCGAACAGATCGGCACCGACGCGCTCACCGATCGGCCGGTGGATTACCGCGCGGCCATCGACGCGCGCATGTTCGGGCTCGGGGCGCAACGCTACGACCAGCTGATCAACCTCATCTTGACCCTGCGCCGCCCGCAGCTGGCCAAGAACCTCGACCCGCGCGGCCTGTCCCAGGCCCTCACCGACGGCCTGCGCCCGCTGGACGAGCAGCTCATCCTGGACGCCGCCCGATCGTTCAGCGATATGGAGGAAGTCGGCCGCACACTCGAGGGCTTGGTCCAGGCGGACACCGCCACCCGCGCCTTCGTGGGTGTGTATCGCAAATATCTTGCGGTGCAAGCGAAGAGCGATGTCGATCAGGTGCGCGGGCGGATCGACGCGGTGACGCACGGCAGTACGGCGCTGTTCGCCGCGACGGCGCTGCGGGAGCGTCGCGAAGGTGAGCGAACCGCCGCCGAAGAGCGCGCCGAGGCCGCCGACCGCGGCTACGAGCAGGCGCTGACCGATCGCCAGACGCTCCAGCGTTCCAGCGCCTACGAGGGCAAACAGCAGCTCGACGATCTGGCCGACGCGGTGCGCCGGCTGGAGACCTCCGCGGCGGTGCATCGCGACAAGGCGACCAAGGCACAGCAGGCGGTCGATCAGCGCGCCGAGGAGACCGAAAGGTCCCGCGCCGCAGTCGAATCCGCTACCGCCGCGCTGTCCCGCGGCGAGGACGAATTGCGCAGGGCCGCCGAGGAAGCCGGTATCGGCTGGTCCGCGCTGCCCGAGCAGGCGCGTGCGGAACAGCTCACCACAACCGTGCGCAGTCACGCCGAGGAGCGCGACGCCGACGTGCGCGCGGTGCGCCAGGCGCTGACCCTGGTGGACACCGCGGCCGCCGGGCGTTCACGCGCCGAACGCGCCGCACAACGCGCGATCGAGCAGCGCGACACCGCCGCGGCCGCGCTCGCGGAGGCCGAGGCCACCGTGACCCTCGCCCGAGCGAATACCGCTGCGGCGCTGCGTGACTGGTGGGAGGAACACCGCGAGGTCCACGAGCCGGTCCGCGCGGGACTGTTCGAGGCGCTCGATACCGCGCTGGCCGCCGCG
>CBJNFW010000349.1:0-8219 GCA_966435935.1 uncultured Nocardia sp.
CCGCCGGAACAATCTTCGAAGGCCCCCAGCACCAGCTGGGGGCCTTCGCTATTTCAGGAGTTGTAATCTGCAGCGGGCGGCGGTAAGACGGCTCGGCGGCAGTGCGACCCGGCCTGGACCGCCGCAACGAAAACTGTTGCTGTAAAAGGGCATCCGGCCCTCTGGCGGGTCCCAGCGCTTCGCGCGGCCGCGCCCCGCCTCAGTCCGTCGTCTCGGTCGCCAGCTGACACGCACGAACGTATTCGTGCACCAGCGGGCGGTGGTCGTCGGCGCGCCAGGCCAGGGCGAAGCGGCTGAGCGAGATGCCCCTCACCGCACGGGTGACGACTCCGCCGAGAGTGATCAGCGGTGCGTTCCCGGCCGCCAGCAGGACCACGCCGAGACCGGCGACGAGCGCCTCGTACGTCTCCTCGGTGCCCGCCACCTCCGCGCCGATGAGTGCCGGCTTCCCGCCGCGGGCGTCGATGGCAAGCCAGTAGTCCCGCAGCGCACCGGCGCTGTCGGGCAGTGCGAGGAACGGCTCGTCCAACAGGTCGGTGAAATCGATGACCTCCCGATCGGCGAGCGGGTGAGCATCGGGCATGGCAACCAGGCGGGGTTCCTCGGCGACCACCACCCACCTGTATCGGTCGTGATTCGGCAGCGGTAGCCAGACGAACGCCGCGTCGCTGGTGCCATCGGCGAGCCCGGCGGTCGAGTCGTGCCATGGGACATGGCGAAGTGTAAGGCGAGCGTCGGGACGTGCGGCGGTGAAGCGGGAGCGGATCGCGGGCAGCACGCCCCCGCGCCCCGGGCTGGTACTCATCCCCACAACGAGGACGGCGGCCCGGTCGGCCACGACCCGGGCGACTGTCTCCTGGGCTGCGTCCCACTCGGCGAGAATGCGCTGAACATGCGGCAGCAGCGCTGCACCAACCGCGCTGAGGCGCACTTCGCGCCGGTCGCGCTCGAACAATGCGGCCCCCACCTGTTTCTCCAGCATTCTGATCTGCTTGCTCAGCGCGGGCTGCGAGACGTACAGCCGCTCCGCCGCGCGGGTGAAGTGCAGCTCCTCGGCCACTGCGGCGAAGTACCTCAGGTCCCGTCCGTGAACGTCCATAACCAGTGGTTATCACAGCTGGTCTTGGACACGCGACCGGTGTGCCCGGCAAGGTAGTTCACAGACCGCCGAAACAGCGGATCACCTGGCACAAGGAGACGAACGTGAACAAGGTCTGGCTGGTTACCGGTGCGAGCAGTGGGTTCGGCCGGGCGATCACCGAAGCGGCGGTGGCTGCGGGCGACATCGTGGTCGCCGCTGCCCGCCGTACTGCGCCGCTCGACGACCTGGTCGCCGCACACCCGGACCAAGTCGAGGCGCTATCGCTGGATGTCACCGATGTCCGGGGCATCCAGGCTGCGGTCGGCGGTGTGGCAGCCCGGCACGGTCGGATCGATATCCTGGTCAACAACGCCGGGCGGGGCATGGTGGGGGCGGTCGAGGAGACCACCGACGCGGAGTTGCGTGACCTTATGGACCTGCATTTCTTCGGTCCGGCCGCGCTCACCCGGGCCGTGCTGCCGCACATGCGCCGCCGTGGCTCGGGCGTCATCGTGCAGATGAGCAGCATGGGTGGGCGGTTCGCCTTCGCCGGAGTCGGCGCCTACTGCGCCACGAAGTTCGCCCTGGAGGGGTTCTCCGAGGCATTGGCCGCCGAGGTCGCCCCGCACGGCATTCGGGTACTGATCGTCGAGCCCGGTGCGTTTCGTACCGGCTTCGCAGACGCCGCAGTACTGCATCCCTCTGCGGCTCTCGACGTTTACCAGGACACCGTGGGCCCCGTCCTTTCCGGGCTGCCGGGCGGAAGCGGCCAAGAGCCCGGGGACCCGGCCAAGGCCGCGGCCGCCATCCTCGCCGCGTTGGATGCCGATGAACCGCCACTGCGTCTGCCGCTGGGCGACGACGCGGCCGACGCGATCATCGAACACCTCGACCGTTCCCGCACCGAACTCCGCTCCTGGGACAAGCTCATCCGCTCCACCGACTTCGACGACTGACACCTCGAGCCTCCCCTGTTCCCGCCCACCGTCTCCACGCAGGCGCGGCCGGGAGACCTCCGCCGTCCCGGACCTGCTGCGCTTCCTGACCGTCTCCAGCAGCGCGGCCGGGAGACCAAGGTGGCGGGCGCTGCGGACCGTGTGCCGCCGTACAGGGCGCCCCGGTCAGGGACGCGCGCAGCTTCCGGCTGCGCGCGTCGCAACGCGCCCGACCAGTGTGCCTTGCGGCCCAGTGAAGGCAGCAGGCTGACCGCACCCATCGCTACGCCGTGCGGCGGAGGCGTTGTCGCACGCGGCGCATGGTTCCTCGCGCAGGCCGGTCTCTCCCTTCTGGCTTGCCGTCGCGGTCGCGCATCTTCGCGAACGCCTCAGGAGTGCCTGATGATGAACTCCGCACTGGGCTTGGCGTTTGATCTTCTTCATCGACCCCGCTGCGGGTCTGCTGGCGCTTGCGCTGCTCGCCCGAGTGCCGGCGTCCCCGCGGCTGGACACGATCGGCATCGTCCGCGGTGAGTGAGGTTCCAGTCCGGCCAATAATCCAGAGCCCGCCTCGCGGCACGAATCCGGCTGCGCCACAGCCTGATCCAACACCACGCAACAGGAACGTCAGCACCGAACCACCCGAGTGTCGTTGCAGTATCAGGCCCATTGGAATCGCCAAGCCGGGCGTTTGACGAGGCTTGCGGCATAGGTGTTGAGGGCGACCTCCTCCTGCCAGATACTCGGGCAGAAACCTGCGTGCTCCAAGGTGATTCGCCGCGCCTCCGAGATGGTCGACGGTGGCGCCGCGACCGATAGTTCCAGTGTGGTGCCGCCGAGCCGGACCACTCGTACGCCGAACCTGTCCTCCCAGGTACGCAGTACCGCCGAAATCTTCTCGACGTCCCAGGTGTAGTCCATCGCGCCGGTCCAGCCGATCAGTGCCGGAGTGTCCGCGCTGCGGAGGCTGGGTACCAATGCGAGCCGAGTTGTGTCGGTGCCCTCGGCGGCCAGGCGGGCCGCGGCGTACCCGGGGTGTACGGCCAACCGCTTCGGCGGGGCGAATCCGGGCCATCCGCTACCCGAGTAGTCGAAGTACTCCCGGATGAGCTGATCGCCCGGAACACGTTCGATGACGTCGACGGTCGGCGCGGCGCCCAGCAGGTCGATGTCGAGGGATTCGTCGAGCAGCAGCGGGTACAGGCCGGTCTGCGGATGGTCGTCGAACATCGGCTCCCACCATCGCCGGAGCGCGGGCCCGGCCGCCTCGGACACCCACATGACCGGCCTGCCGCGCCCGCCCTCGGCGGATACGACGCGTCCGGCGGGGAAGCCCGCCGGCAAGGTGTTGAACGAATTCTTGGCGCACATGACGGATGAACCCCCTGGAGTCCGTTGGCAAGTCGATCGGATCTGTCCGGCGAAGCTATGCCTGGCCACCGACAGACAGCGACTTCGGAAGGCATCCCCAAGGTGAGAGATATGTGCAGGTCAGCTGGGGTGATTGTTGTCGGTGCGGCTCGGTAGCCTGCCCACATCGTTCGAAGAGCAAGGGGAGGTTGTGACGATGGCGCACTGCGCGATGGACTCGAAAATCGGTTTCGCCGAGGATTTCTCGGCGATAACCTCGATAGCACCGCGTGCGGGATGCTCCGCGGTTTCTCGACCGGAGGAGGGGAGCGATGTCAGGCGTGCACTGTGCTGCCGTCGCCATCCGGTCTCGGTTCGAGGTGATTCTGGTGTCTTCGCGGCCCCGGTGCCGGCTGCGCGGCCGGCACTGAGGGACCGGACTGTACACAGGCTCGTCACGGGTCCTTGCGAGCTGCCCGCGGGCACTCGTGTCCGGGAATTGCGCTGTCCCGATCCGGATCAGCAGAAACGACCGAATACCATGCGTACCAACCTTTCTCGACCCACCCCGGCCATTGTTCGAAATCTGGGCATTCTCGCCCATGTCGATGCCGGCAAGACCACCGTCACCGAACGCATGCTGTACCTGGCCGGGGAGACCCATCGGCGTGGCGAGGTGCACGAGGGCACTACCGTCACCGATTACGATCCGCAGGAGCGGGACCGGGGCATCACCATTTTCGCCGCGGCCGTCAGCTGCGGTTGGCGCGGCCACCGGCTCAACCTGATCGATACGCCAGGGCACGTGGACTTCTCCGATGAGGTGGAGCGATCGCTGCGGGTGCTGGACGGCGCCATCGCGGTCTTCGATGCGGTCGCGGGCGTGCAGCCGCAGAGCGAATCGGTGTGGCGGCGGGCCGATCGATACGGTGTGCCGCGAATCGCCTTCGTGAACAAGATGGACCGTGCCGGAGCCGATCTCGACGCCGCCGTGAATTCCATCCGCCGAAGGTTGCATCCGATTCCGGTCGTGGTGCAGCTGCCGATCGGCCGGGAGGATGGATTCGTCGGAGTCGTGGATCTGGTGCGGATGCGGGCGCTGGTGTGGGCGGACGATTCTGGTGTGTTGGTGCAGGAGCCGATTCCGGAGGATTTGTTCGCCGAGGCGGTGCGTCGGCGCGCCGAGCTGGGCGAACTTGTGGCCGAACGGCATCCGGCCGCCCTGGAGGAGTATGTCGTGCAGTCCGAAGTGTCGGCGGACACTCTGGTCGAGGGGTTGCGGGAGCTGACCTGTAGCGGCGAGGTCGTGGTGGTGCTCTGCGGGGCGGCCTACCGTGACCGCGGGGTCGAACCACTGCTCGATGCGGTGGTGGACTATCTGCCCGCACCGCTGGATCGTCCGGCGGTGTGCGATGCCGGTGACCCGACGCGCCGGCGCTGCGCCGATCCGGCGGAACCCTTCGCTGCGTTGGTGTTCAAGGTCCAGGCGACGCCAACGGGCCGCCTGACCTACCTGCGCGTGTATTCGGGAACGCTCGGCAAGGGTGACATGGTGCTGGACGCCGCCGCGCGGCGGACCGAGCGCGTCGGCCGGATCCTGCGGGTGCAGGCCGATCGGCGAACGGAGGTGATGCGGGCATCGGCCGGTGACATCGTCGCGGTAGTCGGGGTGAAATCGGCGCGGGCGGGTGCGACGCTGTGCACTCCCGAAGCGCCGGTGCTGCTCGAACCGCCGATCGTGGCCGAACCCGTCGTTTCGGTGGCGGTGGAGGCGGCGGGTAGTGCCCAGGCCGAGCGACTCTCGACGGCCCTGGCCCAACTCGTGGAGGAGGATCCTTCTCTGGTCGTCCGTACCGATGACGAAACCGGTCAGGTTCTGCTGTCGGGGATGGGTGAGTTGCATCTGGAGGTCGCGGTGGAGAAGATCCGCCGGGAGCGCGGGATCGCCGTCGCGGTGGGCAGACCGCAGGTCGCCTACCGGGAGACCGTGGAGCGCGGGGTGTCGGGGCTGCTGTACCGGCACGTGAAACAGGACGGTGGCGCGGGGCAGTTCGCGCACGTCGTCCTGGATGTGGTGCCGTTGGGTGATTGCGGCACTACCGGTTTCGAGTTCTCCTCGACGGTGCCGGGCGGCCACGTGCCACGCGAATACGTTCGCGCGGTCGAGGCCGGGTGTCGCGATGCGCTCGCCGCGGGCCCGCTCGGCGGTCATCCCGTGACGGGTCTGCGGGTCACGCTCACCGACGGCGCGACGCATGTGCAGGACTCCTCGGAGGCCGCGTTCCGCACCGCGGGCCGGCTCGCACTGCGGCAGGCATTGCGTGCGAGTGTCTTACGCCTCTTGGAGCCGGTCGTGGAGGTCACCGTCACCACGCCCGACGACACCCTCGGCGTGGTGCTCGGAGATCTCGCAGCCCGCCGGGGTCGTATCCTCGCCTCGACGACGACCGGTGGTACCGCGGTCGTCACCGCCGAGGTCCCGCTGGCCGAAATATTCGGCTACGCAACCCGTTTGCGCAGCCGAACGCAGGGGCGAGGTACCTTCACCACTCGCCCTGTCGGTTACGCCCCGACCGCGTGACGCCCGCGGCCGTGCCCGAGGTGGCCCGAACTCCGCCTCGGGCACGGCCCGCCGACCGACGCTGGTAACCGTTCATCGAGCTTCGCTCCCGGCTGTGTCGCGCCGCATTCGCACACAGCGGTGTCCATCCGCTCTGTCGATGCCGCCCATCGCCTCGACCACACCGTGATCGCCGATATCGCCTGGGCGCTCGCACGCGCTGCGGCTCGGGAACGCCGGAAACTTGATCGCTGAGTGTGATGCCGGGCGGCGCTCACGGACAGGAGTCGCGGTTATGCCGGGCGGGTTGCCTGGTAGTAGACGATGTGGCCCATGCGGGGGTGGGATTCGGAACTGATGAGGGTGTGGTCGAAGCCCGCGGCATCCAGGAGGTGTGGGAGGGCGAGGTTGGCCTCGACGTGGCCGTTGCGGAGCAGTAGGCGACCCACGAAGGTGTTCGCCCGGGTGATGTCGCCGCCCACGTCCACCAGATGGAGGCGACCGCCGGGGCGCAGGACGCGCCGGGCTTCGGCGAGCGCCGCGGCCTTGATGTCGGTAGGGAGGTGGTGCAGCATCAGGGCAGACAGGACCCGGTCGAAGGCGGCATCGGGGTGGGGCAGGTTCTGGGCGTAGCCCCGCTCGAAGCGTAACCCGGTCAGGCCCTGGGCTTTTCGTTCGGCGCGGGCCAGTGCGCGGGGATCGGGGTCGGAGCCGATCACCTCGGCCGCGGGTTGGGCTCGCACCGCCTTGATAACGAGATTGCCGGTACCGCAACCGATTTCGATCACCCGGTGTCCCGGTCGGAGTTCGGCCTGCTCGATGAGGCGGTCGTGGAGTGCGGGGGTGCCCAGGAGCCGGGAGAGCAGGTCGAAGGCGGGGAGCAGGACGTCGTGCCCGGCTGCCGGGAGGTAGTCGTGTGACTGGAGAACCGAATGTGGACGATTTTCGCTCATGAGATCCATGGTGGGCGTGGATCAGACCTGGAAGTGGGGTGATTGTCGGCAGGAAGTGGACTATTTTCGGTTCATGAGCGAGACGACCCGGGTGGTGCGTCATCAGCGCGGTGTGCCGGTCTACGACTATCGGAGTGATCCGGCCACGCCGCCGGTGTCGACCATGCGGTACCCCGCCTCCTCGCCCGTACGGCGGCGGCACATCCATGACTTTCCGGCGCTGTGGTACGTCTCCACGACCGGAGTGGTACATGTGGTGGCGGCCGGACAGGTCGTCGACGGCGCGATGATCGATACGATCGGCCCCGGCGTCGGAGTGTTCTTCGATCCGGCCGCGCTGGGTGATCAGGCGGCGGCCCCGTGGCCGGCCTGGCGCTCGCACCCGCTGCTGTATCCGTTCCTGCATGCCGAACGTGACGGACTGTTGCAGCTCACCGTGCCCCGGGCGCGACGTCCGCTGTGGGACAGCGCGATCGCGGCCATCGAGGCCGAGTTGGCGCAGCGGGAGGAAGGATATCGGCAGGCGGCCTGTGCGCATCTGACTCTGCTGCTGATCGACCTCGCGCGAGTGGCCGCCGACGTGGTCGGTGATGTGCGCCGCAGCGGCGAACCCCTGCTGACCGAGGTGTTCGAGGTGATCGACGAACGTTACGCCGAGCGGTTGTCGCTGCGCGATGTGGCGCGGGCGGTCGGCATGACGCCCGGCTATCTGACCACGGTGGTGCGTCGCCGCACCGGCCGCACGGTGCAGGACTGGATCCTGCAGCGCCGGATGGATCAGGCCCGCCGACTGCTGTCCGGTACCGATCTACCGATCGCCGAAATCGCCCGTCGCACCGGGCTTCCCGACCCCGGATACTTCAGCCGCCAGTTCCGCCGCACCTTCGGTGTATCCCCCCGGAACTGGCGGGCGGTCCCACTCGCCTGAGCGTTGAACCTGTCGGTCGCTCCGGTGTCCGCCCCGCCCACAGACCGCTGTCGTGATCCCAGCGCCATCGCGTTGTCGATTGTGAAGTTGAACCGGCCGGTCATTCCCGTGTGCCCCACGCGCGCATCATTTCGTGGTCCTTGCGAGCATCAACGTGTCGCCGTTCGGGAGGCTGAACGGGCCAGTGGGCGCTCACGCGCAGATTATTTCGTGACCCCCGCGAGCATCAGCGCGCCCCGAACGGCAGTTGGCAGTCCTTCGCCGGCAGCGTCTCCGCGCCGGTGGTAGCCGGGCGGATCGGAGACGGTGGCGGTGCAAACGGCTGTGGGGGGTCCACGTGCGTCCCTTGACCGCCCACAGCCGGAGAGAGAAAAACCCAAACAGGGGTCGAGAGGGGTTGTGGTGGGGGGAT
>CBJNFW010000350.1:0-8151 GCA_966435935.1 uncultured Nocardia sp.
GAACTCGACGTCGGCGCATCGCGTTCGCGCGTGATGCACCATCGTGCGCACGCGCTCGATCACCTCGGCGTGCGTCATGCGAAGCTTGTGACGAAGGTGCACCTCGCTCGTCGCGAGAAACGTGTGGATGCGTGGAAATGCAGCATTTTTCAGCGCATTCCACGTTCGATCGATGTCGGTCGCGGTCGCGCGGGTGTGCCCGGAACAACCGGTGCCGGTGCGCCTCGCGGTGGTCGCGATGGGCAAATGCGGTGCGCGCGAGCTGAATTACGTTTCCGATGTGGATGTCGTCTTCGTCGCCGAACCCGCCGACGCCACCGCGAGCCGGTTGGCCGCGGAGATGATGTCGGTGGCCTCGAGCGCCTTCTTCGAGGTGGACGCGGCCCTGCGCCCCGAGGGCAAGGCGGGTGCGCTGGTGCGCACGCTGGACTCGCACATCGCCTACTACAAGCGCTGGGCGCGCACCTGGGAGTTCCAGGCGCTGTTGAAGAATCGTCCCGCCACGGGTGATCTGGCGTTGGGCGGGCAGTATCGCGACGCGCTGATGCCGATGGTCTGGACCGCCTCGGAGCGGCCCGATTTCGTTGCCGACGTGCAGGCGATGCGGCGCCGGGTGGAGGATCTGGTGCCCGAGGACCTGCGCGAGCGCGAACTCAAACTCGGGCACGGCAGTCTGCGCGATGTCGAGTTCGCGGTGCAGTTGTTGCAGCTGGTGCACGGTAAGGCCGATGAATCGCTGCACGTGCAGGGCACCGTCGAGGCGCTGACCGCACTGGCCGACCGCGGTTATGTCGGCCGCGACGACGCCGCCAATCTCACCGCCTCGTACGAATTCCTGCGCCTGCTCGAGCATCGGCTGCAATTGCAGCGGCTCAAGCGCACCCACACGCTGCCCGCGTTCGACGACGAGGAGGGCATGCGCTGGCTGGCCCGAGCGGCGCATATGCGCCCGGACGGGCGGCAGGACGCGGTCGGGGTGCTGGCCAGTGAGATCAAGCGCAACGCGGTGCGGGTGCGCCGGTTGCACGCGAAGTTGTTCTACCGGCCGCTGCTGGACTCGGTCGCGCGCCTGGACGCCGACGCGTTGCGGCTGAGTCCGGCCGCGGCGGTCCGCCAGCTCGCCGCGCTCGGCTACGCGGACCCCGAGAACGCCCTGAGCCATCTCAAGGCGCTGACCGGCGAGATCGGCCGCAAGGGACGCATCCAGGCGCTGCTGCTGCCGACGCTGCTGGAATGGCTGGGCGAGACGCCGAATCCGGATCAGGGACTGCTGGCCTATCGCCGGGTGTCCGAGGGCCTGGACGATCAGACCTGGTTCCTGCGCGAGCTGCGGGACGAGGGCGCGATCGCGCAGCGGCTGATGATCGTGCTGGGTTCCTCGGCCTACCTGCCCGATCTGCTGATCAACGCGCCCGAGACGATCCGCATGTTCGCCGACGGTCCGAGCGGCCCGCTGCTGCTGAGCCCGAAGGCCGCGGACGTGCGCGGCGGGATCATCTCCGGTGCGGCGCGCTACGAGGATCCCAAACGCGCTGTGGCAACGGCTCGTTCGCTGCGCCGGCACGAATTGGCCCGCGTCGCCTCGGCCGATGTGCTGGGCATGCTCGAAGTGCCCCAGGTGTGTTCGGCGCTGTCCTCGGTGTGGGTGGCGGTGCTGGAGGCGTCGTTGCGCGCGGTGATCCGCGCCAGCGAGGCCGAGATGGGGCACGAGGCGCCCGCGGACTTCGCCGTGATCGGGATGGGCCGCCTCGGCGGTCTGGAACTGGGCTACGGCTCGGACGCCGACGTGCTGTTCGTCTGCGATCCGCGTCCCGGTGCGGACGAGACGGTCGCGGTGAAATGGTCGATCGCCATCGCCGACCAGGTCCAGCGCCTGCTGGGTGCGCCGAGCACCGATCCGCCGCTGCAGGTCGACGCCGGTTTGCGGCCCGAGGGGCGGAACGGGGCCCTGGTGCGCACGCTGGCCGCCTACGAGGCCTACTACCGGCAGTGGGCCCAGCCCTGGGAGGTGCAGGCCCTGTTGCGCGCCCACCAGGTCGCGGGCGATCAGCAGCTGGGACTGCGATTCCTGCACGTCATCGATGCGGTGCGGTATCCGGCCGGTGGCGTCTCGGGCGACGCGGTCCGCGAGATCCGCCGGATCAAGGCCCGCGTCGACTCCGAACGCCTGCCGCGCGGCGCGAATCCGGCCACGCACACCAAACTCGGCCGCGGCGGTCTGGCCGATATCGAATGGACGGTCCAGCTTTTGCAGCTGCGCCACGCCCACGAGGTGCAGTCCCTGCACAACACCTCCACCCTGCAATCGCTCGAAGCCATCGAGCAAGCCGACCTGTTGGACGCCACCGACGTGGCCCTGCTCCGCGACGCCTGGCTCACCGCCACCAAGGCCCGCAACGCCCTGGTCCTGGTCCGCGGCAAACCCGCCGACCAACTTCCGGGTCCGGGCAGGCTGCTGTCCGCGGTCGCGCGGGTCGCGGGCTGGCCCAACGACGACGGCAGCGAATTCCTGGACCACTACATGCGTGTGACCAGACGAGCGAAGACGGTCGTGGAGCGGGTGTTCGGCGGCGAGTGAGAATTCGGGCCCGCTCGGTGCCGTCGAAGGGGGCGGATGACTAATCCCGCAGTGTCCGCGGAGCCGGCGGGGCCGCCATTACGGCGGACTCGGTGCCGGAGGATCACCCTCGTCGGTTCCGGGCGGGCTGCGGAGGCCCCGCTCACGTCGCTGATGGCGTTCCAGTCTCGATGGTCAGGTTGGTTTTGTCAGAGCTTCCGGAGCCAGAACGAACCACCGTGCCGCTGAACGTCGGACAGCGGACCGGTCCAGAGAGGATTCAGAATTGCTGCGAGTTCCTCATCGCGGCTCACGAACATATTGGCGAGCTCTACGCGAACGTGCGGCCCTTCCGCCAGCAGCCACGCGGCGAGCAGGTACTGCTCGGAATAGAAGCGTGCGCTCCATTCTGGCGGGTAGTCGTAGGGCAAGAAGACGTCGTGGATGTGGATCAGGACGCCGGGTTGCAGGCGGGGCAGGACTTCGAGCAAGATCACGACCGCGTCGGAGTTGGTGAAGACGCGGTGCGAATTGTCGACAAACAGGATGTCGCCCGGGCCGAGGTCGTCGAACAGCGTCTGGTCGATGGTCTCGACTGATTGCCTGATGACTTCATCACAGAGCACGTCGATTTCGGCTCGTGGTGCGGGGTCGATCGATGTGATATGCAGGGAGAGGTCGCTTTTCCGTGCGGCATGTCGAGTGATCTTGGTAGAATTACCGGATCCGATCTCGATATACCGCGCGGGCCGGTGTGTCGCCACGAACATGTGCAGAGCGGCCAGATCCAATCCCTCGAACCAGCCGTTATTCCAGGCCGGCCGGGAAACATACCTACCCCAGAGGGGTATGGTCTTCAGCTCGGCTTCGTGCGTCACGATGTTGTGAAGATGTTCGGCATACTGTTCGCGCTGAGTATTCAGAATGTCGTGAAGCCGCTGATGAGCAGGCTTTCCGTATCCCCATCGAGCGGTAGGCGTTACCGGATAGTCGAGCCAGATCTGGCTGGTGGGCTCCATGCAATGCAACTTTCGAAGAGGAAATGGTCAGCTCGGAAATGGTCAGCGAGTCGACGGAGATGGTGGCGGCGTAATCCGCACCCCTCGGGTAGTCATATCCTCCTCGACCGACGCGGCCGGCAATGTTACCGCACAGCACGAGCGAATGCGGCCGTGGTACCAGGGCTCGGATATCCGACCGGCTCTGTCGGAATCCCCTGCGGCGCAACGCCTGTACTCGGGAGCCGACTCGGCAGCGGTTCGCCTCACGTCGCACCGTGTCGGGCGTGCTGTGCGGGGCACCGTCTCGGGTCGAATGCCGATCGACCGATCCGGGCGCCAGTCTCGTCGCCGGTCCGATGACGGCCCTCGGCGCGTGGATCGACGACCACGGCGATGATCTCCTCGCCGCGCAAGCCGATATCGCGGACGAGCTGTGAGATGAAGTTCACAGGATCCCTCGCTCGCGTCGTCCGAGCGGCCGGGACCGCGCGCGTCGGCGGCTTCGGCAGATGGCCGACGGGTGGCGGTCCGGTCTCTGTTCGGTATCGGCCGCGCTGCCTGAGAAGTTGCTGAAACCGCTGGTCGGTCCAGTTTTACGCGGTACCGAAGACGAGTCGGCGGACTGCTCGGGCAAGGGTGGATTGCCCGATATTTGCTGCTTTATAATCGCATTCGTATAGCCGTGCGGGGTATCTCGTAAACCTATTGCGGGGAACAAGTTTCTCGCGGTATCGGTTATTCAGACGCGCATACGACTGCGCCGCCGAGTCATGTCCGGATCGGCGGGTAGGCCGAGACGAGGGAACACCGGGATCGACGGGCGGTACGGGCCGCCGTGCCGCCGAGTTGGTGGGGTCCAGCGACCCGGAACCTGCGTTCCGCATAGTGTATCCGTCAGGACGCGACCATCGGGAGGACCACCATGTCGAGGATGTTCGTGGACGTGCGACACGCCCACCAGCTCGAATTCCTGCCTCGGCGGGGGTTGTGACATGGCGGACCTCAACTCGGCGGTCGCCGGTTATCGCACTTACCGACAGGTCGTCCTCACTCCCACCCGAGCCGTGCGGCTGCCGCTGATCGTGGTGCTGCTGCTGGTCGGCGTCGTGCTGGTGTACGCGGCGGACCGAGCCTCGCGCGAGGGCGTCGATCGCGGCTGGTTCGTGGCCGCCTCACTGTCGGGGCTGTTCGTGGCGCGCGGTCTGCATCTGCGGCGACCGATCACGCTGCCGCACGTTACCGTCGCGGTGATCGTGCTCGGCATGTCGAACATCGCCTATCGCGCGGAACATCCGGCGGTCGGGTTCGTCTTCCTGGCCTCGACCGGGTTCATCATGATGCTGCCGCAGAGTTCACGTCCGCAGCCGGAACATCAGCTGCGCATCGCGGCGCTGGTCGACACGACGGCGGGCGATCCGCTCGCGCCGTTCGCGCTGCACTCGTCCAAATCCTATTTCTTCGACGCGACCTCCGCCGCGGCCATCGGTTACCGCACCCGGTTCGGCATCGCGGTGGTGGCGGGCGATCCGGTCGGCGACCGCGCCGTCTTCGGGACGCTCATCACGGAGTTCTCCGCATTCGCCATGGCACACGGCTGGCGGATCGCCGTGCTGGGCGCGAGCCCGGAGGTATGCGAGCTGTGGCGGACCAGGGCCACGGAACATCGTGGGCTGCGCTCGATTCCGATCGGCCGCGATGTGGTCGTCGAGGTCGACGGCTTCGATATGGTCGGCCGCAAATTCCGCAATCTGCGCCAGGCGGTCAGCCGCACCCGCAACTTCGGCGTGAGCACCGAGATCCTGCCCGAGCGGGAGCTGAGCGAATCGCTGCGCCGGACCCTGTTCGCGATCGTCGACGAATGGCATCACGGCCGCCAGACCCGCGGGTTCTCGATGATCCTGGACCATCTGCTGGACGGCCGGCATCCGGGCATGCTGGTGGTGATCGCCCGCGACAGCGACGGCCGGGTCGTCGGATTCCAGCGGTACGGCGAGGCCAATCACGGCAGTGAGCTGAGCCTGGACGTGCCGTGGCGCCGCAAGGACGCGCCCAACGGCCTGGACGAGCGCATGATCGTGGATCTGGTCGATTACGGCCGCGAACACGGCGTGCGGCGCATTTCGCTGGCCTTCGCCGCGTTCCCGGAGTTGTACAGCGACAAGGAGCGGACCCGCACGCGCCAGGCGCTGTATCTGCTCGCCCGCGTGCTGGACCCGATGATCCGGCTCGAATCGCTGTACCGGTTCCTGCGCAAGTTCAACTCCTTCGGCAATCAGCGCTTCGTGCTGATCCGCTGGCGCGAGATCGTGTTCACGGCCGTGGCGCTGCTGACCCTCGAGTTCGTGCCGCACCGCAAGCAGATCTGAGCGGGGCGGGCCGCGGGTGCGGGTCCGCCCCCGGAGATCAGAACCGGCCGATCGCCACCAGCACGGCGATGACGAACAGTACGAGATTGGACGGCGTGCGCGACCATTCGGCGCGCCGGGCGTGGGTGACGAATCCGCCGACCATGACCAGCGCCAGACCGACCGCCGCGATCGGGGTAAGGATCATGGCGATCCCGGTCGCCCAGGGCAGTACGACCCCGGCCCCGCCGATCACCTCGATCGCGCCGATTCCGCGCACGGCGCTGGCCGACATGTCCTCGACCCAGGGCATCATCGGCCGCAGTTTGTCCTTCGGCAGCACGATCTTCACGCCACCGCCGAGGACGAATGCGGCGGCCAGAATGATCTGTCCCGCCCACAGCCAGCCGTTCATATCTACTTCCCTTCGTTGATCCAGGTCGCGTACACCGCGTCCGCGACCCGGTCGATCAGCGCGGCGTCGCCGTGACCGCCGAGCAGGTACAGCCACAGGAACACCGGGCCGGAGAACTGCGCGTGCGCCCAGCGCACGTCCGGGACGGTGGTGAGTTCGCCGCGTTCGACCGCGCGTTCGGCGGTCCGCCGGACGAGGTCCTGCTCGGGGCGGAGGCAGACCTCCTCGAAAACGCTCTGCAGCGCTTGTTCGTGCAGCAGATCCGCGAAGATTTCCGGCAGGACTGCCCGCACCCGGGGGTTCGCCATCCGGGCGACGAAGTCCGCGGCCACCTCGCGCAGGTCGCCGCGCAGGCTGCCGGTGTCGCGATACGTCCGGGGAGCCAGATCGCCGATCAGGTGGTGCATCGCCAGCGCGGCCTTGGACGGCCATCGCCGGTAGAGCGCGGCCTTGCCGACGCCCGCGCGGGTGGCCACGTCCTGTACCCGCAGGCCCGCGTACCCGACCTCGTCGAGGAGGGCGAGGGTGGCCGCCCGGACGGCGCGATCGGTCTCGGCGGACAAGGCGCGCATCTGCACCGGAATCGACTCGTCCGAGGTGGAGTACCCTGCGGCACATGGGATTTGCCGTCGAACGCTTCGACCACATCGTCCTGAACTGCCGGGACGTCGCGGCGACTGCCGCCTGGTACGAACGGGTGCTGGGAATGCGGGTGGAGACGTTCGGCACGGCCGGACGGACCGCGCTGGTATTCGGGCAGCAGAAGATCAATCTGCGGCCGGTGGCGATGGCCGCGGACGATCCGGCGTGGCTGACCGGTGCGGTGGCCGCGGCCGGGTCGGCGGACCTGTGCTTCGTCACCGCCGCCACTCCCGAACAGGTGCACGGACAGCTCACCGCGTGCGGCGTGGAGATCACCGAGGGGCCCGTGGTCAAGGTCGGCGCGCTGGGGGAGATGATCTCGCACTACTGCCGCGACCTGGACGGCAACCTCGTCGAGATCGCGGTCTACCCGGCCGGATGACCCCGCGCGCCTTGACATCCGGCATTGCGGACACGACAGTACGCAAGTGTTCGAAGCCGCCGATGTCTCCCGGACCACGCTGCGCAAGGTCGGTCTGCGCCTGGTGCCGTTCCTGGGTCTGCTGTATTTCGTGAACTATCTGGACCGGGTGAACATCGGTTTCGCCGGTCCCAGCGGGATGAAACACGATCTCGCCCTGTCCGAGACGGTGTTCGGATTCGCCTCGGGCATCTTCTTTCTCGGTTATCTGGTGCTCGAGGTGCCGAGTAATCTGGCGCTGCACCGGTTCGGCGCGCGGCGCTGGATGGCGCGAATCATGCTCAGCTGGGGCGTGATCGCGACCGCGATGGTGTTCGTGCCGAACGCCACCGTGCTGATCGTGCTGCGGTTCCTGCTCGGCGTGGCGGAGGCCGGATTCTTTCCCGGCATCCTGCTGTATCTGACCTACTGGTTCCCGCAGCGCTATCGTGCCCGGATCGTCGCGATGTTCATGGTGGCGGTGCCCATCTCCACGGCGGTCGGCTCGACGCTGTCGAGTCTGGTGATCCAGTACGGCGAAGGCGTATTCGGGCTGAGCGGCTGGCGGTTCATGTTCCTGGTCGAGGGCGTGCCCGCGCTGGCTCTGGCCGTGCTCACCTGGTTCTACCTGACCGACCGGCCCGAGCAGGCCCGCTGGCTGACCGGGCCGGACAACCCGCTCACGGCGCGGGTGCTGGTCAACCGCGTCTGGGGCTGGCACTTCGGCCAGGGCCTCGTCCGCACGCCGAACGACTTCGGCGCCCAGGGCGAGCCGCCGACCCACCCGGAAT
>CBJNFW010000351.1:0-8109 GCA_966435935.1 uncultured Nocardia sp.
GGGGGGGGGGTTGGGGTCCCCTCTTTTTTCTCCTGGGGCGCCCTCCTCGTCCTCCCTCTTTTTGGGTGTTTTCCCCCCCCCCGCGCCGATCAGCTTTGCGGGACAAGCGATTCCGAACGCTGCACGGTTCCGGTGATGCCGGAGGAATCCTGTCCCGCCAGCAGAACGGCCGCGCGAGCGATCGTCTCCGGAGGTTCGATCATGTTCTCCGGGATCTCCCGGCCACCGCCCGCGGCCTGCCATCCCTCGGTCAGCACGACCCGCGACGGACTCAGGCAGTTCACCGCGATGTTGTCGCCTCGGAGGTCCGATGCCAGGCCCAGGTAGAGGCGTTCGGCCGCGGCCTTGGACACCCAGTAGGCGTTCGCGCCGCGATCGATCATGTCCACACCGGTGGTGGTGATCGCGACCAGCGATCCGCCCCCGCGCGCCCGCAGATGCGGGATGACGGCCTTGGTCACCAGGAACACCCCGGTCACATTGACATCCAGGCACCGCTGCCAGCGCTGTAACGGCGTCGTCTCGATCGGCCCCATCCACAGCACACCGGCGTTGGCGATCAGGACGTCGATCCCGCCGAACGCGGAAACCGTTGCACTGACGGCCTTTTCGACCGACTCCTCGCTGGACACGTCGCACGGCACCGGCAGTGCCCGCCCGCCCGCGGCCTCGATCCGTGCCGCGACCGCGCCGATCGTGCCGGGCAGCCGGCCCTCGGTCTCCGAGCGCGCGGCGACGGCCACGCACGCTCCGGCCGCCGCGAGGCCCTCGGCGATGGCCGCGCCGATTCCCCGGCTCGCGCCCGCGACGAAAGCCACCTTGCCCGCGAGCGGCCCGCCCGGGCCCCGGCCGTCGCCGGGGCCTCGGGTGCCGGATCGGATGACGCTCACTTCGGCGGGAAGCGCAGCGCGCCGTCGAGCCGGATGGTCTCCCCGTTGAGGTAGTCGTTCTCGATGATCGACTGCGCGAGCTGGGCGTACTCGGTGGAGCGGCCCATCCGCTTGGGGAAGGGCACCTGCGGGCCCCAGTACTGTTCGAGCTGGTCGGCGGCCTTGCCGTAGGCGGGCGTGTTGACCGTGCCCGGGGCGATGGTCACCACGCGGATGCCCAGCGGCGACAGATCGCGGGCGGCGACCAGGGTCATGCCCAGCACGCCACCCTTGGCCGCGGAGTACGGCAACTGCCCGATCTGGCCCTCGTAGCCGGCGATCGATGCGGTGTTCACGATCACGCCGCGTCCGCCCTCCTCGAGCGGTTCGGTCCGGGCGATCGCCGCCGCGGTCAGCCGCAGGACGTTGAACACCGCGGTGAGATAGAACTCGATGGTGGTGCGGAATCCCTCCAGCGCCAGCGGCGAGCCGTCCTTGCCGACCAGTCGTCCGCCGCTGGCCGGCCCGCCGTGGGTGTCGACCGAAATGCGAAGCGGCCCCAGCGATTCGGCCTCCGCGATGGCCGCGAGCACCGAATCCTCGTCGGTGGCGTCGGTGTGCACGTAACGGATGCCGAGCTCGGTGGCCAGCTCCTTGCCCTTGTCGTCGGCGACGTCGGCGACAACGACTTTCGCTCCGGCCGCGTGTAACCGCCGCACGGTCGCCTCGCCCAGGCCACCGGTGCCGCCGACCACGATCGCCGAGCTTCCACTGATCTGCATGTCGTTACCCTCTCTTGAAATCACTACTCTCTGACTGCGAGAATAATGTTCTCATGAACATCAGCATGATCCTAGACATGGCCGTTTCGGCGGAGACGGAAGCCACGGAACCGGGGCCCCGGCCGGTGATCACGGTCGGGGGCCGCTCGATGAGCGCGCGAGAGTTGCGTTCCTACGCCCGGCGGCTCGCGGATCGGGTACGGGACCGCCCCGCGGTGCTCTACCTGGGCTCGAGCCATCTGGCCTATCCGGTAGCGCTGTTCGGCGCGGCCCTGGCCGGGGTGCCGTTCGTCCCGCTCAACTACCGCCTCGGCGAACAGCAGCTCTCGGCGCTGCTGGACAAACATCCCGGTGCGCTGGTCCTGCGCCAGGAGGATCTGGACGCACTGGTCGAGGGCGAACTGCCGGCGCGGGAGTCCGAGGCCGACGCGCCCTGGGACGAGAACGCCGTGGCCGCGATCATCTACACCAGCGGCACCACCTCCGAGCCCAAGGCCGCGCTGCTGCGGCATCGGCACCTGATGGCGTATCTGTTCAACACCATGGAGTTCGGCGGCTCCGAGCCCGGGCACGCCTCGCTGGTGTCGGTGCCGCCCTATCACATCGCGGGCCTGACGAACCTGCTGTCGAATCTGTATTCCGGCCGCCGGGTGGTCTACCTGCCCGCCTTCGACGCCGAGCGCTGGCTGGCCACGGTGCGCGAGGAGAAGATCACTCACGCGATGCTGGTGCCCACCATGCTCGCCCGCATCGTCGCGGCCGTCGACGGGGACGACGCGGCCACTCCCGGACTGGCCAGCCTGGCCTACGGTGGTTCGCGCACCCCGCGTCCGGTACTCGAACGTGCCCTGAAGGTGTTTCCCGACACCGGATTCGTCAATGCCTACGGGCTCACCGAGACCGCCTCCTCGGTGGCGGTGCTCGGTCCCGAGGACCACCGCGAGGCGTTCGCCTCGCAGGATCCGGCCGTGCGGGACCGGCTCGGCTCGGTCGGGCGCGCGCTTCCCGGTATCGAGGTCGAGATCCGCAGTGAGACGGGCGATCCCGTTCCGGCGGGCGAGTCGGGTCTGGTGTTCGTGCGAGGTGAGCAGATCTCCGGGGAGTACGGCGGCCGCAGCGCACTCGACGCCGAGGGCTGGTTCCCGACCCGCGATCTGGGCCGCCTGGACGCCGAGGGCTACCTGTTCATCGAGGGCCGCGCCGATGACACCATCATCCGCGGCGGGGAGAACATCGCACCCGCCGAGATCGAGGACGTCCTGCTGGATCATCCGGACATCCGCGAGGCCGCGGTGATCGGCGTGCCGGACCCGGAGTGGGGGCAGCGCCTGGTGGCCGTGCTGGTCGGCGCGGGCGACCCCGAGGAGATCAAGGGATGGGTGCGCTCGCGGCTGCGCTCGTCCAAGACCCCGGACACCATCGTGTTCCGGGCCGAGCTGCCCAAGACAGAAACCGGAAAACTGGTGCGCCGCACCTTGGTCGCCGAATTGGAGAACACTCATGCCTGAAGCCGTCATCGTGTCCGCGCTGCGCGCCCCGATCGGGACCGCCCGCAAAGGCACCCTGCGCGATACCAACGCGTTCGACCTCGCCAATCATGTGGTGTCCGCCGTCGCCGGGGAGATCGATGCGGACCGCGTCGAGGACGTGATCCTCGGCGAGGGCCGCTACGGCGGCGGCGTCCTCGCGCGGCACGCGGCGATCACCGCCGGGTTGACTCCGGCCTCGGGCATGGCGCTGAACCGGCACTGCGCGGCCGGGATGTCGGCGGTGCAGACCGCCGCGGCGGGGATCCGGGCCGGAATGAACGACCTGGTCATCGCCGGTGGGGTCAATTCCGAGTCGACCGCGCCGCGGGCCCGGTGGAAGGCCGGCGAGGACGAGTGGATCGATCCGTGGGTCTCGCCCTCGCATCCCGAACGTCCCGACGCGCCGACGCTGGACATGTCCATCACCGTCGGCTGGAACACCGCGGTCAAGGCGGGACTCACCCGCGCGGATATGGACGAATGGGCGCTGCGCTCGCATCGCAACGCGATCGCGGCGATCGATCAGGGCCGGTTCAAGGAGGAGATCGTCCCGATCGAGACCCCGCACGGGCTGTTCGAGGTGGACGAGCATCCGCGCCGGGACACCAGCCTGGAGAAGCTGTCCGGATTGAAGGTGCTGCACCCGGAGATCGAGGGATTCAGCATCACCGCGGGTAACGCCTCGGGTTCCAACGACGGTGCCGCGGCCTTGGCGGTGGCCAGCGACAGCCTCGGATTGCCCGCACTGGGCGTCATCCGGTCCTGGGCGTCGGTCGGGGTCGATCCGGCGGTGACCGGCCTGGCTCCGATCGAGGCGATCACCAAAGCCGTTGCCAAGGCGGGTATTTCGCTGTCGGCGGTGAAGCTGTTCGAGATCAACGAGGCGTTCGCCTCGGTCCCGGTGGCGGCGATCCGCGCACTGGATCTGGATCCGGACGCGGTGAACTTCAGCGGCAGCGGCTGCTCGCTCGGACATCCGGTGGCGGCCTCGGGCGCCCGGATGATCGTCACGCTGGTGCACGAATTGCGCCGTCGCGGTGGTGGATTCGGTATCGCGGCGATGTGCGCGGGCGGCGGCATGGGTTCGGCGACGGTGATCGAGGTACCCGCGCCGTGAGGCGGCGGCGGTAGCGTATGCAGACGGTTGCCGAACTCATCGATGCGGCCCGCACGGGATCGTTGCGGGCCGCGGGGCGGCTGCTGAGCCTGGTCGAAAGTGACCGGCGGGCAGAGGTTCTCGCGCAGCTGGGACAGTGCGCGCCGGTGCGGGTGGTCGGCGTGACCGGGCCGCCCGGCGCGGGCAAATCGACCACGATCGCGGCGCTGGTCGCGACCTACCGCGAACGCGGCCTGCGGGTCGCGGTGCTGGCGGTGGACCCCTCCTCGCCGTACAGCGGCGGCGCGCTGCTGGGGGACCGGATCCGGATGGCGCAGCACATCGACGATCCGGGTGTGCTGATCCGCTCGGTAGCCACTCGCGGGCATCTGGGCGGGCTGGCCGCGGCGGTTCCCGCGGCGATCACGCTGCTGGGTGCGCTGGGATACGAGCTGATCCTGCTGGAGACGGTCGGGGTCGGGCAGTCCGAGATCGAGATCGCCGCGGTCGCCGATCCCACCTTGGTGATCCTGAATCCCGGTGCGGGAGACGCGGTTCAGGCGGCAAAGGCGGGTCTGCTGGAGGTCGCGGACATTCTCGTGGTGAACAAGGCCGATCGGGACGGCGCGAAACAGACCGTGCGCGATCTGCGTCAAGAGGTCTCGGTGCCGATTCTGACCGCGGTCGCCGCGCGGAACACCGGAATCGCAGATTTGGCCGAGGCGATCGACGCGCACCATCGCGCGGATACCGGGATGCGTCGCGGTGCCCGTGCGCGGGCGCAGATCCTGTCGCTGGCGCAGAGCCGGTTGCGCGGCGATCCCGCACTGGACCGGCTCGCGGCCGAGGTCGCCGCCGGAACCTGTGATGTCTACGCCGCGGCGGATCGCCTGCTTTCTCCTCGTGACCGTCCGGATGTTCACAGCAACGGAAATGACGTATACATTAAATGAGAATCAGATTTCCATTCGCGCCAGCGGGCTACTGATCCGCAGGCCCGCACGACGACGCGGATGAACGACAGACGGAGGACGGCACATGGCCAAGGCGCTCGCGCCCGAAGCATCCACGTGGCCCGCGGACAATGCACAGCTCGTCGGCACCCGGTGCGGTGCGTGCAGTGCGGTGACGTGGCCGCGGCAGTCCCGCTGCCCGCGCTGCAGCGGCCCGGACATGTCCGAAGTGCTGCTGCCCACCCGCGGCACGCTGATCGCTTGGACGACACAGGGTTTCGTTCCCAAACTGCCCTACGCGGGCAAGGAGACCGCCGAGACCTTCGAGCCGTTCGGCATCGGCCTGGTCCAGCTGGGCGATCAGGTGCGCGTGGAGACCCGGCTGACCACCGCCGATCCGGACGCATTGAAACCCGGTATGGAGCTCGAGCTGACCTTCGTGCCGCTCTACGTCGACGACAGCGGCGAAGAGGTCGTGACCATCGCATTCCAGCCGGCCTGAAGGAGCCTGACATGAACGACGTTGCCATCATCGGCGTCGGCCTGCACCCGTTCGGCCGGTTCGCCAAAACAGCCATCGAGATGGGGGCCGAGGCGATCCAGCTCGCGCTCACCGACGCGGGCGCCGAATGGAAGGACATCCAGTTCGGCTTCGGCGGAAGTTACGAGGTCAGCAATCCCGACGCGGTCACCCGGCTGGTCGGGCTGACCGGCATTCCGTTCACCAATGTGTTCAATGCCTGTGCCACAGCGGCCAGTTCGATCGAGCAGACCGCCGAGGCGATTCGCTCGGGACGCTACGACATCGGCATCGCGGTCGGCATGGACAAACACCCGCGCGGTGCGTTCACCGACGATCCGGCCAAGCTCGGGCTGCCCGCCTGGTACGCGGAGAACGGGCAGTTCGTCACCACGAAGTTCTTCGGCATCAAGGCCAATCGCTACCTCCAGGATCACGGCATCTCCCAGCGCACCCTGGCCAAGATCGCCGCGAAGAACTTCCGCAACGGCGCGCTGAATCCGAACGCCTTCCGGCGCAAGCCGATTCCGGAGGACGAGATTCTCGAGTCGACGATGCTGAACTATCCGCTCACGCAGTACATGTTCTGCTCGCCCGACGAGGGCGCGGCCGCGGTGATCATGTGCCGCGGCGATCTGGCGCGCAAGTACACCTCGAACCCGATCTACCTGCGCTCCACCGCCATTCGCACGCGACGTTACGGCGCGTACGAGGTGCACAGCACCTGGGCGGCCATCGACGAGGACGTCTCGCCCACGGTGTACGCCTCCCGGGCGGCCTTCGAGGCGGCCGGAATCGGCCCCGAGGACGTCGATGTCATCCAGTTGCAGGACACCGACGCCGGTGCGGAGCTGATCCACATGGCGGAGAACGGGTTCGGCGCCGACGGCGAGCAGGAGAAGCTGCTCGCCGAGGGCGCCACCGAGATCGGCGGCCGCCTCCCGGTGAACACCGACGGCGGCCTCATCGCCAACGGCGAGCCGATCGGCGCGTCGGGCATCCGCCAGGTCTACGAACTGGTCCAGCAGTTGCGCGGCACCGCCGGGGACCGCCAGGTCCCCGGTAACCCCCGTGTCGGCTATGCCCAGGTGTACGGCGCGCCCGGCACGGCCGCCGCGACGGTCCTGAGCCTGTAGTAATCTCCGCGAACCGGCCGGGTGGAGGAGGACGCTGAATCCACCCGGCCGGTTCGCGTTCCTCGAACTCGCTGCGATGTGACATGTTTCGGCGATATGAATGCCCGATGTGTTCCGGTGGTGGCCAATTCTGTTGCATCGCAACCGTTTGCGAGTCTGTCGCGCTTCGGTGCCGGCCTCATGCTCGCACCCCGGCTGTCGTGAGAAGATCCGTGCCACCGTGCGCGCACGCTAGCGAGCACGGGTGCACGTTCAAGCCGTGAGCAGCGGCCTATCCGTCGGCGGGCACCGAGGGTGGAAATCCGGACGATGAACGGGTAGGTGCCCGGTGTGACGATGGTTGCCTCCACCAGGCCGGGATCTGGGTCGCTGGACAACTACGGCACCGGCCCCGAGCGCGCCGAACTGGACCGGCAGCGCGCCACCGACGCCCTCGAGCTGATCCGGATCGCTCAGGACCGGTTCGCGCCCCGATCGACTCCGACAGTGCGAGCCATGCTCTATACGCGGGAGGCGTGGGCGTACAGCAAGCTCGGGCGGCCGTCCGCGTTCCGCCGGGCGTGCGGCAAAGCGTTCGATGAATTCGGCAACTCCGATCCGGCGTCGGATCCGTACTGGATCAACTACTTCGACTCCGCCGAGCTGGCCGGCACCATTGGGTGGGCGGTTACTGGATATCGCGCGCCGGGACTCCACGTTCGCCGACGGGGCGGCCGACTCGATCGGTCGCGCTGTCGGCGCGCGGCGGCCGGAACGGTTGCGCAGCTCGGCTCTCGATCAGCTGGGGATCGTAGAGGCCCGCATGATCGGCGGTGAGTACGAGGAGGCGTGTCGGCTCGGTTTCGACGCCGTTGGATACGGTCGGCAAGACCAGTTCCGACCGGGTGCGCAAGAAACTTCAGAAGGTGTACGACCGGACCGGGCAGCTGGCGCAGGTCGGACAGGTCGCGGAACTACGCGACCGCATCCGGCCCATGGTTGGTGCAACGACGTAGAGGAGTCGAGCCGTGCGAATCGGCATGACCGGGCACATGAACCTCACCGCGGACACCGTGCCGCTGGTGTACGGAGAGATTGTCCGCCAGATCACCGCGACCGGCGACGCCGCCGAGGTGACCGGCGTGAGTTGCATTGCGCGGGGCGCTGATTCGGTGTTCGCCAAGGCTGTGCTCGATATCGGCGGCCGGTTGGAGGTTGTGCTGCCTTCTCGGAACTACCGCGAAC
>CBJNFW010000352.1:0-8087 GCA_966435935.1 uncultured Nocardia sp.
CCCGGCTGCTTCTCGGCCGCTGTCGCGCCCGGCGGCGTGAGAGGCGGGTAGCCGCGTCGGGACGAGCCGACGCGTCGGCCGCGCGAGGGAGCTGAGCGCGGCCGAGCATCGAGATCGTCAGGGCAACAGCGATTTACGAGTGGGCGAGGCGAATTCTGCACCCATTCGCCTCGCCCGCTGCCACGGTAACGTGCCCCGCCCGCCGATTCCAGGCGAACCGGCAGCACTGGGACCATTCACCGACTCCGGCCCCCGGGCCCTGTGAATCCGACAGTCCCACCGCCGATTCCGTTCGATGCCACGATGGCCGGATGCGCATCGACCCCTCCGATATCGCCCGCCGCCTGGTGCTCGACCGATTCCCGCAGGCCCGTGCCGCCTGGCTCGGCGGCAGCACCGCTCTCGGAACCACCACGCCGACTTCGGATCTGGACATCACCGTCCTGCTCCCGGCCCCGCCCGCGCCCTACCGCGAATCGCTGTTGCACAACGGTCGGCCGGTCGAGCTTTTCGTGCAGACCGAGGAATCGATCGCGTATTTCCGCGCGGCGGAGCGGGCCGCCCGGCCTGCTGCCTCGTGGGGGCCGCGCGGGCGGGACCGGATCGCGGAAACGATCAGTCCAGGCATGCAGCACATCCGGTGTGCGGTCGGTGTAATCGGTGACATCGCATCGTTGCCGGAGGTTCGCACTGCCGGTAGCCGGCAACCGTCTCGTGAATCGCCGGATCCGTTGGCTCGTTCCGGTTGTGGCGGCGGATCGGGGGAGTTCGCGGCGTAAGTGCCGGGGGAATTCGGAAAGAAGCTGGTCCGTGGGGGAGTAGCGGGGGCGCGGGTGGCGTAACGAGGCGCAACAGAAGTGGATACGGGGTGGAAATACGGGGTTGGGACGGTCGATCCAGCACAGCGAAGGGATCGACCGATGGGCTTCACCGACAACCCCAAAATGGAGGACTACTCCCTGCGGTACACACCGGCCGCATTCCGCAAATGGTCACCGTGGATGGTGTTCCTGTCCTGTTTGGTCGGGATATCCGCGATGGCCGGCTACGCATTGGACGCGGCGTTCGTCGACTCGTTCGGGTTCGGCAACGCGCTGATCGGTTTCGGCCTGGCCGCGGTGGTGACCGTGCCACTGACGATCGTGATCGCGTTCGCCATCGCCCGGGGTCATATCGATATCGACTTACTCACGCGCGGTTCGGGTTTCGGATATCTGGGCTCGACGGTGACCTCACTGGTCTACGCGACCTACACTCTCATCTTCCTCGCCTACGAGGGCGCGATCATGGCCCAGGCGGTGACGGCGCTGACCGGGCTGGACATCCACCTGTCCTATGTCGCGGTGGCGGTGGTGATGATTCCGCTGACCCTCTACGGCATGTCGTTCAGCGCCAAATTCCAGGCGTGGACCTGGCCGCTGTGGATCGCGCTGATCGGGCTCGCCCTGGGCAGCGCGGCCACCGCACCGGATGCCGGAACGCATATGGTGCATCCGGCCAGCGTGGGCCCGGCCGGTGTGGCCGGGATGTCGGTACTGGCGATCTTCGCCATCGCCGCCGCGCAATTGTCGCTGGCCGCGCAGGTCGGGGAGCAGGGCGACTATCTGCGGCTGATGCCCGATCCGCAGCGCGGCGGGCGGGCCCGCTGGCGACTGGCGGTGTTGTTCGGCGGACCGGGATTCGCGCTGTTCGCGATGGGAATCTTCTTCGCCTCCACACTGCTGGTCGGCTACGCCTCGACCACGCTGAGCCCGGGACAGGTCGGCGTGCCGGTCGATCTGTTCACCACCGTGTACGAGCGGGTCACCGGGAATCACACCAGCGCGCTGATCCTGGCGGGAACTCTGGTGCTGCTGTCCCAGATCAAGATCAACATCATGAACACGTACTCGGGCTCGCTGTCGTGGTCGAACTTCTTCTCCCGGCTGCTGCATCGGCATCCGGGCCGCGCGGCCTGGGTCTTCCTGCAGGTCGGTCTGTCACTGGTACTGATGGAGATCGGCATCTTCGACCACATCGTCGAGGTGCTGGCCTGGTACTCCAACATCGGCATCGCCTGGATCGCGGCCATGGTCGCGGATCTGGTGATCAACAAGCGCTGGCTGAAACTCGTTCCGCCGCAATTGGTCTTCCACCGCGCGCACCTGTACAACGTGAACCCGGTCGGCTTCGGATCCATGGTGATCGCGGGCGCGGTGTCGATGATCGCCTACTACGGCGCGTTCGGGTCCACGGCCGCGGCCCTGTCACCGTTCGTGGCATTGGTTCTGGCACTGGTACTTCCGCCGCTGATCGCCTGGGCGACCAAGGGCCGCTGGTACATCGCGCGGATGTCCGAGTTGCCCGAGCACGACGGCGAACTTGCGTGCTCGGTGTGCGCGGGCAGCTACGACGCGGTCGACATGGCCACCTGTCCGTTCCACGGCGGCACCGTGTGCTCACTGTGCTGCTCGACCGAGGGCGCCTGCCGGGACGCCTGCAAACCCAACGCCTGGCGGCCACCGAAAGGTGCTGTGCCCCTGGGCATGCCAGCGGTCGCCAATACCCCACAACCCGCATTGGAGGTGGCGCGATGACGGGGCCCAGGAGGCGGTCAGCCGGGCAGCGGCGGTGGCGGCATGAGCGGCCGGCCGCGGTTGCCGGAGGGGTGCGGAGATGATCGTGCATACCTGTAACACCCCGGTGACAGAGGGGAGATCGCTCGGCAACGGCGGTTGCTTACCGTCCGGGGGTATGCGGACTGCGGCCGGAGGGCAGCGGGCCCACGATGTGCGTCGGCTGCGGGACATATTGCGAGCCACGGTGCGTGGCGGTGGGTACGAGCGCGGGCAGCTGCCGAGTGAGATCGAGCTGATGACCGCGTACCGGGTGTCGCGGGCGACCGTGCGGGCCGCGCTGGCGCTGCTGCGCACCGAGGGGCTGATCGAACGGACGCAGGGAATCGGCACGCACGCCGTGCTGGAACCGGTGACCACGTCGCTCCCGGAGGCGCACGGTGTCATGAAGCCCGCCATGGGCAGCATGTTCAACCACCGGATGCGCCCGCGCGTGCTGGATCGGTCGATGGTCCCGGCCCCGGGCGCCATCGCCGAACGGCTCGAAATCGCGCCGGGCACACCGTGTCTGCGGCTCGAGTACCTCGCGCTGCACGAGGACGAGCCGCTGGCCCTGGCGACGAATTACGTGCGCTGCCCCGAGGCGATCGCGCTGCGGGACACACCGTTCGTCTCCGACTGGTATCAGCTTCTCGCCGATGCCGGTGTGGCGCTGTCGGATTCGGAATTCGTGATCGACTGCGAACCGGCCGACGCGCCGCTGGCGGCGGCGCTGGGCGTGCGCGAGGGGACGCCCCTGATCTCGATGGAACAGATCATCTACGACCTCGACGGCCGCCCGTTCGACGTCGCCTTCATCCACACCCGCGGGGAACGATTCCGATTCGTTTCGCGCGCCAGCAGTAGGGAACTGAGATGACCGACCTACCACTCACCCTGACCGACGCGGCCGCGGCATTGCGCGCCGGAACCACGACCTCGGTCGCCCTGACCCGCGCCGCGATCGCCGCTGCCGATGAGTTCGACGGCACCGTGGGCGCGTATCTGACCCGGTTCGACGAGTACGCCCTCGAGCGGGCCGCCGAGGCGGACGCCGACCTCGCCGCCGGGCGTGACCGCGGCCCGCTGCACGGAATCCCGGTGGGCGTCAAGGATATTCTCGCCATGGCCGAGGGGCCTACGACGGCGCAGAGCGTGGTTCTGGACCGGGCGTGGGGCGCGGGCAAGGACGCGCCGGTCGTCGCGCGGCTGAAGGCGGCCGGTGCGGTGCTGACCGGCAAGACCACCACGATGGAATTCGCCTGCGGTATGCCCGACACCACCAAACCCTTTCCGGTCCCGCGAAATCCGTGGGACCCGGCGACGTGGCCGGGCGGGTCCAGTTCGGGCACCGGGATCGGCGTCGCGACCGGGATGTTCCTGGCCGGGATCGGCACCGACACCGCAGGCAGCATCCGGATCCCCGCCGCGTTCTGCGGTGTCAGCGGATTGATGCCGACCTTCGGGCGGGTGCCCAAATCCGGTTGTGTGCCACTGGGTTACAGCCTCGACCATATCGGGCCGCTGGCCCGCAGCGCACGGGACTGCGCCACCATGCTCGGGGTGATCGCGGGTGCGCACCCCAGCGATCCGGACTGCGTCGAGGCGCCGTTCGCCGTGCCCGAATGGGCCGGGGATCTGAGCGGCGTGCGGATCGGGGTGGTGCGTGAGGGGCACTTCCCCGAGCACGGCGATCCAGCGCTGACGACGACTTTCGATGCGGCCGTGGACGTTCTGGTGCGAGCCGGCGCCGACGTGCGGGAAGTGGTACTGCCCTATCGGCAGGAGATGATCACCGCGGACATGATCACGATGGGGTGCGAGGCGCTTGCCTACCACCGCACCGACCTGGCGCGCCGGTGGGACGATTACTTCGTCGCGACGCGGGCGATGCTGGCGATCGGCGCGCAGGTGTCGGGCGCGGATTACGTTCAGGCGCAACGGGTCCGCAGCGTAGCCCAGGACGCGGTGGGTGCGCTGTTCGACGATGTGGACGTGGTCGTGTGCCCGACCGCGGCGGTCGGTGCGCCCACTTTCGAATCGATCACCGGTCCGGACGGCCAGACCGATGTCGGCACGCTGTTCAGCCTGATCCACACGCCGTACTGGGATTCGGTCGGCAACCCCGTGCTGGCCGTGCCGATGGGTTTCACCGCAGCCGGCCTGCCGCTGTCGATGCAACTGGCCGGACCGGCCTTCGGCGAGGCGGAGATCCTCCGCGTCGCCGACGTATTCCAGCAGGCCACGCAGTGGCATCTGCGGGCACCCCGACTCGCCACCGAAGGAGCAGCAGCGTGAACGAGATCATGAAAACCCTGCTCGACGCGGCGCAACTGCCCGCGTCCGAGGCCGAAATCGTCTCCTACGCAGCGGGTTACGCCGATCAGCGTGCCGCGGTGGACGCCCTCTACGCGGTGCCGGAGGCGCGGTACGCGGCCCCGGCGCTGCACTTCCGGGCCGCGTCGCGGATCGCGGACTGGGCGAGCTGAGTTCGGAAGGGCCGAACTCCTCCTCTCTGGACTGTTGAATGCGCCGTTAAATGACGGTACATTAAATGGCGGTAAGAGGTGGATCCGGCGGTTGCGAGACCTGATCTGGGCGATCGCGGATCCGAATACGTTGTGCACGTAAGGAGTTCGCATGTCTCGAAATCTCGTCCCGGTGGGTGCGCGGCGCACGCTGTCGCGTGCGGCCGTCGCGCTCGTCATCGTCGCGACACCGGTCACGGTCGCGGCCGCGCCGGCGTTCGCCGCCCCCGCCGCCGGTGTGCCCGTGACCCAGGCCCCCGCGGCCGCCGCACCCGCGGTTCCGTCGGCCGATCCGGTGCACCGGGGCTGGGGTTACCCCGGCTGGGGGCGTCCGGGCTGGGGTCATCACGGGTGGGGTCACGGCTGGGGTTGGAACGAATGGGGCGGCTGGAATCAGTGGGGCGGCGGCATGTTCTCCCCGTACCCGTACGGTGGCATGTTCGCGCCGTTCGGATACGGCGGCGGCTTGTCCACCGGCAGCGCCATGTGAGACCCGGCGTGCCGAGGCGGGCCGTCGTCGGCGTGGACCGGCGGCGGCCCGCACCCGTCAGCGCCGCCAGAAGAAGTGGTGCACCATACCGCTCGGGCTGGGGATCCGCTCCAGGTGGAAGCGGTCGGTGAGTTCCTCGGGGCTCGCCCACAGCCGCTCGCCGCGGCCGATCTCGATCGGTCCCACCGCGATGTGCATCTGATCGATGAGATCGGCGTCGAGAAATTCCCGCACGGTGGCCACTCCGCCGCCGATGCGCACATCCTTGCCCCCGGCCGCGGCGAACGCCTGTGCCAGCGCTTCTTTCGGCGATGCGTCGAGGAAGTGGAATGTGGTCTCGCCCAGCGTGAACGAGGGCCGCACATGGTGGGTGAGCACGAAAACCGGTGTGTGGAACGGGGGTTCCTCGCCCCACCAGCCCTGCCAGTCGTAGTTCTCCCACGGGCCGCGCTGCGGGCCGAATTTGTTGCGCCCCATGATCTCCGCGCCGATGTTGTTGTGGAAGTCGCGAGCGCAGTAATCGTCCAGCCCGTAACTGCCGCCCGGTTCGGTGCGGTTCGGCCAGTGCGTGACCCTCCGCTACCTCACTTCTCCGGCGTCCGTGCCGGCGTGGTGAGCAGATCGATGACCGCCTGCGCTTCCTGGGCGGTGGGAATCGGCAGGCTGTCGCGGCCGTGGATCAGGCCGATACCCAGATAGACCATCGCGCCCGCGCGCAGCCGGGCCTGGGCGGTGTCGAAACCGAGTTCCAGCATGGTCTGCTCGACGATGTCGAAGACCTTGCGTTCCAGCGCCTGCACCGCGCCGGCCACCTTGGCGTCGTTGCGCGCCCATTCGCGCACCGTGGCCTCCACGATCCAGGTGCTCGGATCGACCAGCAGTGAGGCCATCTGCTCGATGCGCTGCTCGACGGGGATCGAATCGAGGGCGCCCAGCGCGCGCACGGCATCGCTCTGCACCGCGCTCCAGCGGTCGGCCATCGCCGTCATGAGCTGCTGGATATCGTCGAAATGCCAGTAGAAGCTGCCCTTGGTGACGCCGAGTTCACTGCACAGCCGGGGAATCTTGATGGCGGACACGCCTTCTCGGGCCAGCAGGGCCAGCGCGCCGTCGACCCAGTCGTCGTAGGACAGGCGCGGGCTGCGGCTGCGACCGCTACGCTGGGCCTGTGCCTTCTTCGATCGCCGCGGTCGCGCACCGGATTCCGGTTCGGTCCCGGCGTTCGGTTCCGGGGGATGATCTGCTGCGCTCACGTCTTCGATGCTAGGTCAGCGATCGGGCGGGCCGTCGCGGGAACGGCTCGCGCCGCAGGTGCAGGTGCCGAATTCACGGGTCCCATCTGGGCCCACCATCGAACACCGGGTGGACGCCCCTGACCGTCCGGGTCGGCAATCGGATCGGCACGCACCCCTTCGCGGCGGATCTGGACACCAGCGTGCACGGAGTCGCCGGTCGGTACCGGACCAGCCCGCCGTGTTCGTTCCATCTGCACGGCGGTGTGACTCCGCCGGACAGCGACGGACACCCCGAACGGCTGGTCCTCCCGGGCCAGACGCTCACGCATCGCTTTCCGCTGCGCCAGTACGCGGCGAACCTCTGGTATCACGACCACGCGATGGGAATCACCCGCGCCAACGTCCATGCCGGACTGGCCGGGATGGTCCTGCTGCGCGACGGATTCGACACCGGTGCGCCCGGCGATCCGCTCGGGCTGCCCGCGGGCGAGTTCGAGGTCCCGATGGTGTTGCAGGAGAAGCTGTTCACCGCCGACGGGCAGCAGAGCCTGCGCTATCAAGCGGCCAACCCGCAGCCGCCCGTCGGGACGAAGTGGACGCCGCCGGCGCCCACCGCCGAGAAACTCGGCTTCGACCCGGACGCGAGCTTCCCCGCAAGCCCCGTGCCGATCGCCGGAAACACCATGGCCGCAACCCATCCCATGCCCGGCGAGCTGCGGGGCTACGTCTGGCAGTGTCACCTGCTCGACCATGAGGACCACGAAATGATGTTGCGCTACCGGACGGTGCGCGGATGACGGCCGGGGACAGCGCGACAGGTCTGCGCATCTCGGCCGATGAGGTTCTGCCGACCGCTGTTCCGCGGCGACGCACGCGATTTCAGTTCGCCGCCGACAGGGCAGCCGATCGAACCGGGCCAGTCGCCGCTATGCCGCTCGTCGCCGCGCGGCCTTCACGAATTACCTGCTGCGAGCGGCGGATTCGCATCGTCCCGGATCGAGCTGTGTGCCGAGTCGGTGCGCCCGGATTGTCGTCGCGGACCGGAACCGGTTGCCACTACTGCGAATCCGGCTCCGACTCCGAAGGTGTCCAGGTTTCGGCAGTTTCGCCGGTGGCCAGGAAGATCGTGCGCCGGCCCACCTCCACGGCGTTGTCCGCGAAACGTTCGTAATAGCGGCCCAGGAGGGTGAGGTCGACGGCGGCGGTGACGCCGTAATGCCAGCCGGGACTCAGGACCATA
>CBJNFW010000353.1:0-8083 GCA_966435935.1 uncultured Nocardia sp.
GATCGCGCGACCCGGATATCGAAGCAACCGGATTTTCGCCCGACGGCCCGGCGACCGCGACCGGAACCGCTGCGGCCGCGGCAGCGGCGCGGACCTGTTCGCGGCCGGGTAGCCAGATGCACAGAGCCGTGGCGACGAGCGCGAAGGCCGTTGCCCACCAGAATGCGATGTGGAAGCCGGATGTGATTGCGCCCGAACCGGTTCCGGAGACGGCCTGTTCGAGGACGACGGCCAGGACCGCCGTGCCGAACGATCCGCCGATCTGCTGGGCGATCCGCGTCAGCACGCTCGAATGTGCGATCTGGGATCGGTCGAGTCCGACGTACGAGGCGGTCATGACCGGCATGGTCACCGCGCCGAGGCCGACGCCGCGGATAAGCAACCACAGCGCGAGCAGCCATTTTTCGCTCGTCGTGTCGGCGAAGGAGAACGGTACCTTCGCGGCCGCGACGACGACGAATCCGACGACGGCGATCGCGCGGGCGCCGATGCGATCGGTGAGCGGTCCGGCGATCTGGCGGCTCAGCAGCGCCCCGACGCCCTGCGGAATCAGCATGAGTCCGGCGGTCAGCGCACTCACACCGCGAACCTGCTGGTAGTACAGCGGAAGCAGCAACATCGCGCCGTAGAGCGCGAAGCCCGACAGGAACAGCACCGAGGTCGAGGATCCGACCGAGCGAACGGCGAGCAGCCGGATATCGACCAGCGGATCGCTGCGACGCAGTGCGTACATCGTGAACGCGATGAGGAACACGACACCGACGGTCAGCGGCGCGATGACGTCCGGGTGGTCGAACCCGTCCGCGGATCCGGCATTCGACAGGCCGAGGATCACCATCGCGATGCCGGGGGCGAGCAGTGCCAGCCCCCGGACATCGAGTCGCGGGCGCGCGGCGGCCGGCGACGGGGTGTCCCCGGCAAGGTACAGACCGGCGAGAATCAGCCCCAGGACGCAGAACGGCACGTTGACCCAGAACATGAAACGCCAGCTGAGATGGCTGATGATCGCCCCGCCGGCGAGCGGTCCGAGGATCGGCCCGAACAGTGCGGGCAATGCCACCCAGGTCGTCGTGCGTCCGAGGGCACGGCCGCGTGCGGCCTGCATGATGATCGTCGTCATCACCGGCAGCATCAGCCCGCCGCCGACGCCTTGGACGACACGCCAGCCGATGAGCGCTGCGGCGTTCCAGGCCAGGCTCGCTCCGATCGAACCCGCGAGAAATACGGTGAGGGCGAATATCCAGACCCGTTTGCCGCCGAACCGGGCGAGTGCCCAGGAGCTCAGCGGCACGGCGACGCCCAGCGCGAGCATGTAGCCGGTGGTCACCCACTGGATCGTCGAGACCGGCACATGCAGGCTCGTCGTCAGTTGGTGCAGGGCGACGCTGACGATCGTGGTGTCGAAGACCACCGCGAGCGCGCCGACGACCAGGATCAGCGCGGTCTTCACAACTTTCGGGTCGATTCTGTCGTGCTCAGGTGCGTTCGAGGCCATCGTATCCCCAATAAGAGTTGAACTCATTCCTTAAATTGGAGAGTAGAAGTCCTGGCGAAGGAATGCAAGCCTCTCTTATTCTGGGTGCATGACGCGTGACCAAACGGTGCCTGCGCCGCCGCCCGATACGGTCAAACGCCGCCGTCGCGGGGCGGAACTCGAGCACGCGCTGCTCACCGCGGCCTGGGCGGAGTTGACCGAGGTCGGCTTCGGCAACCTGACGATGGAGTCCGTCGCAGAGCGCGCGCAGACCGGCGTCGCGGTGCTCTACCGCCGCTGGGCGAACAAGAACGACCTGGTGATCGCGGCCTTACGCCACTACGGAACCACCAATCCGGTCGAGGTTCCGGACACCGGCAGCCTGCACGACGACGTAATGGAACTGCTCGCGAACGTCAACGCCGCGCGCACCGAACTCGCGACGATGGTCGGCGCGACATTCGCCGGTTTGCACGAGAGCGCCGGACTGACGCCGATGGACGTTCGCCGCATCGTGCGCGGCGAGTGGCCGGGGCAGTCCGAGGACATCTTCCGCCGGGCGCACGACCGCGGCGAGATCGACCTCACACGCATCCCTCGGCACGTTCTCGATCTGCCGTTCCAGCTGATCCGCCACGACATCCTGATGACCCTGCAACCGGTCTCCGCCGAACGGATCCGCGCGATCGTCGATGACATCTTCTGGCCGCTGATCAACACGCTCAGCGCGTCGTCCGAGGCCTGAACAGCGCGGGCGTCCGGGGTCTGCGCGTCGATATCGGCGGCAGCGGGCCGGCGACCCGTATCCTGGCTGATCGTGGAGGCGATGGTTACCAGTGTTTCGTCGGGGGGTGTGCGGATCGCCTATCGCGATTTCGGAGCCGCTGCCACGGCACATCCGCTGTCCGACGTTCCGGTGCTGCTGGTGCACGGTATGGGCGGGGACGGGCATACCTGGGATCGGTTCGGGCAGCGGCTGATTCGGCTGGGGCGCCGGGTGATCGTGCCGGATCTGCGCGGGCACGGACGCAGTGCGCACGCCGGTTCCTATCGGTTCGACGAATTCGGTGACGACCTGCTACGGCTGTGCGAGCAGCTCGAGTTGACCTCGGTGGATCTGGTCGGGCATTCGCTCGGTGGTTACGCGGCGACCTGTGTGGCGATCGAGCGGCCCGAGCTGGTGCGTCGCCTGGTGCTCGAGGAGCAGCCGTTGCCGCTGCGTTCGGCTGCCGAACAGCTCACGCTCACCCGCCGGCTGCCGACCGTGCCCGAGCTGTGGCACGCGACGACCAGTCTGCTGCGACATCCGGGCGCGGTGCTGGCCTTCGACCGGTCGATGACCCGGATCGCGCTGGAGCAGTTCCGCACCCCGAATCCGCGATGGTGGGAGCGGCTCGGCGAGATCACCGCGCCCACCCTGATGTTGCGCGGCGGACCCGGCGGCATGGTCGATCTGGACAAGCTGACGCTGCTGTGCGCCACAGTCCCGGACTGCACGGTCGTCCCCTTCGACTGCGGGCACAGCATCCACCGCGACCGCTATCGCGAATTCGCCGCGGCGGTCCTGCCGTTCCTCGGACACTGACGGTCGTCGCCTGCCGGGAAACCGGCTGAAAATGGTGTTGCCGCCGTACGCCCGCCGGCGGCACCATCGTGGCATGGAGACTGCCCGGCCCGCGGTGCTGACGCCACAAGTCGCTCCGCCCGAACGAATCGACCTCGGCGACCTGGTGATTCGGCGGTGGCAGCGCGGCGATGCCGAGGCGCAGTTCCAGGCGATCGAGGCGTCGTACGAGGAACTGCACACCTGGATGCCGTGGCTGCCCGAGCGGCGGACGCGTGCGGATCAGCGCGAGTTCATCGAAACCGCGGTCGCGGACTGGCCCGCCGAGGGAAATTGCAACTACGGCATATTCGATTCGGCGGGAACGCTGCTCGGCGCGCTCGGCCTGCACGATCGGGTCGGTCCCGCGACACTGGAGATCGGATACTGGTGCCACACCGGCCATACCGGCCGCGGCGTGATCACCCGCTCGGTTGCTGCGCTGGCGGCGATCGCACTGGACCTGCCCGGTGTCGAACGCATCGAAATCCACTGCGACGCAGCCAGTGTGCGCAGTGCGGCCGTGCCCCGGCGGCTCGGATGGCGATTGGATCGGACCGAGCCGCGCGAGCCGCACGCGCCGGGGGAGTCCGGCCGGGGGATGGTGTGGGCGCGCGAACGCGCCGATCTACCGGTGTGTTCCGGGAACCACACGCGCCGCGCGGCCCAGGACGGTGCGGGTGGCGCGCCCGGCCTGTGACCGTTCGCGGTGCGGTTTACGTTGCGGGGCAAGGGTTTCCGGAGCGGGCTCGGGTGTGCTCGCGGCGGCGGCCTCGCCCTTGGCGGCGGGGGAGTCCGGCAGGGCGCGGTAGTACCGGTGCAGCACCCGGTCCTTGAAACGCGGAGTGAACAGGCTGCCGTATTCGGCGAGGGTGCCCAGCGGGACATCGATGCGCTTGGGGCGTTCGGCCAGCGCGCGCACGATGGTCGCCGCGGCCCATTCGGGGGATTCCGAGGGGCCCTGTCGACCGCTGGGAGCGATCATCGGGGTGCGCACCAGCGGCATGTGGATGGTGGTGAAGGTGACGTTGTCGGCGAGCATTTCGACCGCGGTCACCTCGGCGAACTTGTCCAGCGCGGCCTTGGAGGCCAGATAGGCGGCGAAGCGCGGGGTGGCGACCTGCACACCGGCGCTGGAGATGTTGACGACATGCCCGAACTTGCGTTCGCGCATCTGCGGCAGCAGCGCCAGCGTCATCCGTACCGCGCCGAAATAGTTGACCGCCATGGTGCGCTCGAAGTCGTGCATCCGGTCGGTGGAGCGGTGCACGGCCCGCCGGATGGACCGCCCGGCGTTGTTGACCAGCATGTCGACATGGCCGTGCTCGTCGAGGACGGCCTCGACCGTCTGCTCGACCGATTCGGCGTCGGTCACATCGCAGCGGTATCCGTGCGCCTGCCCGCCCGCGTCCCGCACCTCGGCGACCACCGCGGCCAATTCCTCCTCGCGGCGGGCCAGCAGTAGCACCACCGCGCCCTTGGCGGCGACCGCGAGCGCGGCGGCCCGGCCGATTCCGGAGGAGGCTCCGGTGATGAGTACATGCCTGCCGGTCAGCTCCAGTCGGCCACGCCGGGGCCGGTCGGCCGCGTGATTGTCGATCATCACCGCTCCCTTGCAGTTGGATTCGAGATTAACTTACTCCAAAGTAAGTTCCGGCGGCAACGGTGTGCCGCGTCATCGGCCGGTTGTCGGTCCCGCGGCCGGGTGGGCGGGGTGATGATGCGCGAATCCGGACACTTGCCATATATCGAATGTATGTTCGAGAATGGAAAGAACCGAATGGTCTGTCGGAGGTGAGTATGGGCTGGGGCCAGGGCCCGCCGAGCTGGGCGGAAATGGAGCGGGTGCTGTCCGGGCGGCCGGGGCGCGAGCGGCCCGAGGGTGACGGCGGGGACAGTCCGGCCTGGTCGCGTAAACGTGGTGCGTATCGGGCGGGAGAGCGACCGCGCGGTGGCGAGCCGGCGGTGCCGTATGCGGAATTGCACGCGCACTCGGCCTACAGCTTTCTCGACGGCGTCTGCCAGCCCGAGGAACTCGTGGAGGAGGCGGTGCGGCTCGGGCTCGAGGCGCTCGCGCTGACCGATCACGACGGGTTCTACGGTGTGGTCCGTTTCGCGGAGGCCGCGCGCGAATGGGGTTTGCCGACGGTGTTCGGCGCGGAGCTGTCACTGGGCGATGTCACCGGAAACGGTATCGGGGATACCGAGCCGCGCGCGGGCAACCCCGATCCGGGCGGCACGCACCTGCTGGTACTCGCCCGGGGGCAGGAGGGCTATCGGCGGTTGTCGCGGGAGATGTCGTTCGCGCACATGACCGGTGGGGAGAAGGGGATCCTGCGCTACGACCTGGATCGGCTCACCGCCGCGGCGGGCGGACACTGGCAGATTCTCACCGGATGCCGCAAAGGCCATGTGCGCCAGGCACTTCGGGAGGGCGACGCACAGGCCGAGGCCGCACTGCGCGATCTGGTGGAGCGGTTCGGCCCCGACCGGGTCACCGTGGAACTGACCCGGCACGGCACCGCGACCGACGACGAGCGCAATGCCCGGCTCGTCGCCCTGGCCGATCGGGTCGGACTGCCGATCATCGCCACCACCGCGGCGCATTTCGCCGCACCTCGGCAGGGCCGGCTGGCGATGGCGCTGGCCGCGGTGCGGGCCCGGCGGAGCCTGGACGGAATGGACGGCTGGCTCGCCCCCGCCGGCGGGGCGCACCTGCGTTCCGGTGCGGAGATGGCCCGGCTGTACTCCGCCTGCCCGCAGGCGGTGCCCAATGCCGTTGCCCTGGCGCGGGAATGCGCTTTCGATCTCCAGCTGATCGCGCCGCAACTGCCGCCGTTCGACGTTCCCGACGGATACGACGAGGATTCCTGGCTGCACAGGATCACCTACGAGGGGGCCGAGCGGCGCTACGGTTCACGGTCGGCGAACCCGAAGGCCTACCGGCAGCTCGACCACGAACTGCGGGTCATCTCCGAGATGTGTTTTCCCGGCTATTTCCTGGTGGTGCACGACATCGTCGAATTCTGCCGCAAGAGCGGCATCCTGTGTCAGGGAAGGGGTTCGGCGGCCAATTCCGCGGTCTGCTACGCCATCGGCATCACCAATGTGGACCCGGTGGCCAACAACCTGCTGTTCGAACGCTTCCTGGCGCCCGAGCGCGATGGGCCGCCCGATATCGACATCGATATCGAGTCCGATCGCCGGGAGGAGGCGATCCAGTACGTCTACCGCAGGTACGGGCGCGAATATGCCGCGCAGGTGGCCAACGTGATCACCTATCGCGGTAAGTCCGCGGTTCGCGATGCCGCACGTGCCCTCGGGTTCTCGCCCGGACAGCAGGACGCGTGGAGTAAACAGGTGACTCGCTGGAACGGTGTCGCCGAGGAGACGAATTCCGATATTCCCCCCGAGGTCCTGGAATTGGCGGGCCGGATCGAGGGGCTGCCACGACATCTGGGCATTCATTCCGGCGGCATGGTGATCTGCGATCGGCCCATCGCCGACGTATGCCCGGTCGAGTGGGCGCGCATGCCCGGACGCAGTGTGCTGCAGTGGGACAAGGACGATTGCGCCGTCGCGGGATTGGTGAAGTTCGATCTGCTCGGTCTGGGCATGCTCTCGGCGTTGCACTACATGATCGATCTCGTACACGAACACAAGGGCGAACTCGTCGAGTTACATCGGCTCGATCTCGCCGAAACCGCCGTGTACGACATGCTTTCGCGCGCCGATGCGGTGGGAGTGTTCCAGGTGGAGTCACGGGCTCAGATGGCCACCCTGCCGCGGCTGCGGCCGCGTGAATTCTACGATCTCGTCGTAGAGGTGGCGCTGATTCGGCCCGGCCCCATTCAGGGAGGTTCGGTACATCCCTATATCCGCCGCCGCAACAACGCCGAAGAAGTGGAGTTCGATCATGAGGCGCTGCGTAATTCGCTGCATCGGACGCTCGGCGTGCCGCTGTTCCAGGAGCAGTTGATGCAGATGGCCGTCGACGTGGCCGGTTTCACCGCGGCCGAGGCGGATCAACTGCGCCGTGCGATGGGTTCCAAACGCTCGCCGCAGCGGATGGAGCGACTGCGCGAGCGGTTCTACCGCGGTATGCGCGAATTGCACGGCATCACCGGCGAATTGGCCGATCGGATCTACGAGAAGGTGTACGCCTTCGCGAATTTCGGTTTCCCGGAAAGCCATTCGCAGAGTTTCGCCGCACTGGTCTTCTATTCGGCGTGGTTCAAACTGCACCATCCGGCGGCGTTCTGCGCCGGACTGCTCAACGCGCAGCCGATGGGTTTCTACTCGCCGCAATCCCTGGTCGCCGATGCCCGGCGACACGGGGTGGTGGTGCGCGGCCCAGATATCAACCACAGCCTCGCCGCGGCGACCCTGGAGGAGCACGGGACGCGGGTGCGGCTCGGACTGGGTACGGTCCGGTACATCGGCGACGATCTGGCCGCCCGGATCGTCGAGGCTCGGGCGAGCGGTCCCTACACATCGTTCCTGGACCTGACCGGACGGGTGGAATTGACCGTGCCGCAGGCCGAGTCGCTGGCCACCGCCGGTGCGCTGGACAGTCTGGGGATCACCCGTCGAGAGGCGCTGTGGGCCGCCGGCGCCGCGGCGGGCGAGCGGGCGGATCGGCTGCCCGGCACCGGGGGGGGGGGAGCGGGGGGGGCACTTCCCGGGATGAGCGACTTGGAGTCGGCCGCCGCCGATGTCTGGGCGACCGGCGTCTCCCCCGGCAGCTATCCGACCGAATTCCTGCGCTCGCAACTGGATGCCCTGGGCGCGATACCGGCCGCCGGATTGCTCGCGGTGCCCGACGGCTCGAAAGTGCTGGTGGGTGGGGCCGTCACACATTGGCAGCGGCCCGCCACCGCCGCCGGGACCCTGCTACCGCCTGCTACGGCCGGCGACCGCCGCCGGGAGCGGCCATGGATGCCGCGGCAAGCTCCTCCACTAGGACCTGCCGCCGCCTTGGCGATCAGCCGCTGTCGCGACCGGCG
>CBJNFW010000354.1:0-7936 GCA_966435935.1 uncultured Nocardia sp.
GCGTGACCAGACGCCACAGGGCGGGCGGATCATCAACAACGGCTCGATCTCCGCACACGTGCCGCGGCCCTACGCGGTGGCCTATACCGCCAGCAAGCACGCGGTGACGGGGCTGACCAAGGCGCTGGCCCTCGAGGGACGCGCCCACCGCATCGCGGTCGGTCAGATCGATATCGGCAATGCGGCGACGGATCTGACCGCGGGCATCGCCGCGGGAGCGTTGCAGGCCGACGGCACGGTACGGCCCGAGCCCACCATCGATGCGGCCGATGTTGCCCGGCTCGTCGTCCAGACGATCGCCCTTCCGCTGGACACCGCGGTGCCGTTCCTGACGGTGATGGCGACCGGGATGCCCTATATCGGGCGCGGCTGAGCGACCGCCGGTCAGAGCAGTTCGGCCAGGCCGGACAGCGGTCCGGGCAGCCCGGCGAGGTGGGTGCGGATACCGCTGGTGACCGGATTGGGTGTCTCGGCGCGCAGCCGGTCGAGTTCGGCCTGCATGGTCGAGAGGGTCTGCTCGTAGCAGCGGTCGACCGTGGCCTCGTCGCAGTGGTCGCCGGGCTCGGTGGACCATCGCATCGGTGGTAGGAAGCTCACCTGCACCGACGCGGGCAGCGGCACCTGCGGCAGCACCGGCGCGACGCCGAAGGGCACGCCCAGGGTGAACGGGAAGACCTTGGTGCGGAACAGCTTGTCCAGTCCCATCAGTTTTGCGGCGCGCGCACCGCGGCTCAGCACGAAGATCGCGTCGTGGCCGCCGTTGGCGACCGCGGGGATCACCGGGACGCCCAGTTCCAGAGCCAGGCGCACGAATCCGCGGCGCCCGGCGAAATCGACCTTGCCGCGTTCGGTCCACGGGCGGCATGCTTCCCAGTCGCCGCCGGGGTACACCAGGACCGCTCCGCCGTTCTTGACCGCGTTGGTGGCTGCCTCCCGGCATGCGGGCAGCACGCCGATGCTCTGCAAATTCTCCCCGAGAACCGGTGTGCGCAAGAGGATGTCGTGCGCGACGCCGAAACTGGGCTCGTTCTCGCGGTGGTCGAGCATGGCCATGAAGGTGATCCACACTTCCGGCGCCCAGTAGATCGAGGAGTGGTTGCCGATGATCAGGGCCGGGCCCGAGGCGGGGAGGTTCTCCAGTCCGGTGACGCGGGGAGTGAAATATTTGGTGTACGCCCGCCCGACGAGGATCAGCGGGTGGTTGGGGTCGGGGCGCGATGTGGGGGTGTTCATATGCCTTCCTGTCTTGTCGTGTCGCCAGGAGTAACGGCAGCATGGCGAGCGCGCCGACGTGATGTCCGTGGTGTGTGCGGCACCACGGCGCATCGTCGAGCGGCAGTGACTCTGCCCTCGGACTCATCCCCGTTGATATTCCCCGAATGGGCCGCGTATCACGCGGTCCGATACGGCGCGCGCTGCGCGATCCCCGTCGATCGCCGCGGCCGTCCTCCTGCAATCCCGACGGTAGCAAGACAAGCATTTGCTTGGTAGCGAATGGCAGCGCACTGTGGGCTATCCCACTGCTGCGGCTGTCCTCGGGTCAGGGGGAGGGGCGCACCAATCCGTGCTGGTGCGCGTACACCACCGCGTGGATGCGGTCGCGCACGCCGAGTTTGGCCAGAACCCGGGAGACGTGCGTTTTCACCGTCTCCTCGCCGACGTGCAGCGCCGCGGCGATCTCGCTGTTGCTGCGGGCATCGGCGAGCAGCAGGAGCACCTCGTTCTCCCGGGCGGTGAGCGTGGCGACCTCGGGCGGTGCGGCCGGGTCGGTGAGCGTTCCGGCGAATCGCCCGGCCAGACGCCGGGTCATCGACGGATCGATCACCGCGTCACCGCGTGCGGCGATGCGCACCGCGGCGATCAACTCCTCCGGCGGCAGCGTCTTGAGCAGGAATCCGCTGGCCCCGGCCCGCAATGCCCGCGCCAGACTCTCCTCGCTGTCGTAGGTGGTCAGCACCAGCACGCGGGTGCCCCCGGCCGCGACGATCGCCTCGGTGGCGGCGAGCCCGTCGAGTTTGGGCATGCGCACGTCCAGGATCGCCACATCGGGACGCAGCCGCGACACCTCGGCCACGGCCGAGCGACCGTCGCCGACATCGGCCACGCATTCGGTGTCCGGATGGGCCTGCACCACCGCGCGCAGCCCGGACCGGAACATGGCGTGGTCATCGGCGATCAGGACCCGGATCGGGGTGTTCATGCGCCTCCCAGGGGTAGCGATACCGTGATGCGCCAACGGTTTTCGTCCTCGATCCGGTAATCGACCGTGCCGCCGAACAATTCGGCGCGGCGCCGGATCCCGTCCAGGCCGCGATGTAGTGAGTGTGTCGTATCCGGTTGCGCGGCAACCGGGTTGGTTTCGGTGATCAGTACCCGGTCGCGGTGCTCGTGCACGGTCAGGTCGGCGCGCCCGTCGCCGTGACGCAGCGCGTTGGTGAGCATCTCCTGCACGATCCGGTACACGGTCACATCCAGCGATTCGGGCAGCGGTGTGCCCGGGCCGCGGGTGTGGACCTCGAGGTTCAGTCCCGCCTCGCGCACGTGCGCGGCCAACTCCTCGATATCGGCGAGTCCGGGTTGGCGTCGTCCGGCCTCGTCGCGGCCGTGCAGCAGATCGAGCTGGCGGCGCAGATCCACCATCGCCGCGCGGCTGCCGGCCTCCACCGCGGCCAGGGATCTGGTGGCCGCTTCGTCCGCGCCCGCACCGGCGGTGAGCGCCAGACGCGCCGCGCCAGCGTGGATGCCGATGGCGCTGACGTGGTGGGAGATCACATCGTGCAGGTCGCGGGCGATCGCCTCGCGTTCGTCGGCCAGGGCGCGGTCCAGGGCGGCGCGTTGTTCTTGGCGCCGAAGCCGTTCGCGCTGTTCGAGTTCGGCGATATAGGCGCCGCGGGCGGTGGTGTACCTGCCGCCCAGCCACGGCAGCACGCCGGTGGAGACCGCGGTGATGGCCAGCAGACGCCAGTCGTGCGCGGCGGGACCGTCGGCGATCAGTGCGCAGACCGACGCGCCCGCGCCCAGCAGCGGCACGATGAGCAGGGAGGCGCGCCCGGACAGCCACGCGCCGGCCCGGTACCCGGCGATGAGGAAACCGACGTCTCCGATGCGCACCGGCAGTCCGTGCCCGTGCAACAGCGCCGCACCGGCCAGCCGCAGCACCACCTGTGCCACGGCCACCACCGCGGCGGTGCGGGGCGCGGCGGCGAAGGCCAGGTCCGCGGCGACGATCAGGACCGTCACCGCGATCGCGGGAACCGGTGCGGCGGTGAGGATTCCGGACATCGCGATGATGACGGTGTCCAGGATCGCGGTGGCGACGGCCACCAGTATGGACTGCCGGGACAGCGATCGCAGGATCGCGGCCAGGTCACCGCTCTCGGCGGTATTGACATCGCGCGCCGAGGCGAACAGGCGCGGCAGCCGCGCATCGGGTGGATACGCCGGTCCGGTGAACAACATCTCACGGACAATACCCGCAGGCCACGGCCCGATCCTCCCGCGCGCGAGGGATACCGGGTCCCCCGGCGGGGCGAGCGTCCCGTGACCGCCACACACCGTGTGCGCGAGCGCCGCCACCGGAATCGGCGAAATTTCCGAAATCCGCATGCGGCACTGAAACCATTGCGCCGCAAGGCAATACGGAGTCCAACCGGATTCGGGCGGTTCAGGTTCCACTACCTGTGCGTGACCGGTGTCGGTCCCGGCCCGGTGCTCGTGACCACGCGGAACGGCCGTGCCGCGATGCGGCATCCGGGGCGTGGGGATTACGCGCGGGCTGCGGGCAAAGCGTGGCCGGGGTCTGCGGCAATGGTAGGAAGGGGACGTGTCCGCAACTGGTGAAGATATGCGATCGGAATCGGCGTCCCGCGCGGTATCGGAGGTGGTGGATCTGGTCAGTACGCTGATCCGGTTCGACACCTCCAATACCGGGGATCTGGCCACCACCAAGGGGGAGCGCGAGTGCGCGGAATGGGTGGCGGAGCAGTTGCAGCAGGCCGGTTACACCACCGAATACGTGGAATCGGGTGCGCCGGGCCGGGGCAACGTCTTCGCCCGGCTGCGCGGCGCGGACCCGGGCCGGGGTGCGCTGATGATCCACGGGCACCTGGACGTGGTGCCCGCGCAGGCCTCGGACTGGAGTGTGCACCCGTTCTCCGGTGCGGTGCGCGACGGCTACGTGTGGGGCCGCGGCGCGATCGATATGAAGGATATGGTCGGCATGACGCTGGCCGTGGCGCGGCAGTTCAAGATCGAGGGCACGGTCCCGCCGCGGGATCTGGTGTTCGCGTTCCTGGCCGATGAGGAGAACGGCGGGCGCTGGGGTTCGCAGTGGCTCGCGGACAATCGTCCCGATCTGTTCGCCGGCGTCACCGAGGCCGTCGGTGAGGTGGGCGGTTTCTCGCTGACCGTGCCGCGCCCGGACGGTACCGAGCGGCGGCTGTATCTGGTGGAGACCGCGGAGAAGGGGCTGGGCTGGATGCGCTTGCGCGCCAAGGCGCGTGCCGGGCACGGGTCGTTCCTGCACGAGGACAACGCGGTAACGATCCTGGCCGATGCGGTCGCGCGCCTCGGTAAGCACACCTTCCCGCTGGTGCTGTCGGATTCGGTCGCGGAGTTCCTGGCCGCTGTGTCGCAGGAGTCGGGTCTGCGGTTCGATCCCGACAGCCCCGATATCGAGGGGCAGCTGGCCAAATTGGGCACGATTTCGCGGATCATCGGCGCGACCCTGCGCGACACCGCCAATCCGACGATGCTGCAGGCCGGATACAAGGCCAACGTCATCCCGCAGACCGCGGAGGCGGTGGTGGACTGCCGGGTGGTGCCGGGCCGCCAGGCCGCGTTCGAACGCGAGGTCGACGAGCTGATCGGCCCGGACGTCGAGCGCGAGTGGATCACCAAACTCGATTCCTACGAAACGACGTTCGACGGGCATCTGGTCGACGCGATGAACGACGCGGTGCTCGCGCACGACCCGAACGGGCGCACGGTGCCCTATATGCTCTCCGGCGGCACCGACGCTAAAGCGTTCGCGCGCTTGGGGATTCGCTGCTTCGGTTTCGCGCCGCTGCAATTGCCGCCCGAACTGGACTTCTCGGCGCTGTTCCACGGCGTCGACGAGCGGGTGCCGGTGCCCGCACTGGAGTTCGGCACCAAGGTTTTGGAACACTTCCTGCTGAACAGCTGACGATTCGAGGAGCGCCGGGCCGACGCGCCCGGCGCGGATCTCGACGACGAAAGGACAGCCACGTGCCCGACTATTCCTACAACCCGTACGCCTCGCTGCCGCAACTGCCGACGTTCGAGCTGACCTCGGGCGATGTGACCGACGGCAGCGCGTTCGCGATCGAGCAGGCCAGTGGCGCGTTCGGCGTGCCCGGCGGCAAGGATGTGTCCCCGCAGCTGTCGTGGTCGGGTTTCCCGGCCGAGACCAAGAGCTTCGCGGTGACGGTCTTCGATCCGGACGCCCCGACCGCCTCGGGTTTCTGGCACTGGGCCGTGGCCGACATCCCGGCCGCGGTCACCTCGCTGGACAGCGGCGCGGGCAGCTCGGGCGGCACGCTGCCGGCCGGGGCGGTGCAGTTGCGCAACGACGGCGGTTTCGCCGGTTTCGTGGGCGCCGCGCCGCCGGCCGGGCACGGCTACCACCGGTATTTCATCACCGTGCACGCGGTGGACGTGGACAGCCTCGGCGTGGGCGCGGACGCGACACCGGCTTTCCTGGGCTTCAACCTGTTCTCGCACGCGATAGCGCGCGCGCAGATCGTCGGGACGTTCGAGATCAAGGGCTGATCCGGTCCCGAACCTGTGGCCCCGCACATATTGTGCGGGGCCACAGCGCACTCGGTCGGTGTTACCGCCGTGCCCGATGCCACCCGTGGGTGATGGACAGGACGAATCACCCCGCGGCGGCGATGACCGCGGCGGTCGAATGTCCGACGACCACGAGCACAACCACGGCGGCAAGCGCTGCCACGACCACGAGCATGTCGATGATCGCGCCTCGCGTCGACGCCGCCGGCGCCTCCGAATCCCCGGTGTTGTTCGTGTCTTCGACGCTCATCACGGTGCCCGCGATGGTCACGATGGATCCGGCGCCCAGGGGGCGTCGTCGGTGGGGATCCAGTGGTGGCGGTGGCGGCGTTTGGCCTCGAGGTAGTTGCCGGCGCGTTCGCTCAGGACGGTGGTGCGCAGCGGCAGGACGGTGACCGCGAGGCCGGTACCGGTGACCGCGGCGGCTTTGACCGGGTTGTTGGTGAGCAGTTGGATTCTGCCGATTCCGAGGTTCACCAGGAGTTTGTAGAGGCTTTCGGCCGCGGCGGTGTACGTGCGTGCGTCCGCGGGGTAGCCCAGGGCCTCGTAGCTGGTGAAGGTGTCCGCGCCGGATTGCTCGCTGTGCCGGTAGCCGCGCGCCTTGGCCAGCAGGCCCAGGCCGCGTCCTTCCTGCTCGAGGTAGACCAGCACTCCGGCGCCGGCGTCCTGGATCAGGTCCAGGGTTTTGTCCAGTTCGGGGCCGCAGTCGCAGTCGTCCGAGCCCAGCGACTCCCCGTACAGGCAGCGTGAATGAATGCGGACCAGGCAGTTCTCGGTCGGTCGTCCGAAGACGAGGATGTGGCCGTGGTCGGTGACGCCGCCGATCTCGTGCACCTGTAACAGCATGTCACGGCCCCCGCGGCTGAAGGTGTGCTCGGTGTCCCCGGCCGGGCCGAGGGACGGGGGCAGGGCAGTGGTCAATGTTCCTCCGAAGCGAGTTTCACGATGTGGTCGATCCGGTCGGCCGGCGGCATGGCGCTGGGAACATCATCGAGCGACTGTGTGGCTACCATCGCGGCTGTCGCCCATCTGAAGTCGCCTTTATCGGCGGGCTGCCGCGACCGCAGCAGACGATACGCCAGCGCCGCGGAGAACGCCGCATGAGCACCGGGCGAGCCGGTGAGCAATGTGGGGAACGGCGAGATGTCCACGGTCAACCGGTCCGACCGGACCGAACAGCCGAAATCGTCGATCGTGCAGACGGTTTGCACCCCGTGCATGCGTAATTGCCAGGCGGCCTCGGCGGTGCCGGTCAGCCTGCTCAGCTCGTCGCTGGTGCCGATCAGGTAGTCCACCACGCGCAGGTGCGGGTACAGCCGTTCGGGGCGGGTCACCGGCGGTGCGGCGTGCACGATCAGGGTGGGGCGTGATTCGAGTGCGCCGAGGGTGCCCAGGACCTGCTCGAGGATCGGCACGGGCTGTTCGAAACTCATCAGCACCGCGTCCGCGCTGGTCAGGGCCCGGTGTGTGGTCGTGGTGGTGAGGTCGTCGGCGCCCAGGGCGGCGGGGTCGGCCTTGCAGGCGATGGTGGCCTGTTCCCCCGAAGGTGCCACGATCACGGCGGTGACCGGGGTCGGGGTGTTCGGGACGATCTTGATCAGATCGGTGCGGACCTGCTGTTCGTGCAGGAAGTCCAGGATCCGGTGGCCCGCCTCGTCCTCGCCGATGGCGGCCATCAGGTGCACCTCGATGCCCAGGCGGGCCAGCGCCACCGCCCGCGCCAGGCCCTTCCCGCCGGGGTGGGCGATGAAACTGCCGGTCACGGTGCCGTGGGCCGGGGGGATGCGCTCGACCCGGTAGAGGTGGTCGATGACCGCGTCGCCCACGACGGTCACCCGGCCGCGCACCCCGGTATCGGCCGCGCCCGCGGCGGTGTCGAGCGGATGTGATCCGTAGCTGGTGCCCTCGACCAGCAGGCGGGCGAGTTCGGCGAACGCACGGTGTTCGGGGTTCCGGCGCAACTGGCTGACCGTCGGCGCGGGCGGGATCGTCTCGGCGTGCACGGCCTCGTGCAGTGGCCGCCAGTGCGCGCACAGGTAGTCCCGGCGCGCGCCGAGGTCCTCAGCGTACCGGCCGGCCGGGTCGACCGGGGCGGCGGCGTCATCGAGCAGGCCCAGAGCCAGTT
>CBJNFW010000355.1:0-7934 GCA_966435935.1 uncultured Nocardia sp.
CAATCCGAGATACATGGCGTCGAACACGGTGCGCGCCGGCGCGTTCGCCAGCTCGCGCGCCAGCTGCGGCGCCCACGGCAGCAACACGACCGTGCCGATCACACAGCCAAGCCAGATGGCGGTGAAACCGTCTACGAAGCGCAGCGCGGCCTTCTGCACCAACACCCCCGACGCGTACAGCACGGCCGCGACCAGGCCCAGCAGCACACCGAGCAGGTCCCGGTGGCCGTGGCTGCCGACTGCGATGGCCGCGACTCCGGCCATGGAGATCAGCGCACCGACGATCAGCGAACGCGGCAGCCCCTCGTCGAACAGCATTCCCGCGCCGAAGGCCACCAGCAGCGGAGCGACGTTCACCAACAGCGCCGCCGTGCCCGCATCCAGGTGTCGTTCGGCGGAATTGAGCGCGACGGTGTAACCGGCGAGCCACAGCACTGCGTAGATCGCGATGAGCAGCAACGGCTTTCGGCCGCGTCGTGGCCGCTGCCACGCGCCCGGCCTCATCGTCGCAAGCACGGTGAGCGAAGAGGCCGCGACCGCCAGCCGCATCAGGGCCATGGGCGCGGGCGACAGCGTCGGGCCCGCATCACGGATGGCGACGAAGGCCGACGCCCACAACAGGACAGCGACCAGCGCCGCCCCCGCACTGCGCCAGTCGGCAGTAGGGCCGGCGGACGGCGCGGGAGCACGAGACGGGAGCGACTGGGGATCGGTAGACACTCCGCTATCGTCATCACGCCAACCAGACAGGACAAGTGAATAATTCGGAACCATTGTTCAGTTGAACTGTACAATCACGACATGCTCGACATCACCCGGCTTCAGTTGCTGCGCACGGTGGTCGCGACCGGCTCGTTGCGGGCCAGCGCCGCGGCTCTGGGCTACACGCCGTCGGCGGCGAGTCAGCAACTGGCGGCGCTGCAGCGGCAGACCGGGCTGCGATTGACGAATCGAGTCGGCCGCGGCCTCGAACCGACCGCGGCCGGTCGTGCGCTGGCCGCCGAATCCGAGGCATTGTTCCAGGAGCTGAACCGTCTGGACGCAGTGGTCGGCGATCTGCGCGCCGGCCGGGCGGGCAGCCTGTCCATCGGTTACGTCACCTCGGTCGGCGCGACCTGGTTGCCGCCCATCGTCGACGCGCTACGCGGTGAATTCCCGGAGCTGCGGCTCGAATTGCGCATCGCGGAGTTCGACTCCGGGCAGCACGACGTCGAGATCATCGTCGCCGATCCCCGCACCGGGCTTCCCGAGGTCGCGTCGCCGGCCGCCGTTGTCGTGCATCGGCTGGTTTCGGACCCCTACGTGGTGGTGGTCCCCGCGGACGATCCCCTCGCCGGGCGCGCCGACGTGCGCCTGGCAGAGCTCGCCGACCGCTCCTGGATCGACAACGAACACAACGACGACGTATGCCGGCGTGTGCTCTTGAACGCCTGCGCCAGCGCCGGTATCACCCCGCGATTCCAGGTGCACGCACCCGATTACCGCACGTCACTGGCGTTCGTCGCCACGGGGATCGGTATCACCGTGATGCCCCGCCTGGCCGCGATGGACCTGCCGGAACGGGCGATCGCCCGGCGGTTGGTCGACCCTACCCCGGTTCGCGACATCGCCATCGCCGTCCGCAAGACGATCGCCGACCATCCAGCCGCGCGACGGATCGTGGAACTGTTCACCACCGTGGCGCGATCCTGATCATCGCGGCTGCCGCAGTGATGCGCCGCAACGATTTCCACCGCTGGGACCCGGTAGTATGCGAGCAGGCGAATCGAGCGACAGGGTCGCCGGACCGCGCGAAGCCGCATCGCACGATCGCCGCCGACGAAAGCTGTTGCCCAACAGTGGTTCACGCCGAGACATTTCGGTCACGGCAGGACATGCGCGAGCCGAGAGCACAGTTGTCGGCGGGGGCACACGGTGTCGTGCAGCCCTTTGCAGCCGCGTGGTTCAGTGTTCGCAGAGGCAGAACTCTCGTTCGGAGATCTCTTCGTTCTGGGTGTCCGCGAAGAATTTTCGTTCGTGCATCGGCCGGCCGCGGTAGTCCTGCGCCCGGGCGAGGGTCATGGTCGCGGTCGGAGCCCAGGGTTTGCTTGGGGCGGTACGTCCGATGTCGACGGGTGGCAGGGTCCAACAGGAAGAAGATCCGGGCTTCGGTCATGCCCTGCTCGCCGCCTCCGCGGCCCACCGGGCGACGATATCGGCGGCGTTCATCCTGACGAACGACTGTGGCTTCGAACGGATTCGAGCACTCGAGCGCATCATGTGCAGCTCTCGCAGCGTCCGGGGCGGGGCGACCCCGCCACCACAACGCCCCCTTGCCGACAGCGGGACCGGTCACCACCAGGGGCGAGCGCAGATCCGCGCCCGCCTGGGACGCCGCGCGCCGCGGATCGTCGCCCGATACGATGGAAATGCACAATTTCCGCTCCGGTGATCGTTGTTGGGTATGAGGGAGTCCGAGCGGATGGATCGCCGGAACAACAGAATCGGTCGGCGCAGCATCCTGGTCGCGGCCGGGGCCTGGGTCGCGTTGACGGCTACCGCGCAGCCGACCCAGGCGGTGATGATCACCCCGGAGGCGCCGCCCGGCCCCGAGGAGTCCGGGCAACGGGCCGACCTGGCGGAACAGGCCATCGTGCGGCGTTATGTGCGCCCGCTCTGGGGTGAGCCGCAGGTGCAACTGGGCACCCTCGTCTGGCCCGCTTCGCTGTGGGAACAGTTGCTGCTGGGGCGATGGTGTTACTGGTGGCAGGCGCATCTGCTCGACTGCGCGGTGGACGCCGCGGTCCGCGCTCGCACCCCCGAACGCATCGCCCGGATCTTCGCCCTCGCACGCGGCATCCGGGTCCGCAATCTCACCGGCTGGACCAACGGCTACTACGACGACATGTCCTGGCTGATACTGGCGCTCGAACGCGCCGAACGACTGCTCGGCATCGGGTTCGGCGGGGCGGTCGGGGATCTGCACCGCGCTCTGTACGCCGGATGGCGACCGGACATCGGCGCGGTGCCGTGGCGGTCGCACGACAACTACTACTCCACCTCCGCGATCGGCCCGACCGGTATCGCGATGGCCCGGTCGGGCGAATTAGCCCGCGCCGCAGCACTTTCCGCCTTCTTGCAGACCCGGCTGCGCGACCGGGACAGCGGCCTGATCGTCGACGGCGTGCACGAACCCGAGGGCCGGGTGGACCACGCCACGCCGACCTACTGCGAGGGTGCGGCCATCGGCCTGGAAACCGAATTGGCCACGCGCACAGGCGATCCGACTCACCGAAAGCGCGCGGCAGAACTCATCGCGGCAACCGCGGACCGGCTCACCACCGGTGGTGTGATCGGGGCGGCCGCCGCGAACGACTCCGGGCTGTTCATGGGCATCCTCGCCAGATATCTCGCCGAAGCCGCACTCGTTCTCGGCGACACCACCGCCGCGGAAATCGTGCACACCTCCGCGCGGGCGGCCTGGGAGCATCGGGCCGAGGTGGGCGGCCTGCCGCTGTTCGGGATGGATTGGACCCGCCCGGTCACCGTGCCGGACCACCCGGGCACCTTCACCCAGCTCACGCATTCCTCGACCAGTTCCGCGGCGAATCTGAGCCGCGACCTGTCGGTCCAGCTCAGCGGCTGGATGCTGCTCGAGGCGGATCACCGGCTCACCGCGGCAGGACACTGAGACCCGCGCGCCGCGCGCTCACCACGGGTCGCGAACACCGGCCGGATTCGACCGCGCCGGGGCGAAATCCGCCGCTCGCAGCGCGCCGGGAACGTGTTAATTAATGTAAACCGTCCGAGAAGGCGCGGTTTCCAATCCATCACCGGTTGCCGAACCAGCCGGGGGCGCCGCCCCGGATTTGCGGAATCCGGGGGCGTAGGGCCTGTTCACCGGTGAGCGGTGACGCGGATCACCGCGGTCGGTGGTGACCGGTAGGTTGCGGCGGCCTCACAGCGCACAGCCGGCTCGAATGGGTTGTGAGAGATCTGTTTTGCCTGTTCCGGATGGGTCTTTACAGTCGGATTCGTCAGCCTGCCATCCGCTCGAAGGGGCATCATGGTCAACTCACGTGCCCGAGGATCGGCATCCGGCTCCGCTGCGCGCACCGGGATCGAGGACGCCGGAGACGCACTACTGGGACTCGGCAGATATTTCCAGCGTGGTGAGATTTCGGCCGACCAGCGCATCCTGCACAAACAGGGCGGGCGCGAGGCCGACGAGTTCTACCGGGACCGGTGGTCACACGACAAGGTGGTGCGGTCCACGCACGGGGTGAACTGCACGGGCTCGTGCTCGTGGAAGATCTACGTCAAGGACGGCGTGATCACCTGGGAATCGCAGCAGACCGACTATCCCTCGGTGGGCGCGGACAAGCCCGAGTACGAGCCGCGCGGCTGCCCGCGCGGCGCATCCTTCTCCTGGTACACGTATTCCCCTGCGCGCGTGCGGTATCCGTATGTGCGCGGAGTTCTGCTGGAGATGTACCGCGAGATCAAGGCGCGGGTGAAGGATCCCGTACTGGCCTGGGCCGAACTGGTCGAGGATCCCGAGCGGGCCCGCCGGTACAAATCCGCGCGCGGCAAGGGCGGCTTCGTCCGCGCCGAATGGTGGGAGGCGGCCGAAATCGCCGCCGCGGCACATGTGCACACGATCAAACGGTACGGCCCGGACCGAGTCGCGGGCTTCTCCCCGATTCCGGCCATGTCGATGGTCAGCCATGCGGTCGGCGCGCGGTTCATCTCGCTGCTGGGCGGGTCGATGCTCTCGTTCTACGACTGGTACGCCGACCTGCCGGTGGCCTCACCGCAGGTGTTCGGCGATCAGACCGACGTCCCGGAATCGGCCGACTGGTTCGACGCCGGATATCTGATCATGTGGGGCTCGAACGTCCCGGTGACCCGCACCCCGGACGCGCACTACATGACCGAGGCGCGCTATCGGGGGCAGAAGGTCGTCGTGGTCTCCCCCGATTACGCGGACAACACCAAATTCGCGGACGAGTGGCTGCCCGCGCGCCCGGGAACCGATGCGGCACTTGCCATGTCGATGGGGCACGTGGTGCTCGAGGAATTCTTCGTCGACCGGACGACGCCGCGGTTCGAGGATTACGTCAAGCGCTATACCGATCTGCCGTTCCTGGTCTGCCTGGACGAGGCGGGCGGCTGGGACGCCGAGGGCCGGTATCACGACGAGGGCATGCTGCCGGGCAAATTCCTCACCGCCGCCGACCTCGGACAGGACGACGAGGGCAGCGAGCACAAGATGGTCCTGCTCGACGACGCGGCGAATCCGGTGGTGCCCAACGGTTCTCTGGGACACCGCTTCAGCGGCGCGGACGCCGGGAAGTGGAATCTGGACCTCGAGGGCGTGGATCCGCTGCTGACATTGCACGGACGTCCGGACGCACAGGCGGTCCCCCTGCTGCTGCCCCGCTTCGACAGCGACGTCCCCGGCAAGGTATTGCGCGGCGTTCCGACGACACTCGTCGCCGGTAAACGGGTCACGACCGTCTTCGATCTGCTGCTGGCCCAGTACGGGGTGGCGCGGGACGGGCTGCCCGGCGCCTGGCCCACCGGATACGACGACGCCTCCCAGCCCTACACCCCGGCCTGGCAGGAAACCATCACCGGCGTTCCGGCCGCCCAGGCCGAGCGGGTCGCACGCGAATTCGCCGACAACGCCGAACAATCCGGCGGGCGTTCGATGATCCTGATGGGCGCGGGCACCAATCACTGGTTCCATTCGGATCAGATCTATCGCGCCTTCTTCACCCTCACGCTGCTCACCGGCTGTCAGGGCGTGAACGGCGGCGGCTGGGCGCATTACGTCGGCCAGGAGAAGTGCCGGCCCGTAACCGGTTGGTCCACACTGGCTTTCGGCTTGGACTGGCAGCGACCGCCGCGCCAGATGCAGGGCACGGTGTTCTGGTATCTGACCAACGACCAGTGGCGCTACGATCCGTTCACCGCCGAGGCGTTCGCCTCGCCGCTGGGCCGGGGAGCCTTCGCCGGGCGCACCGCGGCGGACAATATCGCCCTGGCCGGCCGGCTGGGCTGGATGCCGACCTATCCGACCTTCGACCGCAATCCGCTGGATCTGGCCGATGAGGCCGAGCGGTCCGGCAAGCCCGCCGCGGATCACGTCGTGGACGAGCTGACCTCGGGCGCACTGCGTTTCGCGTGCGAGGACCCCGACGCGCCGGAGAACTTCCCGCGCTGCCTGACGGTGTGGCGGGCCAATCTGCTCGGCTCATCGGGTAAGGGCAACGAATACTTCCACAAGCATCTGCTGGGCGCGGACTCCAATCTGCAAACCACCGACAGCGCCGGGGTACGGCCGTCGGAGCTGGTCTGGCGCGAGCAGGCACCGACCGGCAAGCTGGATCTGCTGCTGTCCCTGGACTTCCGGATGACCAGCACGACGTTGTTCTCCGATATCGTGCTGCCCGCGGCGACCTGGTACGAGAAGCACGACCTGTCCTCGACCGATATGCACCCGTTCGTGCACTCCTTCTCCCCCGCCATCTCCCCGCCGTGGGAGGCCAAGACCGATTTCGAGGCGTTCCACCGCATCGCCCGGGGGTTCTCCTGGATGGCCGAGAAACATCTGGGCGTACGCAGGGACGTCGTCGCCGTTCCACTGCAACATGATTCGCCCGACGCGCTGGCGCAGGCGCGCGGACGGGTGCTGGACTGGAAAACCGGTGAGTGCGAGCCCGTGCCCGGCAAGACCATGCCCAAACTGGTTGTGGTGGAACGCGATTATCCGAAGATCGCGGAGAAGATGGCGGCGCTGGGCCCGCTGATCGAGTCGCTCGGCGTCACCACGAAGGGCGTGACGACCTATCCGGACCAGGAGGTCGCCTACCTCGCCGGAGTAAACGGCACCGTGGTTTCCGGTGTGGCACAGGGTCGTCCGTCGCTGGCCAAGGACACCCACGCCGCCGAGGCGATCCTCGCGCTGTCCGGCACCACCAACGGAAGGCTCGCGGTGGAGGGATTCGAGGCGCTCGAACGCCGCACCGGCACCAAGCTGGCGGATCTGGCCGCCGAACACGAAGGCAAGCGAATCACCTTTCCCGACACCCAGTCCCGTCCGGTGCCGGTCATCACCTCGCCCGAGTGGTCCGGCAGCGAAACCGGCGGTCGACGCTATTCCCCGTTCACGATCAACACCGAACGCCTCAAGCCCTGGCACACCCTGACCGGACGCCAACACTTCTATCTCGATCACGACTGGATGGCCGAACTCGGCGAACAGCTGCCGATCTTCCGCCCGCCGCTGGACATGAGCGCTTTGTTCAGCGAACCGGGTGTGGGGGCCGTCGGTGACAACGGCGTCACCGTTCGGTACCTCACACCGCATTCGAAGTGGTCGATCCACTCGGCGTATCAGGACAACCTGCACATGCTGACGCTGTCCCGCGGCGGACAGGCGATCTGGATGTCGGACCGGGACGCGGCGAAGATCGGTGTGGCGGACAACGACTGGATCGAGGCGGTGAACCGCAACGGCGTCGTCGTCGCACGCGCGATCGTCAGCCACCGAATGCCCGAGGGCACCGTGTTCATGTATCACGCCCAGGACCGGGCGGTCGGCGTGCCGCGCATCGAGGGGCGGCCGGACGCGGCGGCGAACGGATTCGATTGGGCCGCACCGGAACAGCAGCCCGGTAAGGGTAAACGCGGCGGCATCCACAACGCCCTCACCCGCATCATGATCAAACCCACGCACCTCATCGGCGGGTACGCACAGCAATCGTTCGCGCTGAACTACCACGGCCCCACCGGAAATCAGCGCGACGAGGTCACCACGATCCGCAAACGCTCGCAAAAAGTGGAGTACTGATGCGAACCCGACGAGGTCACCACGCTGTGCCCACTCAACACAGCAAACGCTCGCAAAAAGTGGAGTACTGATGCGAACCCGACGAGGTCACCACGCT
>CBJNFW010000356.1:0-7906 GCA_966435935.1 uncultured Nocardia sp.
TGTGCGGGAACGCCGCCCGCATCCGGCGGGCCACCGCGTCCGGCAGCGCCTCGCCGCCGCTGACGATCGTGCGCAGCGAGTCGCACCGGTCCCCAGCGGGCAGCCCGGCCAGCTCGGACCACACGGTCGGAACGCACTGCAGAATCGTTACCCGCTGTCGCGCAACATGTTCCAGTATCACCTCCGGACGGGCATGGGTGCCCGCGGGCGCGATCACCACGGTCGCGCCGACGGCGTTGGCGAGCAGTTCCCATTGCGCGGCATCGAAACTCACCGGCGTCTTGAGCAGGATTCGCGCACCGGAGCCGAGCCCGAGTTCGGTGCGCAGCCAATCGAGTTGATGCGCGATGGCCCGATGCGGTATGACAACGCCCTTGGGTGTGCCGGTCGTCCCGGAGGTGTAGATCGAGTAGGCCGGATCGGCCGGATCGGCCGAATCCAGCTGTGCCGAGCGCGGTTCCACGTGCGCGGCGTCCACCCGCAAGGTGTGTGCGCGCGTCGGCAGGATCCGCCTCGCCTGTTCGTCGGTCCCGGCGTCGGTGAGCACCAGCGCCAGCTCGGCATCGTTCGCCATATATGTCAGCCGCTCGGCCGGATAGTCCACCGCCAGCGGCAGATACGCGGCCCCGGCCCGCAGAATCGCCCAGACCGCGACGACCAGCCGCACCGACGGATGCAGCAGCACGCCGACCGTGTCACCCGGCCGCACCCCGGCCGCGCGCAGCGACGCGGCGACGGCGGCCGAGTGCGCGGCCAGCTCGCGATAGTCCAGAGTGTCCCGATCATCCAGGCACGCAACAGCTTCCGGTGTCGCGGCGAGGCGTTCGGCGAAGAGATCGACGAGATTGTCCGCGGTATGCACGGTTCTCCTCACGCGGTGTTGGGTGTGCCCTACCGGGCCCGGAATCAGGCGCCGGCGACGGTGCCGTGGTACCGGTCACCGAAATCGCCGATACCCGGCTGCATGAACGCCTGATCGGTCAGGGTCCGGTCGATGTGCGAGGTGACGATCCGGATGTCCGGCCGTCGCGACAACACCGTGGCCAGCGCTTCCGGGCAGGTCAGCACGTTGACCACGAGGATGTCCGACTCCTCCACCCCGGCGGCGACGAGTTCGTTGATGGCGGTCAGCAGCGTGCCGCCGGTGGCGATGGTCGGGTCGAGCAGCAGCACCTGACGGCCCGCGATATCCGGGGGCAGCTTGCGATACAGCAGCGTCGGCTTCTTGGTGACCGGGTCGCGCTGGATCAGGATCTTGCCGAATCGGGTATCGGGCCGGATCTCGCGCAACCCGGCCTCCAGCGCGTCCCCGGCCCGCGGAATCGTCACCGCGTAGAGCTCCGGCCGTACCGCTCGCACCCCTTCGTAGACGAATCCGGTGGGCGTCGGCACCGCGTGCGGTTGATGATCCAGATGCGACAGCGCGGTTTCCAGCAGCAGGCGGATGATGCGCCCGGTGGCGCGGACGAACTGTTCCTGACCGGCGGCGGCGTCACGTGCCTGCGTGTGCAGCGCGATCAGGCCGGGTGTGGCGGGCAGGACGAATACGGTGGTGCCGAGATACCGGTCGAGATCGACGGGTCCGATGTCCGGACGGGTCCAGGTGGTCATGGCCTGGCTCGCTTTCGATGTCGGATGAGCAGGGTGTCGACTACGTCGAAGAAGGTGTGAGCCACGTAATCCGGTGTGGCGGAGGCTATCTGGCTGGCCGAGCCGACCCCGTAGGTCACCCCGACGGTGAATGTCCCCAGCGCGTCGCCCAATGCGATATCGGCCGCGGTGTCGCCGACCACCGCGCCCGCGGGCCCGGCCCCGGTCAGCCCGAGTGCGCTCAGCGCCAGATCTCCGCTGGCGCGATGGGGTTTGGGATATTCCACGTCGTCGGCGCCGACCACGGCGGCGAAGGCGTCGCGGATGCCCGCGGATTCCAGGATCAATTCCGCACTGGCATGTCGTTTGCTGGTCACCACCGCCAGCGCCAGCCCGGCGTCCGCGAGCCGGCCCAGCCCGCCCAGGACTCCCTGAAACAGCAGATCGGCCGCCTTGGGCACGATCACCTCGCGGTACCGGATCAGGTATTCCTCCGAAACCGATTGCGCGGTAACCGAATCCACCGACGACCCGGACAGCTCGGCGGACATCTCTAGCAACGGGCGCCCGACCAGCCGCCGCGCCGCGCCCACGCCCGGATCGGCGCCGGTCACGGCCTTGACCGCCAGTACGAACTGCTCGGCAATCGCGCCGGGCGTGTCCAGCAGGGTGCCGTCCAGGTCGAACAACACCGCGGAAGAAGGTTTTTCAGCTGACATCGCTGACTCCTCTGGTCAGAGCCGCACGGGCGGACTCGATCTCGGCGGCGGCCGCGGCGGTGCTGATCAACACCGCACGGTTCGCCGCGGCGGCGTCGCCGCCCGTGGCCTCGTCGACCGCGCGCAGCACGAACGTGGTCACCGCCGGGCCGGTGACCCGCTCACGCTCGGCTCGGGCCAGAGCCTGCCCGATCGCGGCCTCGATCCGGTCGCCGTCGAGTGCGTCGGCCTCCGGAATCGGATGAGTGACCAGCACCGATCCGGACCCGCCGAACTCCAGGTGCAGCGCGGCCACCTCGGCGATCTCCCTCGCCGAGTCCAGCCGCACCGGGGTGCGCAAACCGCTGTCCCGACAGTAGAACGCCGGGAACTCACCGGATCGATAACCGATCACCGGGGTGCCCTGGGTCTCCAGGAATTCCAGGGTCAGGCCCGCGTCCAGGATCTTCTTGACGCCGGCACACACCACGATCAGCCGGGTGCGCGCCAGCTCGGTCAGATCCGCGGAGATGTCGAAGGTGGTCTGCGCGCCGCGGTGCACACCGCCGAGTCCCGCGGAGGCGACCGTGGCGATTCCGGCGCGATCGGCGATCGCCATGGTCGCCGAGATCGATGTCGCGCCGAGCGATCCACCGGCCAGCGCCACCGCGATATCACGGCTGGTCACCTTGCTCGCGGACCGGCCCGCGGCGGCCAGCTCCTCGAGTTCGCCTGGGCCGCAACCGATCACGAAACGCCCATCGGCGATGGCGATGGTGGCCGGCACCGCGCCACCGGCGCGCACGGCCTGTTCCACCTCGCGTGCCACGGCGAGGTTGCCCGGCGCACGAAAGCCGTGCGCGACCACATTCGATTCCAGGGCCACCACGGGCAGACCCCGGGCCAGCGCGTCGCGGACCTCGTCGGCGAAGCGGAACAACGGTGATTCGGCGGCAGCGATATCCGGCACGTGGATGACGTCCTTCGCAGCGGTGAGCGGGGTTCTTCGACCCCCTGTGCGCCTCTCATGGTGTGCCGCTCGGCTGTCCGGTCCCACCTTTGCGACCACCGTGAACATATTTCTTGTCGCAAAACGTCTGGCCCAGTAGATCTTTCGTGGGGGCAATGGGCCGGTGCGCCGATTCTCGCCCGCTGCTCGAAACACAACGATCGGAGAGCCGATGACCGCCGTCGACGAATTACCCGCCCGGTTGAGCGCGATCGCCGACGCGACCCGAGAGCTCGGCGCGGAGGCGGCGATTCGCGATGCCGAACACATCCTGCCGACCGAGGAACTGCACCGGCTGCTCGATGCCGGGGTCGGCGCCCTGCGCGTCCCCGTGGAATTCGGCGGCTCCGGCGCGTCGGTGCGGGTACTCGCCGACGTGCTGATCGATATCGCCGCCGGTGATTCCAATCTGGCCCAGATCTTCCGCGGCCACCTCGGGCTGACCGAGATCCTGCGTTCGGCGCCACCGGGTCCGGCACGTGCGACGCTGCTGCGCGATGCGGCGGCGGGCCGATTCTTCGGACCGGCCGGGGCCGAGCCGAACAGCACGAATCTGTCGGCACTGAGTACCGAACTGCGCCGATCCGGCGATCACTACCTGCTCTCGGGCCGCAAGTACTACACCACCGGCAGCCTGTACGCGCACTGGCTCAACGTCCTGGTGCGCGATAACGGCGAATTCCGCTCCGCGATCGTGCCGCGCGAGGCCCCCGGGATCACGATCGCCGACGACTGGGACGGCTTCGGGCAGCGCCTGACCGCCAGCGGTACCGCGGTATTCGAGGACGTGCGAGTCGAACCGGAATTCGTTCTGCGCCACCGTAATCCGCTGACCAATGACTATATGGAGGCGTTCTACCAGTTCGTGCACTCCGCCACCCAGGCGGGTATCACCCGGGCGGCCGCCGACGATCTCGCCGTGCTGGTGCGCGGACGCACCCGCTCCTACCCCTTGGCCTCCACCCCCGACCCGGCCGGTGATCCGCAGGTGCTGCAGATCGTCGGCGAGGTGTGGAGCAAGGCGTACACCGCCCGTGCCAATGTGCTGCTCCTGGCCGACGCACTCGACGAATTCCAGTCCGCCCCTTCGGCACAGCGGGCACAGCGCCTCCTGCTGGACTCGGCCGCGACCCAGGTGGTCAATACCGAACTCGCGGGCGCGGCGACCTGGCAGCTGTTCGACGCGGGCAGCGCCAGCGCCGTGAAATCCGGTCTCGGCCTGGACCGGCACTGGCGCAACGCCCGCACGGTGTCCTCACACAATCCGGCCGTCTACAAGGCCGCGCTGATCGGCGACCACACCGTCAACGGCACAGCGCCCCGCAGCTTCCTCAACAGCGCGGCCGAGGACGCCGGGCGTGACCCGCACAGTTCACAGCGCGCCACCGGCGTCGACCAATTACGCTGTGCCGGTGATGAATTCGCGTAGCCACCGAGCCGGCCCGCATCGCCAGGGCGTGACTTTTCCGAACCAACGCGGGTAAAGGCCGGCAACCAGCCGTCGGCGAGCGCCGATCAGTGGGTTGTGCGGCTCGGGCCGGCCGCCGGCGCGGCGGCGCCGCTGTCGGCGACAGTGCTCAGCGGCGAGCCGCCGAATACCGGGCCAGCAAGCCTACGATCCAGCCGTCCGCGCCGCATTGTGCCGGCGCGCCGACGAGCTGATCGCCGTAGCTACCGGAAATAGCGTCACCGGCCGCTGATCGCGCGGCGCCGGGGTCAACCCTCCGGTATCAGCAGATCGGCAAGCTCGGTGAGCAAGGCCTTCGCGCGGGCTGCCCTGGCCTGGTCACCGAGCGTCATAGTCAAGGTCTCGTCCAGTAGCGGCGCGGTGCGGCGTGCGATCGCCTTGAACAACACATCGGTCGGGTAGACCAGCGTGCGCCGCCGGTCGGCCGGGTCGATCTCGGTCGCGAGCAAGGCGGAGTCGGTCAGCCGGGCGACGCATTCCGAGATGTGGCCCTGCGAAAATCCTGTGCGCCTGGTGATCTCCCGCACCGCACTGCCCGGGTTGTCGATGACATCGGTCAGCACGGCAACCTCCCCCTCCGGAAGGTGTTCGTCGCTCGATTCGAGGCCGACCTGGCGCGCGATCTCGATCAGATGCCTGCCCAGCCGGTGGAGCCGTCTGCCGTCCATCAATCCAGGATAGCCAGCGATCAACCCATTGGTAGCGATGTACTCTTGTGGTTACATCGTTGCCGATGCAATTTTCCGGAAACCATGACAGCGATGTAAATTGCCCCTACTCTATCGCGAGAATGCCGTTTCCGAAATTGGTAACGGAATCTATCACCACGTAGGAGTTTCCAATGGGCTATCCGGCCCAGTCTCGACACCCTCACTCGCACCGGCGGCGGTGGCGCTTCGCCATCGTCACCTTGGCGATCGTTACGACATGTTTGTCCTGGCAGACGGTGACGGCGGCGCCACCGACCACCAGCCCGCCGACCACTACCTCGCCCGCACCGGGCACCCCGTCCTCCACAGCGGACACAACTTCGCCCGGCACCTCCTCGTCCACAGCGAGCACCACATCCACCACACCAGGCACCACATCCTCCGCACCGAGCGCAACGCAGGCTGCACCCACGACGAAGCCGCCGACGCCTGGTGGCCCGATTACCGCGGACCCGTCCGAACAGCTGCACGAGCAGGTCAAGCTCAGCGAGCTGCCGGCCCCACCCACGGCCCCGTCCACCGATGCAGGATCGTGCACACAGGCGATCAACCCGCACGGCACCGGGTGCCTCAGCCCGGCCTGGGGCGCCCTGGGTGCGGTCGGCACCTACTACCCGTCGAGTGATTACACCCTGGTGGGCGCGGTGTTCGCCGGCGCACCGTCGTCCGGCCCGGCGGCCGCCTACAACGGTCCGCAGGTTCTGCTGGTGCACACCGACGGAAAGACCTTCCCCAACGGAGATCCGTGGAAGTGCCTGACCTGCGGTGTCGCCTATCCGGCGAACTTCGGTGGCGTCAGCGGCAACAACGACTTCACCTACCCGATCAACGGCTTCCACGACGGGAAGCGAGCCTTGGCGGGCTCGGCCATCATCGACTGCGGCCAGTACGAGTTCTCCGACGACAAATGCACCTCCGCACAGGTGCATGCCTATCCGCTGTACTGGGACAACGGCACCGGAAAACCCGGGCAGCTACGCGAAGCGCGTCTGAATCCGGACGATCAGCACATCGGCTTCAGTTACATAATCACGTCGCAGCAGCAGTACGACGAGTTCGGGTTCGCCGGCAAACTCCGGTTCGATCAGGCGAACAGCCGCTATGCCATCGATGACGTCCGGATGATGTTCAATCCGTCGCCCCAGTTCCAGCCCTACCGAGTCGCGGGCACCGACCTGCAGTTCAATCCGGCCGGAATGATCGGCGAATTCCGTGGCTGGACCGCCGACGGACGATCCGCCATGGGCGTCCAGAGCTACCAATCCGACAACATCGACGAATGGGCCACCGACAACGTCACCGGGCAGTCGCGCCCGCTCACCCGCCGCGCGATGTACACCGATCCCGACTTCGAATCCCCGAACGGCAAGTATCTGCTGTCGGAACAGCTACTCGGCTCGGGCCGGATGGATTTCATCGGCGGTATGCAGGGCATCCCGCCGATCACGGATCAGGCGGGCACCACCGGTCACGTCTCCGGCCTGCACGACAACGGAATGCGGCGGTTCTTCCTGCCACACCTGGTCGACCCGAATTCCGGCCGCAGTCAGCAACTTCAGCCCAACGGCGACTGGAATACCGCTGCCGACCCCGCCTGGCTCGCCGACAGCAGCGCCGCGGTCTGGGCGGAGAATTTCGCCTGCGGAGCCAATCCCAGCCCGCACAAGTGCGCCGGGTCGCCGGAACCGGGTGGCCGCAACAGCCGCGTGATGATCGCGCGTTTCCCCGGCCTGGGCTCGACGCCACCGCCGCAGGTGCCGCCGGCACCCGATGTGGCCTGGGGCGTGCCGTACAAACCGGGGCAAACCCTGCCGGTGCGCCCGCATCTGCCCGCCGGCACCTACACACTGAAGGGCGCCAAACAGGGCGAGGCCAAGGTCGTCATCGCCGAGAATTCCGCGAAGACGCGGATCATGAATCTATCGGTCACCTATACCGATTTCAGCGACATCCCGGGCATCGTGCTCAACGGCACCGAGAACGTGGTGCGAGGTTCGGACGCGGATATCGCGGCGATGACATTGCACGAGAATCTGACGATGACCGGCCGCCAGCAGGGCACGAAGAAGACCAGTGAACCCGACGGGTTCACCATGCTGCCCCAGATGCTGCAAAGCAACTTCCAATCGAAAGGCACGCTGACCACCACTATCGACGGCAAGACCTACACACAGCCCGCCAACGGAACGTAAAAATTCCGCGCGCGTAATCGGCGTCTGGTGAAACCACGAACGCCGATTACGCATGCGCACCAGAATCCCGGGAACGCAGCCGGAAATAGTTTCGACACTCCCGGACAAAATCTTCGGCGCCGGAAGGCACACCATTCGGATCCCGATGGATTCCCAGAATGAGCGGGACTTCCGGACCGATATCCATCGTCGAACCAACGGATACACACCGACGGCGCTCGCCCGAGGGGTGCACACCC
>CBJNFW010000357.1:0-7858 GCA_966435935.1 uncultured Nocardia sp.
CCCACCGCCCCGGGCATCCAGGGCACCAACCCCAGACACCTACAACCTTAGGGACGACCATGACCGTCACAGAATCCGGAGCCCTGTCCGGGATGCGCATCGTCGACTTCAGTCGCGTACTGGCGGGCCCCTACGCGACGATGCTGCTGTCGGACTTCGGCGCGGAGGTGATCCGGCTGGAACGCCCCGGCGTCGGCGACGACACCCGCGGCTGGGGACCACCCTGGCACGAGGGCGAGTCCACCTACTTCCTGGGGCTCAACCGGAACAAGACGTCGGTCGCGTTCGACCTGACCGACGAGGCGGACCGCGCGGTGGCCCGGGAGCTGATCAGCGGCGCGGACGTCGTGGTGGAGAACTTCAGACCCGGCACGCTGGAGCGATACGGATTCGGTTACGAACAGCTCGCGGCCGAACAGCCCGCGCTGGTGTACTGCTCGGTGACCGGCTTCGGTTCCGGTAAGGGTGCGCATCTGCCCGGCTACGACCTGATCGCGCAGGCCACCGGCGGGCTGATGAGTATCACCGGCCATCCGGAGACCGGCCCGGCCAAGGTCGGCGTCGCGATGATCGATGCCATCACCGGCCTGCATGCCGCGCTCGGCATCCAGACCGCGCTGATCCACCGGCTGCGCACCGGGCAGGGGCAGCGGGTCGAGGTGAACCTGCTGTCCTCGGCGCTGGCCTCGCTGACCAACCAGGTCTCCGGGCACATCCTCACCGGCAACGTGCCGAAGCTGATGGGCAACGCACACCCGAGCGTCGCGCCGTATCAGCCGGTGGCCACCGCCGACCGGCCGCTGGCCATCGCGGCCGCGAACGACAAACAGTTCATCGCCCTGTGCCGTGCGCTCGGCCGTCCCGAATGGGCCGAGGATCCGCGGTATCGCAGCAACACCGACCGCGTGACCCACCGCGAGGCGCTGATCGCGGATCTGGAGAGCGTTTTCCGCACGCGCGACGCGGACCACTGGTTCACCGTCCTGGTCGACGCCGGGGTGCCCGCCGGCCCGATCAACGACATCGGCCAGGCCGTCGCCCTCGCGGAAAGCCTCGGTTTGGAACCCGTGGTGCTGCCGACCGAGGAATCCGGGGGCCGGGGAATCGCCCAGGTGCGCAATCCGATTCGGTTGTCTCGCACACCGGCCGCCTACCGGACCAATCCGCCGAAGCTCCCGGTTCGCTGAACGTCGCCGAATCGGGCGGCGCGGGATCGCCTGTCCCCGCGCCGCTTCGGCGGTCCCCGCAACGCGCGCGGTCGTCGCCTACCTGTGCACGGCACCGAACCTCTTGCGCGCCAATATTTCTCCGCGTACAGATGCGCGTCCTCCGGATGCCAGGCCGCGGATTCAGGTGCCACGCAACCCGAGCCGCGCCGGGCTCAGGGAATTTCGGGAGCGTGCGGCCATCCGGCGGCCAGATCGGTGCTCACCTCGATCACCATGTTCTTCTCCACGAAACTCGGCTCCGGCCCACCGACGTCCACGATGTCGTCGTAGCCGCCCCACCCAATGACGGAACGATCGGCGCCGCGACCGGTGAAGAACACCTGGGACCGCACGCGCACCCGGGAATCGCCGAGCCAGGTCGTTCGCGCATTGGCGATGAAATGCCGTTTGACCGACCGATCGGCCCGGAAGGCCCGTTCGAAGAACGCGCGAATCTCCGCACGGCCGTGCACCTTTCGTGACGGCGTGGTGAGTACGGCGTCAGGGGCGAAGAGCGCCGTCACCGTTTCCGGCCGCGGATCGTCGAGGACCCGCGCATAGGCGTGCACGTGGTCGCGCGCGATCTCGGCCGCTTCCAGCCGCCGCACCCGCTCCCGCAGTTCGGTCAGCTCGTCACCGCTCATGAGCGTTCTCGCGATCGCGAATCATTTGTCACACAACGCCTCATCGACCGAGACCACATCGTGCACGCCGCGCCAGGCCATCGTGCCGCCGTCGACCGGGACCGCGACGCCGGTCAGGAACGACGCCTCGTCGCCGGCCAGGAAGCACGCGGTACGCGCCACCTCGACCGGCAGGCCGAGCCGGGGAATCAGGTGCGTTCCGTACATCGACCGCGCGCGGGCGGATTTGTCCGTCGCGGCGGCCAGATGCGCATCGCTCATCGGGGTGCGAATCGCGCCCGGGCAATAGCAATTCACCCGGACGTGCGGCGCCAGGTTCACCGCCGCCACTTTGGTCAGCTGAATCACCGCCGCCTTCGACACCCCGTACGCGGGCATATGCGTACCGGCCAGGCCCGCGATCGGACGCGCGCAGATGCGGAGCCGCGAACTTGATCGCCGACCAGACCGCCTTGAGATTGATATCCATCACCGTGTCCCAGACCTCTTCCGCGAGCGTTTCCACCCCGGTCCGGTCCGCATCGGTGAACATGTGATCCAGCACGCCCGCATTGTTGAACAGCGTGTCCAGACCACCGGCCCAACTCGCGAAATCCTCCACCATGTCCCGGATCTCGGAGGTGGAACGCAGGTCCGCCCGCATCCGCCGCACCTGCGCGCCCGATTCGGCGACGAGCGAGGCCGTCACCGCCAATTCCGCGTCGTCGACATCGGTGATGCCTATCCGGGTCGCGCCCTGCCGGGCCGCCTCGAGCGCGAGCTCGCGACCCATACCCCGCGCCGCGCCTGTGACGAGAATCCTTTTGTCGCCCAGCATGCTTCCTGCTTTCATCCGGGAGGAAACCGAGCGGGGAGCAGATTCGCGCCCGGCAGAACGACACGCACCGATTTGCGCGCCAATCTATACACATGAATAGCATTGAATGTAGGGTGTGGGAGCTGCCAGCACAAGAGTGCCACCCAGGGGAGAACGATTATGACCGCTTTGGAACGACCGAAGAAGACCGCGCTGCTCGTGGCACAGCGCATCGTCGAGGACATCAATGCCCGCGGGAATCAGGTCGGAGATCGCCTGCCCCCGGAGAAGGCGATGCTGGAAGACTACGACGTCGGGCGCGGCACGCTGCGAGAGTCGTTGCGCTTCCTCGAATTACAGGGCGTCATCACGCTCAAGCCCGGCCCCAGCGGCGGCCCGATCGTGCAGCAGCCGGACAGTTCCGCGCTGGCCACCTCGCTGAGTCTGCTGTTGCAGTTCCAGCAGGCGCCGTTCCAGACGGTGATCGAGACCCGCGCCGCACTGGAACCACATATGGCCCGGCTCGCCGCCCAGCGCATGAGCGAGGAGGATATCGCCAAACTGTTCGAGATCGTCGAACTCGAACGGCAGAACCTCGACGACCACGCGGGGTTCCTGGCCCAGACCCGCCGGTTCCACACCACCGTGGCCGAGGGGTCGGGCAACCTGATCTTCGCGGCGCTGTTCAACGCGCTGTTCGACATTCTCGACGGAGCCGCGGTCGGCATCGAGTATCCGCCGAAGCAGCGGCGGCTGACCGTCGACATCCAGTCCTCGATCGCCACCGCGATCTCCGAACGCGATGCCGCCCGCGCCGAGGAACTGATGGCCACGCAGATGCAGGCGCTGGCCACCTACACCGAGAAGCACTACGCCAAAGTGCTTGCGGCACCAGTGATGTGGAAGATGTGAGATGACGACCGCCAGCAGACCCGTCCCCTTCCCCGACGATGTGACCGAGGGGTTCTGGGACAGCGTCCGGGCGCGCACGCTCAGTATTCAGCGATGCGCCGCCTGTTCGCGTTTCAACCACGCGCCGAGCCTGACCTGCCCGGCCTGCGGCAGCGAGGAACTGGTCTACGAGCCGGTCTCGGGGCGCGGCGTCGTGTACAGCTACACCGTGCTGGACGATGCGCCGGGCCCCGGATTCACCGGGCTGGTGCCGCTCGTGGTCGTCGTGGTGGAGCTGGTGGAACAACCCGGACTGCTGATGGTGGCCAATCTGCTCGGCGCCGGACCGGACGACGTGCGGATCGGCGCGGCCGTCGAGGTGGAATTCGAAGAGATCTCCGAGGACTGCGTACTGCCGCAGTTCCGGTTGGCGGAAGTGTGAGAGATATGTGGGAGCTGCGGGACAAGGTCTCGGTCGCGGGCGTCGGATACAGCGAACTGGGCCGGCGGTTGCCGCGCACGCTCGCGGCGCTCACCGTCGAGGCGTGTGATCGGGCACTGTCCGACGCCGGCCTCACGCGCGCCGATGTGAACGGCATCGCCACCTCCCCGTCGATGCCGCGCTACGGCGGGACCAAGGGCACCGGAGAGGGCATCGACGTCGTCACGCCGTACTACCTTCCGGAGCTGCTCGGCATCAAACCGCAGATCACCTGGACCGGATCGACGAACGGCATGGTGACCCAGAGCATGATGGACGCCGCGATGGCGATCCACTCCGGAGTGTGCACGCACGCGATCGTCTACCGCTCACTGCATGTGCCCAAGGGCCGATACATCAACTACGACAACACGATTGCCGCCGGCCCGGACCAGTTCCAGGCCCCGTTCGGCTTCAGCATGCCGCCCGCGTGGGCCGCGACCGTACTGCGCCGATACCTCGACCTGAACGGCCTGACCCGGGCGGACCTGAGTCCGTTCATCGTGGCCAACCGGGACAACGCGCAGAAGAACCCGAACGCGTACTGGCGCGGGAAGCCCCTGACCACCGCGGACTATCTGAACGCCCGCATGATCGCCGACCCGATGTCCATCCTGGACTGCGACCTGCCCGTCGACGGCGCGGTGGCGCTCGTGCTCACCTCGACCGAGCGGGCCCGGGATCTGCGGCAGCCGCCGGCACTGCTGACCGGATTCGCCGCGGGCACGCATGCCGCGCCGACCGGTGCGGTGATGACGCTGGAGGACCTCGTCGAGGGCTCCGGGCAGATCGCCCGAACGCTCTGGCGCACAAGCGGTCTCGGCCCGTCGGATATCGACAACGCCCAGTTGTACGACGGTTTCGGCGTTTTCGTGTACACCTGGCTGGAGGGGATGGGTTTCGTCGATCGCGGCGAGGCCGTGCCGTTCGCCCGCGACGGCCATACCGCGCTGACCGGCAAGCTCCCGGTCAACACCGGCGGCGGCGCGCTCGGCGAGGGCCGCCTGCACGGGATGACGCATCTGGCCGAGGCGGTTCTGCAGGTGACGGGACGCGGCGGGGAACGCCAGGTGCCCGGTGCGTCCCGGGCGCTGGTCACCGTCTCCAACGGATTGGCGAAATCGACCGCATTCGTGTTCAGCCGGGACCGCTGAACCCGTCCCGGGGGCTCAGTGCCCGGCGAACCTGCCCTTGGCGAAGCTCGCCGGGCCCGGGGCGTGGGTGTACCCAGCGTCGACGAAAAGCTCTGTGCCGGTGACGAATGCGGAGTCCCGGCCAGCCAGGAACGACACCGCACCGGCCACATCCCCGGGTACGCCCGGCCGCCCGACCAGGGGGCTCGGAGCCATCGCCCGCGCCGCCGCGTCGAGGTCGGCGGGGTCGTCGGCGAGCACGGCGGCGGTCATCGCCGAGACGATCGCCCCTGGCACAACGGAATTGACCCGGATACCGTGGTCGCGCACCTCGGCGGCGACCGATCGCACCAGCCCGGCGACCGCGGCCTTGGTCGCGCTGTAGACGTGCGGGCCGACGCCGCCGACGACTCCGCCCGGACTCGCGGTGACGATGATCGAACCCCGCCCGCGCGGGCGCATCATGCGAACCGCGTGCTTCAGGCACAGCAGTGTCCCGCGCAGATTCACCGCGATCGTGCGGTCGGCTTCGGCGGCGTCGGTCCGCTCGATCGGTCCCAGCGCACCGAAAACGCCTGCGTTGGCGAAGAATACGTCGAGCGATCCGACGCGGTTCACCAACGCCTCGATATCGTCCTCGCGGGTCACATCGGTGTATACGAACTCGCCGCCGATCCGCCGGGCGACGCTCCGGCCGGACTCTTCCCGCACATCCGCGACGAGCACGTGGAACCCGTCGGCGGCCAGTCGCTCGGCGCACGCCACCCCGATCCCGCTCGCACCGCCCGTGACGATCGCGCTCCGGTCAGACATGAACGTCCGCCCGCGCGAATTGCTCTGCGCTCATGCTCTTCTCCCTACTCGCGGCACACGCCGACAGCCGACCGGACGTATCTCAGACCGAGGTGATCGCGGCCGCCATCCCCTGACCGCCGCCGATGCACATGGTCAGCAGCGCGCGGCCACCGCCGCGACGACGCAACTCGTACAGCGCCGTGGTCAGCATGCGCACACCGGTGGCGCCGATCGGGTGGCCGAGCGAGATCCCGGAACCGTTGACGTTCAACCGATCCCGGTCGTCCCAGCCCCAGCCGCGCAGGACGCCGAGCACCTGACAGGCGAATGCCTCGTTGAGCTCGATCAATTCGAAGTCGTCGAAGCCGTAACCGTTGCGCGCGAAGAGTTTCTCCACCGCGGCCACCGGCCCCAGGCCCATCAACGCCGGATCGCATCCGGCGGCGGTCCAGCCGTCCAGGAAGCCGATCGGCTCGAGTCCCAGCTCGTCCAGACGATCCTCGGCGACGACCAGCACCGCCGCCGCGGCATCGTTCTGCTGGCTGGCGTTGCCCGCGGTCACCACTCCCCCCGGCGTGACCGCTCGCAGCTTCGCGAGGGTTTCGGGAGTGGTGTCCGGCCGGATCCCTTCGTCGCGAACGAATTTCGTCACGTTACCCTTGCGGTCGGTGAGTTCGACGGGCACGACCTCGGCATCGAAACGCCCTGTCTCCCAGGCTTCGTGGGCGCGGCGGTGACTTTCCGCGGCCAGGAGGTCGGACTCCTCGCGGGTGATCCCGTAACGGGCGGCGACGTTCTCGGCGGTTTCGATCATTCCGCTGATCCGGCCGAATCGCCATTCCGGCTGCGAACGCTCCCGACCACGGTCGAGGCGGTCGAACAGTTGCAGGCCGCCGGCGCGGGTGCCCCAGCGAGCCCCGGTCGTGTAGTGCTCGATGGTGCTCATCGACTCCACGCCCCCGGCGACGACGACGTCCGCGGCCCCGGTCTGCACCATCATCGCGGCGGTCACCACCGCCTGTAGTCCGGTCCCGCACCGGCGGTCGGTCTGCAATCCGGCCACCGAGAGGGGCAGGCCCGCGTCCAGAGCGGCCCAGCGGCCGATGCAGGGAGCCTCCGAATTCGCGTACGACTGCCCCATCGCGACGTCCTCGATTCGTTCGGGATCGATTCCCGAACGCGAGATCGTCTCGGTCAGAACCGTTTTCGCCAGCGTGACCGCGGGCACATCCTTCAGCGCGCCACCGAAGCGTCCGACCGCGGTGCGGACGGGGGCCACCAGCGCCGCACGTCTCGAGCCACTCATCGCGATCACAGACCTCCGCGCGCCACGAGTGGTGTGGTGATCGCACGCACCGTCCCCGCCAGAAAAGTCTCTTCGTCGTTCAGGTAGTAGCTCACGCCCGATGCCCTAGTTCGTGTCGCGGGCCCGCGAGCCCGAAAGGATTGGTACCGCCATCGTCAGTCAGGTGAAAGAAAATGTCAATCATGATAAACATTTACAGTGACTTCGGCGTGACGGAAGACCCGGCCCCATAACCCCTGGAGGTAACACGATGAGCACCAATGAACGTTTGACCGGCAAGGTCGCACTGATCACCGGCGCGGGATCGGGCCTGGGCCTGGCCTCGGCGATTCGCTTCGCGAGCGAAGGCGCGGCCGTCGCCGTCGTCGATCTCGACAGCTCGGCCGCGGAGACCGCCGCCGAGCGGATCGTCGCGGCGAGCGGGCGTGCGCTGCCGGTCACCGCGAATATCACCGCCGACACCGACGCGCAGCGGATGATCGCCGAGGTGCTCGCGGAGTTCGGACAGCTCGACGTGGTCTTCGCGAACGCCGGGATCAACGGCGCCGGCGACGCGGCCGACACCACCGAGGAGGAATGGGACCGGGTCATCGCGGTCAACCTC
>CBJNFW010000358.1:0-7827 GCA_966435935.1 uncultured Nocardia sp.
GTCCGTGGGGCGGACCTCGGCACACGGCTGATGCGGCGCACGACGCGATGACGACACATCACGTCGAGAACGACGATGGGTCGATCTGGCGGCGATCGACCCATCGTCGTCTTGTCGTCGCAGGTGACGACGACGGGCGACCACAGTGGCCGCCCGGTCCATGACGTTCACGGCGGCGGCAACCGCCTCGTGAACCGTTCGGATGGTCGACTGCTCAGATGGCAGCGAGCCGGCGGAACCGGCTGCCGTGGAAGACGAGCGGCGCGGCATCCGGATCGGCTCGTAGCCCGTGGATCTCGAAGAGCGCGACGGTATGGTCGCCCGCCGGAACTTCGCCGTAGAGCGAGCAGTCCAGCCACGCGGTGGCGCCGTGTACGAACACCCCGCCGGTCGAGGTGCGATCCCACGCGATGTCGGCGAAACGATCGGCGGACTTGCGGGACAAGCTCATACAGATCTCGTCATGGCCTTCCGCGAGGACGCTGATGCCCAGCCGGGGACGGTCGCGCAGGCGCGGCCAGGTGGACGAGGACGTCTGAAAGCACACCGATACCAATGGGGGCGTCAGCGAGACCGAGGTGAACGCGCTCGCGGCCATACCGATCGGTTCGTCGCCGACCATCGCGCAGACCGCGGTGACACCGGACGGAAAGCACCCGAACGCCCGGCGCAGCACGACGGAGTCGGCGGTCATCGCCTCGAAAGCAATCATCGTTTCGGTGGGCCCTCCGTTCGGGCCGGATGCGGCACTCGCCATGACGGAGACGGGAGCTGGTTGATTCACGGGGTCTCTCCCAACAATTCGGTTGCGAGCGCGACGATGCCGTCGCTACCTCGGCAATGCCGCGGTCACACAGTGAACGCGACTAGATAGATTGATCTAGTTCGAGAGTAGGGGTGCGACTTCGTCTCGTCAACAGTTCCGAGGATGTCGCGAGCCTCCCTGCGCGTGGCACCGCCAGATGGCGGATGTTCCACGCGGCAATGACGTCGTTTGGTGGCTACGAGCCCGCGTCATCGACGGATTGACTGGTTCCATGACGCAAACCACACCGTTCACCAGCACCACCCCGGTACGGCCGCCCTTCGACGCCGAATTGGTTCCCGTGTTGCAGGCGTTCCGTTCCCTGGTGCCCTGGCTCACCGACGAAACTCTGGACCGGGTTCGCGAACTGTCGACCACCGGCATCCCCGGCCAGCCGATGCCCGACTGGACCGCTGGCGGCAAGGTACGTGTCGATGAACGCACGATCCCCGGTCCCGATCAGGAGCTGCAGCTGACGGTGCTGACACCGGCGACCGGCACGGGCCCGTGGCCGCTGCTCTACTACATCCACGGCGGCGGCATCGTCGCAGGCAACCGGTACGGCGCACTCTCCGAAATGCTGGCTTATGTTGCCGACGGCAGCGCGGTGGTCGCCTCGATCGAGTACCGGCTCGCGCCCGAACATCCCCACCCCGCACCGGTCGAGGACTGCTACGCCGGCCTGCGCTGGGTCGCCGAGAATGCCGAGGTACTGAACATCGACACCGACCACATCATCGCCATCGGGTTCAGCGGCGGCGGCAACCTCGCCGCCGGCGTCTCGTTGCTGGCACGTGACCGTGGCTTCCCGACGCTCACCCATCAGATCCTCGGCTGCCCCATGCTCGACGACCGGCTCGAGACCCACAGCGCCCAGATGCTCGACCGGGAAGGGATGTGGGATCGCAGCGAGAACCTGTGGGCGTGGACCGCGCTGCTCGGTGACCGCCGCGGTACCGACGACGTCAGCCCGTACGCCGCACCTGCTCGGGCGGAGAATCTGGCCGGGCTGCCGCGCACCTTCATCGACATCGGGTCGGTGGAGAGCTTCCGCGACGAAGCCCTCGACTATGCCCAGCGCCTGTGTCAGGCCGGGGTCAACGTGGACCTGCACATGTGGGGTGGTGGCTTCCACGGCTTCGACATCGGCATCAGCCAGCCGGCGGTCTCGCAGGCCTCCCTCGCGGCGCGCGACGAATACATCCGCCGGGCGTTGGAACGGTAACGATGATCGGCAATTCATCACCGACGGTGTACCCACCGTCCGAAACCTTTGCCGCGCAGGCGAATGCCCGCGCGGAGCTGTACGACCGAGCCGCGGCCGATCGGCTCGGGTTCTGGGCCGAGCAGGCCCGGCGCTTGGATTGGGCCACCGACTTCACCGAGGTGCTGGACTGGTCGGATGCCCCGTTCGCGAAATGGTTCGCCGACGGCACCTTGAATGTCGCGGTCAACTGTCTCGATCGGCACGTCGCAGCCGGTAAGGGGGATCGGGTCGCGATCCACTGGGTCGGCGAGCCCGGCGATTCCCGCGATCTCACCTATCGGCAACTGCTCGCCGACGTGTGCCGGGCCGCGAACTACTTCACCTCCATCGGCCTGACAGCCGGTGACCGCGTCGCGATCTACATGCCGATGGTGCCAGAGGCGATCGTATCGATGCTCGCCTGCGCCCGGCTGGGGCTGATCCATTCGGTGGTCTTCGCCGGCTTCTCCGCGGGCGCGCTGCGTTCACGCATCGACGACGCCGGGGCGAAACTCGTCATCACGACCGACGGACAGTATCGGCGTGGCCGCCCCGTCGGGTTGAAGGCGAACGTCGACACCGCACTCGACAGCGGCGACACCTCCGTCGACAAAGTCCTGGTCGTCCGCCGCACCGGCCACGATCCTCATCCGAACTGGGTAGCGGGCCGAGACGTCTGGTGGGACAACACCGTCGCCGCGGCGAGCAGTACCCACGAACCGGCCGCGTTCGGCGCCGAGCATCCGCTGTTCCTGCTGTACACCTCGGGCACCACCGGCACACCCAAGGGCATCGTGCACACCTCCGGCGGCTACCTGACCCAGGCGTCGTACACGTTCCATTACGTGTTCGACCACAAGGAGGGGCGCGACATCTTCTGGTGCGGGGCGGACATCGGCTGGATCACCGGCCACTCCTACCTCGTCTACGGACCGCTGTCCAACGGCGCCACCACGGTCGTCTACGAGGGCACACCCAACACACCCGACGAACACCGCCACTTCGAGATCATCGAAAAGTACGGCGTCACAACCTATTACATCGCGCCTACGTTGATTCGCACCTTCATGAAGTGGGGCTGCGAGATTCCCGACGGTCACGATCTGCGCTCGTTGCGCCTCCTCGGCTCGGTCGGCGAACCGATCAATCCCGAAGCGTGGCGGTGGTATCACGAGGTCATCGGTGGTGGCCGCTGCCCCATCGTCGACACCTGGTGGCAGACCGAGACCGGGGCCATCATGATCTCTCCCCTGCCGGGCGTCACCACGACCACGCCGGGCGCGGCGATGGCGCCCCTGCCCGGGATCGGCGCCACCGTCGTCGACGACCACGGCGATCCGGTCGCCGATGGTGAAGCGGGCTATCTGGTTCTCGATGAACCGTGGCCCGGGATGCTTCGCGGTATCTGGGGCGACGCGGACCGATACCGGGAAACCTACTGGTCACGGTTCGCCGATCGAGGCTGGTACTTCGCCGGCGACGGCGCCCGCTACGACAGCGACCACGCACTGCACATACTGGGCCGCATCGACGACGTCATGAACGTCTCCGGACACCGAATCTCCACCGCCGAAGTCGAATCCGCGTTGGTCGGCCACCCGGTCGTCGCCGAGGCGGCGGTCGTCGGCACCGCCGACGAAACCACCGGGCAGGCGATCGCCGCCTTCGTCGTCCTGCGCACCGGCGCCGAGCACGCCGGCGGCGACCTCACGGCCGAGCTGCGCGACCTGGTGTCCCTGGAGATCTCCCCGATCGCGAAACCCAGCGCCATCACCGTCGTGCCCGAGCTGCCCAAGACACGATCGGGCAAGATCATGCGGCGCCTGCTCAGAGACGCCGCCGAAGGCCGCGAACTCGGCGACACCTCCACTCTGGTCGACCCCGCCGTCCTCGAAACCATCCGGCGCACAACCACATCGGGACACTCGAGCCCGAGTGCCGAAACTACCGGGACAACAGCTTCGAGGTAGTGCTGACCGGTTCGCTCGGTGGCAAGACATCCTTCGCCTACTGGCCGCCCTCCCGACGATCGGGGCCGCGACCGAGGCGAGGCGACCCGGCACGTTCGAATTCCCCTACATCCCATCGACATCGATGGAGACAGGAGCACATCATGGTATGGCCATCCGGTGAAGCAGCATTCGTGACCGGTGCCGCGTCCGGCATCGGGCTCGGCATCGCACGCGCGCTCGTCGCGGCGGGGGCGAAAGTCGCACTTGCCGACATCGACGGCCCGCGGCTCGCCGATGTCGCCGCGGAATTGACCTCGGCCGGTGGGCTGGTCACCACGATCGAACTCGACGTCACCGACGCCGATCAATGGACGGCCGCTGCGGACCGCGCCGAGCGGGCGCTCGGCCCGATCTCGATCCTGTGCAACAACGCCGGCGTCAACGGTGGCGGAGCGATCGGCGAGACATCGCTCCAGGCGTGGCGCTGGGTCCAGCGGATCAATATCGAGGCCCAGTTCATCGGCGTCTCGACCTTCCTCCCGCGATTCGAGGAGCGGGGCGGGCGCGCGCACATCATGAACACCGCCTCCATGGCGGGACTGGTGCCGATGGCCAACGTGGGCGCATACGTCTCGTCGAAGTTCGCCAGCGTCGGCTTCACCATGGTGTTGCGGAAAGAACTTCGCGGCACCGACATCGGCGTCTCGCTGCTGTGCCCCGGCACCGTAGCCACCCGGCTGAATGTGACTGCCGCACAAGCGGAGACGAAGGTACTCGGCCGCGCGCCCGATGCCGCCGCCGTGGAACACTCGGGTGCGATGCTCGCCCAGGGCGCCGATCCCGACCGCGTCGGCGAGCAGGTCGTCCAAGCGATGCAGGACGGGCAGTTCCTGATCGTCACCCATCGCGAATGGCGACCGCTCGTGGACGAGGTGCATCGTGAGGTCGAGCAGGCGTTCACCGAATTCGACGGCCGCCACGGCCCCGACCGGACCGCGCAGATGCTGGTAACCGGCGGCAACCCGATCACACCGTAGTTCGAATCGCAGCCTGAGCAGAAGCATCATGGCTGCCGGTCCCTCGCTCGGGCCGAGGCGGGAACAGCCGCCTCGGCCCGCGGAGTTCACATCATGAATCCCCCACCGCAGACCAGGGTTTGGCCGCTGACGTAGTCGGACTCCGGGATGCACAACAGGTACACCGATCCGGCCGCGTCCTGCGGAGTGCCGGCTCGGCCCAGCGGGATCCCGCTCTCCATGGCCGACAGCACCTCGGGATTGACCCCGACCTTGATCTGGTTGCCCGCCACATCGATGGTGGCGTCACCGCCCGCCGGGACCTCGGTCAGCCGCGTCCTGATCAACCCGAACGCCACGCTGTTCACGGTGACGTTGTAGCGCCCCCACTCCTTGGCCAGCGTCTTGGTCAGTCCGGTGACACCGGCCTTCGCGGCCGCGTAATTGGCTTGCCCCGCATTGCCGCCCACCCCGGCGAGCGAGGAAATATTCACGACCTTGCGGCAGGGTACGGCCGCACCGGTCTGCCGGGCTTGTTTCACCGCCGCGGAGATCACCGGCTGGGCGGCGCGCAGGATCCGGAACGGCGCTTTCAGGTGGACGTCGAGGATGGCGTCCCACTGCTCGTCGGTCATCTTCTGGATGACGCTGTCCCAGGTGTAGCCGGCGTTGTTGACGATGATGTCCAGACCGCCGAAGGACTCCTGCGCGGTCCCCACGAATCGGTCGGCGAACTGCTCGTCGGTCACGCTGCCGACACAGGCCGCCGCTCGTCCACCGCAGGATTCGATCGCGGCGACCGTCTCCTTCGCCGGTTCGGCATCGAGGTCGTTGACCACCACGGCGGCGCCGTCCGAGGCCAGCTTCAGCGCGATCTCCCGCCCGATTCCGCGCCCGGAGCCCGAGACGATGGCGACCTTGTCGTCCAATTTTCCCATGTGTACCAAGTCCTTTCAGTATCGACGACGGCATCGCCGATCAGAGTGGGGGTCCCGTCCGCGAGCGCGACCGTCAGCGCGAGGGTGGCCAGGCCTCTTCGACGGTCACCACGCGTGCGGTGCAACGTCGGCCGTCCGTGTACCGACGCACGGGCTGCCTCGGTATCGATCGGCACGGTGGATTCACTTTCTGATCCAGCGCAGTGGCCTCGGCGTTGACAGGGCGGAACGCGCACCTTAACGTCGATCGTTAGATCGTTCTATCTACTCGATCTATTATGCCCCGGCCGGCCACCGGCGCTACCGGCACCCGAGTTCGACCGCGTCGACAGTGGGACCGCGCCCGGCTCGCCAGGGGCCAGATGTTGTCGACAACGAAGGAGGCCCGATGCGGATTTTCCGGCAGGCGCGCCGTGATCACTGGAGCCGAAGTTGAGTATTGATGCCGACACCGCGCGGGTCGCGGATGCCGCGCGCACGGTCGTACGGGAACACGATCCCCGATCCGTTCCCCTGACCGAGTTCTTCGGGGCGTGTTACGACGCCGGCCTGGCGTGGGTCCACTTCCCCGAGGGCCAGGGCGGGCTGGGCGTCTCGCGCGGTCTGCAAGCCGTCGCGGACGCGATCTTCCAACAGGCCGGGGCCCCGAATCCGTTCAGTATCAATCCCATCGGCTACGGCATGGCCGCGCCGACAGTGCAGGAACACGCGCAGACCGACGAACTGAAGCGCGCCTGGTTGCGCCCGCTCGCGACCAACGAGAACATCTGGTGCCAGCTGTTCTCCGAGCCGGGCGCCGGGTCGGATCTGGCCGGGCTCGCGACCTCGGCGGTCCGCGACGGTGACGACTGGGTGGTGAACGGCCAGAAGGTGTGGACCACCCTCGCCCATCGCGCCAGCTGGGCGCTGCTGCTCGCCCGCACCGACCCGGACGTACCGAAACACAAGGGCCTGAGCTATTTCGTGGTCGACATGCGCGCCCCCGGCGTCGAGACCCGCCCGCTGCGTCAGATGACCGGCCAGGCGGAGTTCAACGAGGTCTACCTGACGCAGGTCCGGATCCCGGACGCGCACCGGCTGGGCGCGGTCGGCGCGGGCTGGCAGGTGGCGATGACCACTCTGATGAACGAACGCAGTTCGATCGGCGCGAGCGGTACCCGGCGCGGTGACGGGACGATCGCCGACGCGGTAGCACTGTGGGCGCAGCGACCCGACCGCCACACCCCCGTGCTGCGCGACCGACTCACCCGGCTCTGGCTGCGCTCGGAGGCACAGCGGCTCACCGCCGAACGCTCGCGCGCCACCGCCACCGTCCGGGGCCCCGGCCCGGAGGGCTCGATCGGCAAACTCGTCGGCGCCGAACTGAACAAGCAGGTCTACGAGTTCTGCATGGATCTGCTCGGGCCGGAGGGCCTGCTCTACGGCGACTACACGATGCGTGACATCGGCGCCGGGGAGGACGAACTCGGCCCGGTGCAGCAGCGCTTCCTGCGCTCGCGCGCCAACACCATCGAAGGCGGAACCTCCGAGGTGCTGCGAAACATTCTCGGCGAGCGGATCCTGGGCCTGCCCGGTGACCTGCGCGCCGACTCCGGACGACCCTGGCGTGAGGTGCCCCGTGGCTGACGACAACACCGAGGAATTCGCGTTCACACGGGAGCAGCAGCAGCTGCGCTCGGCGGTACGCGGCTTCTGTGCCGACAACTCCGACGAGGCGACCGTCCGGCGGCTGATGGAGTCCACGCCGCCGTTCGACGAAAAGATCTGGGCGCGACTGGGTTCCGAGCTCGGAGTACTCGGACTCGGCGTCCCCGAGGAGCTCGACGGCTCGCCCAACCTCGCGTACAAGCCGCGCTACAAGGAGGGGTAC
>CBJNFW010000359.1:0-7815 GCA_966435935.1 uncultured Nocardia sp.
GGACGGGTCGTCCGCCCAGCGCACCGACACTCCGGGCTCACAGGCCAGCGCCTCGACGTCGGTGGAGTTGGAGATGCGCGGCAATCGGATCGCCGCGACGGTCAGCCATTCGGTCCCGAGCGGCGGGCGCGGACGACCGACCGGCGCGTCGGCGACGGTACCGAGCGAGTCCTCGGCGTCGATCCACAGATCCTCGGCGAAGGGCAGCACGCCGAGCGTGGGCCGGCCGGTGAGTTCGGTCAGCGTATCGAGTCCGGGGCGCAGCAACTCGACGTCACCGCGGAACTTGTTCACGATGTATCCGCAGATGAGCTGCTGGTCTTCGGGTTCCAGAATCGCCACGGTGCCGAACAGATGCGCGAGCACGCCGCCCCGATCGATATCGCCGACCAGCAGGACCGGCAGGGCGGCCGCGCGCGCCAAACCCATGTTCGCCAGATCCGTTGCCCGCAGGTTGATTTCGGCCGGCGATCCGGCTCCCTCGCAGATCACCACATCGAATTCGGCACGCAGGGCGGCCAATTCACTGGCGACGACCGCACGCAGCTGCCGCCGATGCCGGAAGTAGTCCCGCGCCCCGACCGTATCGACGGCCCGGCCCCGGACGACCAGCTGCGAACGCCGATCGCTTCCGGGCTTGAGCAGCACCGGATTGAACCGCACACTCGGCTCCAGCCCGCACGCGCGCGCCTGCAATGCCTGCGCCCGACCGATCTCCCCGCCGTCGAGCGCGACCACCGAGTTGTTCGACATGTTCTGCGCCTTGAACGGCGCGACCCGCACCCCTTGCCGCGCCAGCATCCGGCACAACCCGGCCACCACGACACTCTTACCCGCATCCGAGGTGGTCCCGGCGACCAGCAGCGCGCCCTTCACCGTGCCACCGCACGCCGCCGGCGCGTTCGTCGCGGGTAGCCGTCGACGCCGTGCGCCCGGTGCCCGAGCGCGGCCACGCACCGGGTGCGCGAATCCGGGACGCGCCCGCTCACGGGAGGGTGAGGATTTCCGCGCCGGTGTCGGTGACGACGAGAGTGTGCTCGAACTGCGCGGTCCACTTGCGGTCCTTGGTTACGACGGTCCAGCCGTCGTCCCAGATCTCGTAGTCGATGCCGCCGAGGTTGATCATCGGCTCGATGGTGAACGTCATGCCCGGTTCGATCACCGATTCGATGGCGGGCTGGTCGTAGTGCAGGATGACCAGGCCGCTGTGGAAGGTGGGGCCGACGCCGTGCCCGGTGAAGTCGCGCACCACGCCGTAGCCGAAGCGGTTGGCGTAGGACTCGATGACGCGGCCGATGACGTTCAGCGCCCGGCCCGGCCGCACCGCCTTGATCGCCCGCATGGTCGCCTCGTGGGTGCGCTCGACCAGCAGCCGCGCCTCCTCGTCCACATCACCGGCGAGGAAGGTCGCGTTGGTGTCGCCGTGCACGCCATCGATATAGGCGGTGACGTCGATGTTGACGATGTCGCCGTCCTCGATGATCGTCGAGTCCGGGATGCCGTGGCAGATCACCTCGTTCAGCGACGTGCAGCAGGACTTGGGAAATCCCTTGTAGCCCAACGTCGACGGGTACGCGCCGTGGTCGCACATGTACTCGTGGGCGATGCGGTCCAGATCGTCGGTCAGCACGCCGGGCGCGACGGCCTTGCCCGCCTCCTGGAGTGCCTGCGCGGCGATCTTGCCCGCGACGCGCATCTTCTCGATCGTCTCGGGCGTCTGCACCCATGGCTCGTGGCCCTCGTTGACCGTGTTCTTCCACGCGTACTCCGGACGCGCGATCGATCGCGGAACTTCACGGATCGGGGACTGGACGCCGGGGAAGAGCGGCTTGCGAGTGCGGACTGCCATGGAACAAGAGTATCGGTATCCGCGCCCGATAATCCCGGCACTCCGCGACGCCGACCCCGGCGGAATTTATCCGGACCACGGTCCGTTTAGGCTGTCGACATCGGCTTCACGGGAGGAACGACTATGGAACTGGGACTGACGACCTTCGCCGAACGGCATGCGGTCGGCGATCGGCCGGCGCCGAGTGCGGGCGAACGGCTGCGACAGGTCGTCGAGGAGGCCGTCGCGGCCGAACGCGCCGGTCTGGACGTGTACGGCGTCGGCGAACACCATCGGGACGACTTCGCGGCGTCGGCGCCCGCGGTCGTTTTGGCGACCATCGCCGGGCGCACCGAGCGCATCCGGCTGACCAGCGCGGTGAGCGTGCTCAGCTCGGCGGACCCGGTACGCCTGTACCAGGAATTCGCGACGCTGGACCTGCTGTCGGACGGTCGCGCGGAACTGATGGCCGGCCGCGGCTCCTTCACCGAGTCTGTTGCACTTTTGGCGCGAACTCACCCCCAGTGACGCAATAGAAGCCCGTCCTCTCCCCACGCCGCACCTACGAGCCTCTGAACTGCAGGTTTCGATAGTAGCGGGGTGGTGGCTGTGAACGAGGAATCTGCGATCTCCCCTGATTGCACTGACGCCATGGAGGATTCGTCGCCACCGCCACTCCGTGGAGGTCTGCCACTGCCGCGGATGCGAACCCCCCGCCTCAGCAACGCCCTGTATACGGTCAGGCCGATCGACCCTAATTCGCGCGTCCAGGCGCTCGGGGTTCTTCCGGTCTTGGGGTGGGGTCCAGGCACACGTCTGCGCTGGCAGGTTCGAGCGGGTCTGATCGTTGCGACCCGTCTGGCCGACGACGATCTCGCGACACCGGGCGATACGACCGCCATCACGAAATCCGGATTCCTGCGGCTTCCCGCCTTTTCCCGACATGCAGCGCGGATGCGGATCGCGGACCGCGTGCTGCTTGCGGCAGGTCTGGTGCCGAACGTCCTTGCAGTCATGCCTATGGCTACCGTCGACCAGGCGCTACTGCCCAAAGTGACCCTCGCGATGTCCCGAGTGTCCGGGGAGCCGCTGTCATGAGCGACCACCACACACAAGACCAGCAGGACAATCTCGTTGCCGCACGGCTGTTGCTGGAGCGGCTGAATGTGGCCGCTGAGGACCTTGTGGCCGCCCCAGCCATACGTCCCGCGATTCCCACCTTCGCCGAGTACGTCCCGGTTGTCAGAGCCACCATGAGCCCTAGAACGACCTCATACGTCACGTACACCACGTACTGGAACAAACTTCTGGACTACGGGTGGTCCGAGCGCCGTATCGACGAACCCACAGTGGCCGAGTTCAAAACTCTGGTCGAGCATATGCGAGTCACGCGCGCTATTCGGCGCAGCGACCGTGGGGGCCGCGCGGTCGTGTTGCATTCGATCACCGCGTTCCGTTACCTCTACGGGTTCGCGGTCAAGGACGGCTTCATTCACCCCAACGATGATCCTGCCGCGAAGCTGGATAAGCCGCCTCCGGTGCTTTCGCAGAGGCGCGCGTTGCCGGAGCAGCTGCTGAGATGGATGATCGAGGTCACTGATAGCACAGGCAACGATCCTGAACTCGACTCCTTGATTCTGCGTCTGCACATCGAGACCGCCTGTCGCATAGCGGGTGCGTTGGCGTTACGTCTGGAGGACCTCGATCCGATCCAATGTCTGGTGCAACTTCACGAAAAGGGCGGCACGACCCGTTGGCAGCCGGTTTCCCCTAGCCTGATGGCCGAATTGCTTCACCATGGCACCGAACGCGGCGCAGTGCGTGGGGAACGTCTGCTGCGTTTCCGCAACGGCAAGCCGATCACCGGACGCCGGTACAGCTACCTGTTCGATCGCCTCGGTGAGCATATTCCTGCGGTCCGGGCGCACGGAGTGACCGCGCACTGGATCCGGCACACTACATTGCGCTTCGTCGAGCGGAAATATGGTACGGCAGTCGCGAAAGCCTATGGCGGGCACAAGGATTACCACCGTGATGCCAACGATATATACACCCGTGCCACCATCGAGGAAGTCGCCGAGGCGCTGTCTTTCATAACGGGCGAACCCCACCCATTGACTGACGCAGGACATGTGTTCTGGCAAGAGCCCCAGCGATTCTCGTTCGGGCAAGCCGGTATCGATTCGCCGCCGAGCCCGCCACCGGCGCTGCCTTGGCGAGACCAGGAAGGAGCGGCGAAATGAACGGCTGCGGCGATGAGCTTTCAGAGTGGCCAGAAGCGCAGGGGGCGGCGGCGAATGGTTCGGCTCCGTCGGGCCCGGACTCGCGAGAGCACATCCACCGACAGGTCCGATCGGAGGAGGGGCTGTCGGGACGTGTGGAGCGGGCACGCAAGCGCATCGTCTATCAGTACGACCCTGCTCTGTATGAGGAGTTGAGCGAGGAAGAGATTGCGCAGGAGCGTGGGCTCCGCGAGTGGATGCGTAGCCAGCAGCGTCGCCAGCGCAAGAAGGTTTTCCGCTGGGATCTGGCTGAGGACCTGCGTGCGCGTAAAGCACGGGCTGGGTCGTTGCGGCGCGATGAGCGTGAGAAGCGTTGGCACACTGATGCTTTGGCTGCGCGGCGGCGGGCTACCAGTCCGGATGCGGTTGTTGGGCGGCTGTACCGGCGAATGATGGTGATGTCGCGAAACCTGCGCGTGGCCTTGGTGATTCCGTTTGTGTGGAGCGGGGTGAATGTCGGGCTGAACTTGATGCCGCTGGCCGGTCACTCCGGTCCGGGGGCGGTGGTCCGGTGGGTGTTGTGGATTGTCAGTTTTGCGTTCGAGGCCATGATCTCGGTGCCGATCTGGGAGATCATGCGGCTGTCGACCACTGCGGCCGAGTTCGGGCGTCAGGTCGATCGCGCCAAGATTGTGCTGATCGAGGCAGCGTTGTTGCTGGTGACTATCGGGCTCAACGCGGGGCCGCATCTGGCGGTTGCGGACTGGGGGCGTGCTGCGGAATGTGCTGTTGCGCCGATCATGGTTGTGGTCGGTATGTGGATCCATGCGTGGCTTGCCAGCCGGTACGCGACGCTGATCGATGAACAGCTCTCGGCAGCAAAGGGATCGGATTCCGGTGGTGTCGATGTCGTTGCGGCGGTGGATTTCCGCGACGCGCCGGGCATGATGGTGCGTGCTTGGCCGCCGAACTCACCATCGGATCCGGCCGCCGCATCAGCAGCTTTCGCGGAGTCGGTGTCGGGACCTCCAGTCGCTACGCCAGCCTCCACATTGAGCGGTCTGGCTTCCTCGGCGTGCGCCGCCAGTCCGCTGGATGGCTCGCCAGGTGCTGCGGCGTCTGGTGAGTCCGGCCCGGTACCTGTCGTTGGTTTTTCCGAGAACTCCTCGGAGCAGGACTACTGCGAGGCGATCGCGCACACCATGGTGCTGCGCCGAATGTGGAAGCTCTCGGAGTCGGACCTGGTGAGCATCCTGCGTCTTGCCGAGAGCGGTGAGAATTCCAACGCGATCGCTACCCGACTGTCCGAGACCGGGGGCCGTGTTGTTCCCCGCTCGACGGTGGATCGGGCGATCACTCGCGCGGCCGCGTTCGGCCTGCGTGTTGGCGACGCGCACCGGGAGGTGATAGCGCGCTCCGCATGATCTTTGACGTCTGTCCCGCCGAGAGGTCCGGCCTGTAGAGGCCCTCTTGGCGGGGCAGGTGCCCGGCTCGCTGATCCGGACCGGATGAACCGACAACAGAAAAGTAGAAGGCCCCCAGCTGCAACTGGAGGCCAAACGCCCAAAGGCGGCTAAAGAATGCGACTTAGCACGTCTGAGGATAGTGCACGCCCGGACACGTCGGCAACCTCGTTTGCCTCGGGAATCTCCCCTGTCTCACCGGACGGTGGAATATCTCCGTTCTCCGGGTTCGCCTCTACCCCAGCACATTTCGTCAACAGTTCGGCACGGGCTCAGAAGGTGTGGGCCCAGCTGGCTCCTCGGATCGGGCGGCGCTCTATGCGCCTGTGGTCACCGGGGCAGGACGCGTTCCGTGATCACGGACAGCAGCTGACACGCAAGCTTCCCGGGCAGCCTGCGGCGGTCCCGTTGTACGTGCACGGCCGTGCGCGCGTGCTGGCACTGGACTTTGACGCGAAACAGGTAGGCCGCGACATCGTCGAGGACGATGTCCGGCGATGCGTCGAGTGGGTTCACGGGTGCGGAGGCCGCACGATCGTGGATCGCAGCACCAGCGGCGGACAACACGTGCTCGTGCCCCTGCCGATCGGCACGACCGTCGGCCGGCCCGATATCGAACCTGTCCTGAGGATGCTGGCCGCGCAGCTGCCAAGCCTCGATGTCACTCCGATGCTCAACCCCAGCACAGGTTGCATCACTCCCCCAGGTTCGCGATGCCGCGAAGGCGGGTATCGGCAGTTGGCCGGTGCGCTCGGGGACGCCGTGGATGCGCTCACCGTCGGCTCCGACGCCGGATTCTTGGGGAGGCTGCCCACCGCGCTCAACCTCGAGGCGCCGCGCGCATCGTCAGCCTCATCCCCCAAAGGGCCGGATGGTGTGCGCGCGGTATGCACGACGCCGTCGAGCGCGGCGAGCGCGAATACCGGCGAGCTAGCCCAGCGGTGGGAAGGTGGCGGCGATCATGCGCGGCTGCGCGCGCAATACCGCCGCAGCTCACCCATCCCGCGCGCGGTGCGCGCGTTCGCCGTCGACGGCATTGCACCTGCCGGTCGTTGGCGCGCGCGTGACGGGCGCGTCGACCGTTCCGCGGCGCGGCAGGCGGTCTTGGCCGCGGCCGCTCTGCGGGGCTTGTCACTCGCCGATATCCGGTCGTATTTACCTGCAGCGGGCGGGGACTGGGCGGGATTCGATGCCGCGTACCACCGCTACGGCCGTGGCGCCGACGCCGCGTTACGCCGGGACTGGGCCAAGGCGTGCGACTGGGTCGTGCAGAACGCACCCAAATTCCTGTCATCCGCGCACAAGACACAATAGCACACAGGGGGGTGGTGGGGCGAACCGTCTCGCGCGGCGAAACAGACCACATGGCTGGCCGCTGCCACGATGTGGGCGGATGCGCAATGGCCAGGCTCGCCCAGACGACACACGATCCTGGCGCTCCTGCAAGGCCTCGCCCATGCTTCCGTCGTTACTGGTGGCCTCGTGCGCGGAGTGCCGGTGGTCGAGATTGGCGGGCGGTCGCTGTCACTCATGTCCTGCCTCACCGAAACCACCGTCTGGCAGATACTGCGAGATCTGCGGGACCTGCCGGGCTCACCGATCCTGCGGACCCGCCGCGGCGCCGGCATCGTGGCCGACGCGTACGCACTGGTCACCCCCACGGTCAAGCGGCGTCGTATACGGCCGGACCCGATCCACATCGAACGCGCACGCGTCGAAACCGTCCACGAAGCATGGAGCGTGCTGGGCCTGCACTGCCGCAAGCTCTACGAGCTCATAACCCACCACGGCCTCACCACCCCCGCAGACGCCATCACGGCCGCCAGAATGAGCCGCGCCAGCGGATACGCCGCCCTGACAATCCTCACCACCGCAGGGCTGCTGATCCACCAACACGGCCGAATCACCACCGGGCCCGTACATCTCGACAGCATCGCCACCGCCTACGGCCTACCGCAGGCTCGCCGCGAACGCATCGAACGTCACCGCCTACAGCGCACGACCTGGCACGACTGGCTGCACAATCGGTTCAGCCTGCACACCACCCCTCCTGCAGACCTCAGCCCCGCAAGTGGTTACGACGCAGCCCCCTCGGGCCGGCAGCACACAGATGCGCGCAACAGACCTCAAATGCCTGACGATGCCTCTGGCGCAACCACACCGCCCGACCGAATCACGGGGCAGACGCCTAGCCACATTGCGTGCACTCACTCGGCGCCGATATGACCTCCATTCCCCGGCACTAGCCCCAATGCCGCTTACTTTGAGTGAGACACAGCCGGTAGCCTGCGGCTTGTGGATC
>CBJNFW010000360.1:0-7777 GCA_966435935.1 uncultured Nocardia sp.
AATAGAATTCCATCCCACCGGCCGAATCCATCCGGCAGATCACCTGACCTCGGTGGAGTTGCCGAGGGCGATACATCCGATCCATGCGAGCGAGCCCGGCATCGTGCACCGCGACCTCGCCATCAGCCATCTGGCATCGGATGAGCGGCTGCCCCGATGAGAGGCCGGCGCGACCGGGAAACCGGCTGCCCTCCCCTGCCGGTTCACGCAGCCGCACAGCGAACATCCGATAACGCGTAGAAGGGCCGGGCATCACCACAATGCCGAAAATCGTGTGGTTCGGAGCCACCGGGTACACCGGGCGCCTGACCGCCGAAGTCCTGACCGCACGCGACGCTTCGCCACGGCCGTCCCGCATTGGACGCGGCGATCTCCGCCGGAGCCCACTACATCGACTCCACCGGCGAGGGGCTGTTCATCCGCAGCGTGTTCGAGCGCGACGACCAGGCCCGCGCGGCCAGGTCCGCGCTGCTGACCGCGTTCGGGTTCGACTACGTGCCGGGCAACCTGGCCGCCGCGCTGGCCTTGCGTGCCGCACCCACCGCCACTCGCGCCGATATCGGTTATTTCATGGACCACCCCGGCACCAGCGGAGGCACCCGCGCCTCCATGGCCGGGATGCTGTTCGAACCCGGTTTCGCGTTACGTGACGGCCGCATCGTCACCGAGGTGTCCGGTGCGCATCTGCGGTCCTTCGACGTCGCCGGATCCGAACGCACGGGTGTGTCGATCCCCGGTTCGGAACATTTCGCACTGACTCGTTCGCACCCGCACCTGCGCCGGGTCGATGTCTTCCTGGGTCTGCCGCTGCTCGCTGCTCACGGGCTGCGGGCCGGATCGCAGCTCGCCGCGGTCGCGGCGAAGTCGGCTGCTTTGAAACAAGTGCTGGACGGCGCGCTGGCCCGGCTCGTCGAAGGCTCCACCGGTGGGCCCGGGGCCGGTTCTCGTGGCCGCACCCGGGGCTGGGCAGTCGCCGAGGCTCGCGACGACGCCGGGAAAACCCTGGCGAGCGTCATCCTGGAGGGCGGCGATCCCTACGATTTCACCGCGGCGATGCTGGCCTGGGCAGCCGATACGGCGCTGAGCGGCGGCTTGCTCGGCACCGGCGCCCTGGGCCCGGTCGACGCCTTCGGTCTCGACGCGTTGCGGGCTGCCGCCCTCGATGCCGCCTGGACGCGCCGCACAACTGCCCCCGCGACCGATTCGTAGCGCGCGAGCACCTCGGCGAGCCACCGCGCTACCCCCGGAAACGACCACGGCCCCGCCCTCCGGAGCTACCGGACGGCGGGGCCGTGGTGAAACGATCGAGCCCGAGCGCGCGACTTACAGGTTGGCGCCGCACACCGGCCAGGCGCCGGGGCCCTGGCTGGCGAGCACGTTCTCCGCGACGCGGATCTGCTCGGCGCGGCTGGCGTTGGCCGGGTTGCCACTGCCGCCGTTGGCGTTCCAGGTGCTCTGGGTGAACTGCAGGCCGCCGTAGAATCCGTTACCGGTGTTGGCACTCCAGTTACCGCTGGCCTCGCACTGCGCGACGGCGTCCCAGTTGTGGCCGCCCTGTGCGGAAGCGGTCGCGGTCAGGCCGAACGGGACGGCGATGAGGGCGCCGGCAACGGCGGTGATTCCGAGAGTGCTGATCTTGCGGTTGCGAAGCATATGGTTTTCCCTGCCCGCGCCCAACCGCCACGACGCTCCTACCGCGTCAGGCCTCGTCCCCGGAGATGTCGGGTACGAACTCGAATCACGGGACGAGGTTTCCGGTGTTCGGCGATTCGAGTCCCAGCTCGTTTTCCGAGCCGCCAGCGACGGTAACGAAGAATTCGCGGCAGATCACGTACAGATAACGAGTTGGTACCGTCAACATAAACATGAGATTCGAACCGATTTTCGCGGGCTGACATCGGAAAGGTAACGAATTACGCAAATGTCGTTCATGAATCGTTACGTGTTCGAGATCACAACAAAAATGTGATCCAGATCTCAGAAATTTCTTGCGATCAGGGCTCGCGCAAGGGCGGTCCGGCGTCCTCGGGCGCCGGCAGCGGCCAGCACTCGACGGCGTCGAGCAGCAGGTCATCGCGCGACCCCAGCTCCGGATCCCGGCTCGATGCGTCCATTAACCGGGCACGCACCTTCTCCAGCGCCGGTTCGGCGGGCAATTGCGCAGTTCCAGGGCCGATATCGGGGTCGGCGGCGATGGCCGCGCGCATACGCACGGCCTCGGCCAGCCAGCCACCGGCCTGGCGCAGCACCTTGTGCCGACTCGGGTCCCCGGCTACCAGCAGCCCGCCGTATTCGGGGAACTCCACCATCGCCGTGCCCAGGTGCTGCAGGCAGCGCGCGGTTCCGAGGTCGTGATTCAGCTCCCGGAAACGGCTCAACGCTCGCTGCCAGTCGTGCAGGGCGCGCCGGGGTTCGCCGCGAATCCAGCGCAGCACGCCCAGGGTTTCGTAGACGTGCGCCAACCCGGCCGGATCGCGATCGCCGCCGGCCAGCGTCTGCGCGACCGCCAGGCAGTTGCGCGCGGCCTCGAGCCTGCCCTCGTGCAAGCGGATGATGGCCAGGTCGACCAGCAGGCACACCGAACCGGCCGCGTCGCGGGCGGGCAGTCGCCGCCAAGCCCGCTCGAGCCGTTCCCCCGCCCGTTTCCGGGTCTCGGCGTTCCAGCGCCGGGCCAGGAACATCCACGCCTCGCGCTCGTCCCGGCGCGCCATCAGCGGAGCCTTGTAGCGATGCAGCCACGTCACCGACGAATCGATCCGCAGCTTCGGTCCGCCGGCCGCAACGGGCTTCCGATCGGCACCGGGTGCCCCGCCGGTGTCGGTGGCACTGTCCGGTCCGGCCAGCCGGATCTGCGTCAACTCGTATTCCACCGGCTGCTCGTCGCCGTTGATCAGATTCGAGATGCTTTGCGCCACACCGTCTTTGGCCGCGCTCCAGCCGTTGCGCGCATACCAGTGGTCCAGGGCGTCGGCGATCCGGAGCAGTTCCGGAACGGCCGCGTCGACCGCGGCGCGCTTGTGCGGATCCGTCTTCATCCGCGCACAGCGGACGATCAGATCGACGAGCTGATCGGACTCCTGCGCGAACCACCGCTGGGCTCCCGCACCCAGCCTGCGCGTGTCCAGTGCCGCCGACCACCGCGTCGCCCGGTCCGCGTGGTGATGGATCAGTGCCGGTAGCGCGGCATCCCATTCGGGCCGTTCCTCGATCCGGGCGCCGTCGTCGCGCCCTCGTCCGAGCCATGCGCCGGCCCGCGTCCACCGCACCAGCGTTCGCCGCACCGCGACCCGGTCGTGCGCGATCCGCACCAGTACTCCGGCCTCGCTCAACCGGTCGATCTCCACCGTCGCCGAGGCGGGATGCGGTTCCTCGTCGACCGGCAGGCGGCGATCGGCGGTCAGGATCGCCGAAACCATGTCGTACAGCGCGACGGCCTCGTACCGCTCGAACGGCAGCGCGTCCAGCACCTGCAGCACCGCCGATTGCCGCCACAGCGCCCGGCTTGCGATCTGACTCGGAAACCGCTCTAGGACAGTGCTTTTCGCCGCGCCATCCGAGGCGGACGGCCACGGTGGCACGTGCGGACCCGGCGCGATCAGATCGGCGGTGAGCCGCATTTCCCGTCGTACGCGCAGCCGTTCCCGCATCGTGGCCAGTCGCCGCAGGATCAGGTACGCCGCCGCGACCAGCACCACGAGAATGGCGATCCGGCTGAGCCACGACGACGCCGACGCCAGCGTCGGACTTTGCCCGACTCGATTCTCCAAGAGTTTGCTGATCAACTCCAGGAGTAACGATGTACTCAGTACCGACGCGGTGCGCAGAAATCCTTGCCACAGCGAGGATTTCTCGACGATCTGTACCGGAGATTCGACCGCGAATTCGTCCGGGCCGAGGTCGGCGGCGTCGGTTGCCGAGGTCATCGCAACGCTCCTCCGGTCAGTCCCGGCACCAGGAATCGCCGCCAGGTCGCCAGGAGCAGTACGACCGGCGGCACCGCGGACAGCAGTGCTCCGGCCGCCAGATGTGCTGTGCTCTCGTGGAATTGGCGAGCGTCACTCCACAACAGCAACGACCAAGGGCTCGCGTCCGCGCCGCGCACCTGCAATCCGATGAAGAAATCGTTCCACACCTGCACCAGTTGCAGGACCGCCACCGCGACGAGAGCCGGTCCGGCACTGTGCAATACGCTGCGCACCATGATCGATGTGCTCGCCGGTTCCCGGCGGGTGTCCGACAGCGGGCCGTCCGCCGGAGCCAGGAGCGCGCCGCGCAGGATCATGATCGCGATCGGCAACCCGATCGCCGCATGCATCAGGATCAGCGGAATCGAGGTCCCGGCCAGGTCGAACCGGTTGATGATCGCCCGGATGGGCCCGAGATAGATCTGCGCGGGCAGGACCGCGAAGACCACCAGGACAGTCATCAGCACCCGGGAGGGCACCTTGTCCGGGGGCAATGTCGCCGCGTAGTAGGCCGGCGGCAGGGCCGCGCTCACGGTCAGGAAGGTGGCCACCACCGCGACCACTCCGGTATCCATCAGGCCGCGCCAGAGTTCGGCGTCGCTCCAGATCGACTTCGGCCCGATCAACGCGGGCCCGTCGAATCCCGCCCAGGTCATCACGAACAACACCGCCAACGGACCCAGTGCCGCCGACAGCGCCACCCCGATTCGCACACACAGACGGCCGGCTCGCACCAGTGCCACCAGTAGCCGTTCGGCCGAGCCCGCGCCGAGTGGCGGAACTGCCCGCGCCGCAGGCTGTTTCACCGTACTCGAACGACGCTGCCCGGCTGCGGCCGAAATCCTTTGAGCGGCGGTGTCTTCCACCCCGGATGAGCGGTCGTCAGTCGGCTGCCGGACGAGGAGTTGCCGAGCACCCCCGCCGATCGTGCCCCGCAGCGCGGTACAGCCGGCCTCGATCGGGCCCGCCACGGCCCGGGCGCGGCGCAGTAGCCACGCCTCGTGCGCGGCCAATCGCGGTGCGGCCCCGGTGTGATCGGGGACGGGAACGCGCAGCCGAACCGGCACCGCGACCACCCCGGGTCCGGGCCACCGCGCGTGATGCCGCCGGATGCCGACCTGCAGAAACCATGCGACCACCCCGACCACGAGCGCGAGCGGCAGCGAGAATGCCGCCGCGGCAACATGATCGGCCGCCGTGTCGGAGGGCAGATGCCACCAGTGCACCGTCACGCTGTCCAGCGTGTACTGCTGCGGTCCGGGCACGCCCACCAGAATGATGTCGAAGACACGCGCCGCGGCCACGGTGACGACCAGCCCGACGATCATGATGACCGGGTTCAACATCACCACGAGCCGCCAGTACCGTCGCACCCCGGTCCTGCGCTCCAGATACGCGCGGCGAACCGGATCGGCTTCGATGCTCGCGGCCGCGGCCCGCAACAGCACGAACAGCGCGCCGAACCAGATCCACGCGAAGGCCGCGCCCAGCATCAACGCGTACAGGAACGCCTGGAAGCCCACGTTCGTCACCGGATCGACGATCGGCTCGAAGATCAACCGCCAGGCCAGACCCGCGACGAACGCCGACACCCCGAACGGCACGATCAGCGGCCACCACGGCCACCAGGTGCGGCGCAGCAACCACGCCATCCACACCGTGAGCACCAGCAGTCCGAAGGTGGCCACCACCCACAGCAGCGTCATCCAGTACGCCGCACTCCCCTCGGTGGCCACGATCGCCGCGATCACGCCCGTCCCGGCCACCGCGACCGGCAGTAACGCGGCCCAGTACCAACGGCCCGGCCACCGTCGCCCGCCCCACCACCAGACCGCGATCAGCACCGCGCCCGCCCCGGCGACCTCGGACCAACCCCAGAACCCCTTCGACCCGAAATGGATACCCGCCCACCCGGCAGCGACCAGCCAAACCAGCCACACGCACAGCTCCGGCCACCGCGGAGCCCATCTCCGCGTGGACGGACTCGCCGACCTCCGCCAGGTCCACACCGCGCAGACCACCGCGGCGCAGCACACCGCGACGAAGCGGTATCGGGGCGAGAACACCACCACCGCCACCGACCACGCCGTGGGCAACAGCACGAGCATCCCGAGCGCCAGAGCCGGCACCTGCACCACGACAGCGACGATGCCGCGCAGATACCACCCGCCGATCAGCCGTCCCGACAGGCGGCGGGGCGCGAGCTCCATCGTCAGGCCATTGGCCTTGATCCGGTCGACGGTCATTCCCACGTCCGTTCGAGATCTCCGATGGCGCGATCGGTCGCCGGAGCGACGGCCTGTTCGCCCCGATCGCCGACGTCGATCAGAAAACGGGTCAGTATGCGCCACAACCCGTCTCGACGTCCGCGCGGCCCGACCAGATCCGCGAAGTCGAACACGTCCCACCCGCCCATCCGATCCGCGACACCGTTGAACAGTCCGGTGTACGAGGCGGGTTTCGCGGCATTCACATTCGGCGGCACGAAACCGCCGTACTTCGTGATCCACGGCTGGGAAGCGGCCGCCCCCGCGAGCGCCACGACCAATCTGTCGGCCAGGGGGGAGGCGGCCGCGGTGATGACCATGACATCGCCGCCGCCGATGTTCGGCGGGTGGTCGCCCCACGCCTGATACCCCGGGAACCCGATGACTCCCACGCTGCACTCGCGACGGCCCGTGCGCCGCAGACAGTCCCGCACGATCGGTTCGGCGTAATCGGGTGCCACCACCATGGCCGCGCGCCGATGCTGGAAAACGTCACGGACCGCGTCGGGAAACTGCCGCCGCAGCGGCTCGGCCACACCGCCCGCGAATGCCCCTGGCACACACCAGATCTTGCCGAGCATCGTGAGCGCGGCCCGCACGTGGTGATGGTTCCAGCTCGGCGACGGCAACCCGGGTTTTCGTGGCGGCCAACAATTTCCCGCGCCCTCGTCCGGTGCGGACAACGCCTCGTATGCGCGCGGCGCGACCGCGCGCAGCACATTCGCGAAATGGTAGGCCAGCACCCAGCCGTCCGCCGCGCCGAGCGCGAACAGGTGCCGGCCACTGTGCGCCCACTGTTCGATATACGCGGTCCAGTCGGTCAGCGACCAGCGCTCGGGCCCGTCGGTGTCGGTGGCGGAACAGGCCCGCGGGTCATATCCCGGAAAGGCCGAGCGGTCGAACCACACCAGCGACATGTTCGCCGCCTTGAACGGGACGCCGTAGAGCCGGGGCTGGTGACCGCAATCGGCGTGCCACAACAGGTTGTACCAGGACTCGGAATAGGCCGTATGCCCGTCCGGCTTCCAGACCGCCGCCGCGTCGAGGTCGGACAGCGGCCGCAATCCGGCGCGGGACGCGCTCTGAATCGCGCCCGGATCCGGCAGCATGACGATATCCGGCGCATCGCGCCCGGTCGCACTCAATGCGGTATTGATGTCATCACCGAGCGGTACCAGGTCCACCCGCCCGGTGAACTTGCCCGCCGCGGCCAGCCCGTTCAGTACGGCCCGAAAGGCCGTGAGTTCACTTCCGCTCCAGGACACCGCGATTCGCACCGAACCGGAGTCGCCACCCAGGACCTCCGGCGCGCACGCCGCCGCCAGCGGCAGGACGAGCCCGCCCCGCAGAATCGCTCGTCGTGCGATCATCCCCCGGATACCGCTTTCCTCGCATTACGCGAACCGCCTTGTCCCGGTCCGTCACTCGGATATCGACGGAACAGGAAGATGCGTTACCACGCGGGCGGTTCCGGCGGGCGACACCCCTGCGGATCGCCCTGGCCCGGCCGCTGGGGATGGTGATACTCGGCCGGCGGCCGCGAAT
>CBJNFW010000361.1:0-7766 GCA_966435935.1 uncultured Nocardia sp.
GACGGGTGTGTGTTCGGTTTCCTCGTCGGAGTCCGTGCGCAGGGCGTTTCGGAGGGCGGTGACGTCGAGGGAGGTGTTTCCGGTCTCGGCGGCAGGGAGCTGGGGCGACGGCCTTTGCGAGGGGTGGCGGTCGAGGGGCGGGTTGGTGGTGGATTCGTCGACGGGTTCGGTGAACCGCACGCTCCTGCGCGGCGCGTCCGGGTCGCGCGCGCCACCCGGCCGGCGCAATATGCCGGGTTTGGGCAGCGGTGCGTTCACGTGCGGAAGGCCGATCGATGTCGGCGCTTCTCCGCCGGCGGCGGGCGCGGAAGTGGTGGCTCGATGACCTGTTCCGCTCTCCGCGCGCCACGGCGCGGCCGTCGGACGGCCGTTGGGGAACGGATTGTGCGGATCTACTCCGGTGGTCCGGTGCAGCCTGCGGTTCCAGGCGTACGAACCGGTGGCGATGGCGTTGTACAGCTCTTCGTCGGACGCTGCCGGGTCGAGGGCCCGGAAGTCGGCGAATGCCCGTTCCAGCGTCAATCTTCGATTGGCCCAGAACGGATCGGCGGGCATCCGGGATATCATCAGGCCGTCGGTCAGCGTGATCAGCTGGTTCCGGAGATCGAGCAGCACCTCCGCGCGCCGCTGGGCGGATACATTGCGCGCGATCAGGTCCTGATCGAGTTGCGCCATGTAGTGCTGGCCGAGGGCGCGCCAACGCACGGTATCGATCCAGCCGAGCGAATGCGCGGGTATGTCCGGAATCCGATCGGGACCGAATACCGCGGCCCGGATCTCGGCCGCGGTCGGCTGTGCGGTCGTGGAATCAGTGGCCGAGGTGCCGGTGGCCGCCGGGCTGGTGGTCTCGGAACGCGTTCCGGCCGTTGCGGTTTCGTCGGGGGCGAGGAAGATGCTGGTGGCCGATGAGCCCATCGCCGGGACGGCGAGGTAGTAGTGCGCGCCGTGGATCAGGGCGTTGACCTGGGGGTGCGTGGAATTCGCATCGCCGAGCGGCGTTCCGGTGCCGTATTGCCTGGGGATATAGACGTTGAGCCGAATCCGGTTGCGGTCGAGGACGGCGATGCTGGCCTGCGGGACCAGATAGCTGGCCGCGTTTCGCCACACACCTTGCCGGGCCAGTGCGCCGACCTGCTGGTAGAACCGGGCCCAGAGCTGATTGTCGCGCCGCGCGGTGAACAGGTCCCGGAACTCGTTGTACTGCAGATAACTCTCCGGATCCTCGCCGATTGTTTCCAGCGCCAAGCGGAATTCACGGGAAGCGTCGGCCGCCGCGAAAATCCGGTCGAAGCGGCGGCGCCGGACCGCGGTGTGCAGCGCGGAACCGGGCACGAGAATGCGGGAGAGGCGCTCCCGATAGAAGCCGGTGGCCGCGGCCAGGACGGATTCGAAATCCGCGAAGTAATCGTCGGGGTTCCGGTGGATCTCCCGGACTATGTCCGCGCGTATTTCGCGGATTCGCTGATTGCGTTCGCGTCTGGTCAGCACCTGGTTCGGGTGCAGGGCGCGAGTCAGCACGTGGATGTAGCAATCGCCGTCCATCGGCATGCTCTGCCACCGGTATCCCGGCGGAGGCGCGACGCCTCCGTGTGCCTCCCCGGTCGGCTCCGGGGTCTCGACCTCGGCCTTGGCCTTACCTTTCGGGCCTTTCGCGGGGTCCGTTGCCGACTTGTCGGAGTCGTCTTTCGTATCCGCCGTTTTCCTCGCCGGATCCGATGTCGATTTCGGATCGTCCTTCTTGTCGTCTGTAGCGTCGTCCTTCTTGTCTGCGGGCTTCAGTACGCTGCCGTCCTTCGGGTCGATGCCCGGTGGGTCGACATGCCCCGTGGGGTTCTCCATCGTGTTGAACTCGACGTTCCCGGAAACCCACAGCACGCCCTGCGGACCACCGACCTCGATCAGCGCGGCGGCGCTGATGCGGTAACTCTTCGTATCGCATCAGCGCGGCGGCGCTGATGCGGTAACTCTTCGTATCGCCCTGTACGCCGAAGCGAGCGTAATTGGTGGACTGCCGGAGCAGACCGCTCGAGTTGACATATCTGACGAGATCTCCGTCCAGCGGGATGTTCGTCGGAGTGTTCTGGTTGGTGGCGTCCGCGTTGAGGTCGTTCGTCATACCGAAGGTCACCCTGTACTCGTAGGACTCGCGGTCCTCGTGGTGGGTCACGTCCTCGGCGACGGAAATACTCTCGATCGACGTCCTGCGATTGACCCGTACCAGTTGCGGCGAGAAGAGCGTCACCTTGAGGTATCTGTCGCCCGTCGGGTTCTTCGTGTGGATGATCTCCTTACTCGGTGCGGCGTCGTCCAGCGCCGCACTGGTGGCCTCCGGCCCGATATGCGTTTCGACGCCGTACCCGGCCAGCGATTGCAGCAGGCTCGGGACGGCCGGGGAGAAGCCCGGCTGTTCGCTGGGCACGAGCGATGGGTCGACCGCGCGCAACGCGCGGGCCAGCTCGGCCCGGCCGTCGAAGTCGTGGATCAGCAGCGGCAGCGTGGGTTTCCAGGTCGGCCCGGCGAACAGTGCCCGCAGGGCGGCGGGCGGGTTGATCGGGATGGAGATGCTGCCCGGGGGCGCCGGCGCGATCGGCTTGCTGGGGTCGTCGGAATACAGGCCGGGCGCAATGCCCGTCACGGCGTTGCTGCCCTTGGTCTCCGAATTCTCGAAGAGGATGAGTACGTCGGCACGCACTTCCGTGTGGCTGATATCGGTCGTGGGCGGGAGTTCGGATTCGTCGATCGCTTCGAGCTGGGCTTCCAGGTCCGGGGTGAGCACCGTGACCGGGACGAACGACAGGTCCGGGGTGAGCGTCGTGACCGCTGCGGCCGGTGTGAGATCGACCATCGCCACGGACTCGGCCGCGGGCGCCTTGGACCACCCCAGCCAATCGGTGGTTGCCCGTCCCACGTGGGCCACGCCCTGTCCGAGGTAGCTCAGCGCATCGATGCCCTTGGACATCCGGAACGAGGTCACAAGCTGGGTGATCAGATGCGAGCTGACATCGACGGTGATCTTGTAGGGCACCGAGAACCGGGTCAGGCCCACCGACCGGACCCACGTGCGACCCTGGCGGTAGGAAGCCCGGTTGTTGCCGTCACCGCTGTTCCGGCCTTCCGCGACGCTGAAGTTCGGCTGGTAGCCGTTGGCCAGGCCGCCGGGATTGAAGTTCTCCCGGCGGTCCTTGGTGCTGTAGCCGCCGATGCCGGTCGCGCCGGGGATGCTCAGGGAGTTGCCGGTGGTGCCCTGGTAGCCGCGAATGATGTCCAGCAGGGTGGTGTCCGGGAGCTGCTCGCCCTGTTCCTGGAGCTGTTTCAGTTCCTTCGACACCGGCTTGCCGCTGTCGTCCTTGCCGATCCGGGACAGATCGGGTGCCGCCGTGAGCTTGACGGTGACCAGGCGCGGAATCGGGAACCAGGAGCGGTACAGGAAACGAATGGTGTCCTTGGCTTCCGGGCCGCCGTTGACCAGGGCGCGCAGCGAATCGTCGTCGGTCGCCTTGGCGATCCGCGGCAGGACGGCGGGCTGATAGGTGGTCGAGCCGATCTTGGTGATGCCGCCGGCCTTCTTCTCCACCTCCGCGGTCACTCTGTCCCGCAAGGTGTTTCGGGCGCCGTGCACGTCGACGTCGTAGGCGACGGCCAGATCGAGTCTGCCGTTGGTCTTGAAACCGGCGGGCAGGCCGTTACCCGGCTCCAACGGTTCCGGAATGGTCAGGTCGGTACGAGCCTGGACGAGTGCCAGCAGTTCGGGGTGATGCCGCAGTTCGCTTTCCACGAGATAGAACTCCACGGCATCGGGCACCTCGATGTAATAGGACTTCGAGCGGGCCCCGCCGGGGAACATGTTCCGGATGGTGTTGCGCGGAGCGGCGGTGATGTTCATCAGGTATTTGGCGTCCGCGACGAACACGTACGCGCCGATGTAACTGGTGACGGAGACGTCGTTGGTGGCCATGGCACGGGAGGTGACGCGCTTGTCGCGGGTCTTGCCGACCTGGCCACCGCCGGCCAGGATGCCGTGGCCTTCGGAGTTCCTGCCGTAGTAGCCGGTGCCGGAGCCGCCGACGTGATCGCCGAGATGGGAGGGCTGGGCATAAGCGGTGTGCGAGGTGGTCGTCAGCAGCTGTTCGGCCTCGAACTTCGGCTTGTACTGCACTCGGACGTTGTCGATCAGGCCGCGCAGGTCGCCGGTGAAATCGATACCCGCGAGCGTGCCGGGAGCGGTGGTGCTCTCGATCGGGTAGGAGGTCTGGAATATCGAGGCGGTCAGGTTGCTCGGCGCAAGCGCGCTGTGGAAGACCTCGCGAACCGTCGAATCCGGATTCGTGGGCGGTTCGCCGAGCGTGGTCTTGCGGGTCCACTGCCCGACGCCGATGGTCTTGTCCGCCAGCCAGCGCGCCGCGCCCAGCAGCGTATTGCCGACCGCGCCCCAGTTCACCGTCACCTGGTCGCCGTCCGCCTGGTTCGCCTGCCTGGCTGCCAGCGCTTCGTCGGTCGGGAACGCGCCGGGGACCACCGGATCGTCGTCGGTGTCCTGGGTGGTCTCGGTGTCCTTCGGGCCCGCCGGTTTCGTCTCTTCGGCCGGTGCGGTCAACTGCGGCTGCTCGTCCCCCTCGGCGGCCTTCTTCGCCTCGGCCGCATCCTTTTTGATGCCTTCGATCAGCTCGGTGATCGCCTTGTCCGCGGTTTCCCGGAGAATCTTGCTGCCGCCGGGATCCTGCATCTTGGGGTTGCGCGGCAGATCGGCCCGCTGGTCGAAGGCCTGGACCAGCGCCTGGTCCTTCTGCGGGTCGATCGCGCGGGACGTGGGCTCCAGCGCGGCCGGTGCGGTGTCCGGCTTTTCGGCCAGGGTGCGATAGGTGGGCAGAGCCACCCGGATCCGGCCGGTACCGGTACGCAGTATTCGGCCGGTGGTGCCCGGTTCGGCGCCGGCGGCGGGCTGGGTGACCTCGGCGCCGGTGCTGTCCGTGCTGTAGACCGACGCGGAGTAGACGGTCCCGTTGTCGGTCGTGAATTCGCCTGTGTCCGTTGTGGATTCGCCGGCGTCTGCGGTGACCTTGGTGACGGTGCCGGGAGCGGGTTCGTGGGTGTCGAAGATGTGCAGCTCGTACTCGGTCGGTACGCCGAAGACCTCGCTACCGTCGTCGCTCGGGGTGAAGATGTTCCTCTCGTTGATCTTCCAGCCGTAATCGCGGACCTTCGGGGCCGACTGGCTGTGCACGTACGCACCGGTGATACGTGCTGCCGGTTGGATATTGCTCCCCCCGCCGATGAGATTGTCGATCGAGAAGTTTCCGCCGATACTCCACGGGAACGCGTTCGAGTACTGGTCGCTACCGGATGAATTCACACCGTTGTAATTCATCGTCGGAACCTTGGGCAGCGACGTCTCGTGCGTGATGCCCTGGTACGGGTCGGCGGGATTCTCCATCCGGCGTTTGGTCACGATCATGGCGGTCACCCGGCGCATACCGGTCGCGGTGGCCATCTGGAAGGACGGAGGTTTGGCGCCACCCTGGATGCTCTCGTCCAGCATCGCCCGCGGGCCGGCCTTCGCCTGGTCGAGCGTGCGGTTGTTCTCCAGACTGTCGCGCAGGAAACCCTCTTCGGACAGATACTTCTCCAGGTCCTCCAGCAGCGGCTCGATACCTTCGACGCTCAGCGGTGTCGTGGTCAGTCCGAGCTGGCGCAGGTACACGATTTCCGACGGCGGATACAGCGTCTTCTTCGGCGCGGCGCCGAGGGTCTTCAGGTTCGGCACCATCATGTTGACCGGATAGGTCTTCCCGCTGGCCAGCGGCGACCTGGGCGCGGGCCTGATCGGGGGCCCGAAGTTGCGGACCAGTTCGACGTTGATGGTCATCTCGGGCGTGACATGCAGGAAGTCGCCCTTGTGTCGCAGTGTGCGTGCCGTCGTGCCGCCGTGGTTGAGCCCCAGCTGGTAGCTCGCCTGGTAGTTCGCCCCGGCCCTGGGCAGCGTGAACCGGAAACCCGGGGATTCGGGATAGCCGGTGTCCGGGTTGGTCTTGCCGAACTTGAAGGCCGAGGTGAGTGCGAGCAGGAAGCCGAACGAGTTGGCGACCCGCGTCGCGCCGTGCACCGCGAGTTGCCGCACGGTGTAGAGCTCTGCTCGGGAATTCTTGATGGGTGGACCGGTGAGCTCCGTGCCGCCGTGCAGATCGACGCTGAACCGCAGGTATCCGATCTCGCCACCGATATCCGAATACAGCGTCGGCGTATCCACCGCGCCGTCGCTCCACATGATCGGCAGGGCGCCGAGGAAATTCTCCTCGCGGAAGAATTCCCACAACCATTCGACCGACTTGTCGGACATGTTGTTCAGGGCCGGGAACGATTTGAGCACGTCCCCGTATATCTTGTCGATATTCGGAATGTCGTGCGGCCCGTACAGCGGGAATTCGTACCGCAGCCGTTCGATCGGCGGCGGGCCGGCCGGGTCGTCCTTCGGCAGCGTCGGCAGTTCGCTGTTGTCGGTCAGGTAGTCCGGGAAGTACGCCTGCAGGATGTCCGGCGCGCGTTCGTCGATTCCGTTCCAGCCCTGCGTCATCCGGTCCGGGTTTCGCAGATCGGCCAGACCGTGGCCGACGCGCACCTCCCAGGTCGGCAGGAGGTCGTAGAGATGGTGCATGCCCAGGCTCCGCAGCTTGGCGATCGACTCGATCTCCGAGGAGATGCGCAGGTCGGTAGCCATCTCGTTGAGCTTGCCGTCCACCTGTCCGGTCAGGCTCACCTTGTCGACGGGCCCCTTGTGCAACTGGCCGGAATGCGCATAGGAGGCGGACCGCAGATTGGTATTGCCCAGCAGTCGCCTGATTTCGAAGACGGAGCGCTGGAAATGCTGGACCCGGGACACTTCCATATCGTCGGTCGGCAGTCCGGTTTTCGGCGTCCGGCCGATGACGTTCAGCGAAAGGCGCAGGAAGACAGGATATTTCGTGTCCTTGTATTCCACCGGCAGGGGCAGTCCGGACTCGCTGAGCAGGCGAGACCACTCGTTGTTCAGCAGATCGGCGGTCAGCATGCGTGCGACGTCCGCGCGGAACTTGTCGTCCCGGCCACGCGTCGCCTCGACCTGCGCAATGACATGCTGCCGCAACCATTCCACGGTCTCCTGCGGAATCGGCTGGTAGTCGATGAGGTTCTTCGCGCCCTGGTGCCCGGTGCCGTATTTCCGCATCGTCGGATTCAGATCGAGCGGCTCGACACCGATCTGCCGTCCGAGGTCGCGGCCGAAATAGGTCTCGTCGTCCTCCGGATCGTCCTGCTGCTTGGGCAGCTGGAACAGCCGCCGCAGACCGTAATCCGCCGGTTCCTCGACGGGCCGGGCCGATTTCTTGCCGGAGTCCGCCGATTTCTCGGTGGCCGTTTTCACGGTCGCAGCCGGGTCCCGCACGGTCGCCGCGGAGGCGGAAACCTGCTTGCCGTCGGTGACCGTGGTGAGCGCGGAACGGACGGGACCGAGCCTGCGCGTTCCGCCGATCGGGTTCGGTCCGCCGTCGCTGTCCTGGCTGTATTCGGAGGGAGAGTCGCTGTCGTACCCGGCCGGGAACTGTCCGTTGCCGGCCGGATTCGCGAGCGCGGGGTTGCCGATGGAGTTGTCTCGCCAGTGCGCGGAGCCGTCGCGGTAGGCGTAAGGGAAGACCGGGCTGTAGGTCGCGGGCGAGTCGTCGCTGTAGACAGATGGTGAGTCGGAGTCGTCGCGGTTCGTGAATTGTTCTTTGCTCGAGGGGATTTCGAGGCCCGGA
>CBJNFW010000362.1:0-7751 GCA_966435935.1 uncultured Nocardia sp.
CCAGCGCCCCGGAAGCGACCAGCGAAGACGGCTTAAATAAGCGGCATTGGGCCTAGGCCTGGTTGTCCGCGTCGTAGATCATGCCCGGGATCTGCGGTACCGACCGCACCAGCCGATCCCACGGGTAGTCGAAGAAGTTCGAATGCTGTTGCGGCGCGGCGCCTACCGCCGGATGCATATTCTGCAGAATGCCCCGTGCGACCGAGGAACAGCGTGTTGCGCCAGTCGCCCGCGTACTTCCAGGTGAGCGAGCCGGGGCCGATCGGCGCACCGGGAAGGACCGGCTCCTGGGCGGTCACCACGGCGGCCTGGTTGTCCGGATCCGCGGTGATCCCGCGCGTCCGCGGTGGCCGGCCGCGACGGTCGGCGCATCGGCTCCGAGTGGCGCGGGCTCGGGGTAGATTCGTGCCGCCGCCGCACACCCGTGCCGAGGCGAACCATCCTGCGAACGGAAGGAACGCGGCCGATGCCGGACCGCAGAAATATTCTGATCACCGGGGCGAGTTCGGGCCTGGGTGCGCAGATGGCCCGCGAATTCGCCGCTCGCGGAAGGAATCTCGCGCTGTGCGCGCGTCGCCTGGATCGGCTCGAACAGTTGCGCGCCGAACTCCTGGCGGCACATCCAGGAATCACCGTGTCGATCGCGCAACTGGACGTCGACGACCACGACCGGGTATTCACGGTGTTCCGCGAATTCGCCGAGGAGTTGGGCGGATTGGACCGAGTCGTGGTCAACGCCGGTCTCGGCAAGGGACAGCCGATCGGGTCCGGGCGGTTCCACGCGAACGCCCAGACCGCCGCCACCAATTTCCTTGCCGCACTGGCGCAGTGCGAGGCGGCGATGGAGATCTTCCGCGCACACGACGCCGGGCACCTGGTGGTCGTGTCCTCGATCAGCGCGATGCGCGGAATGCCCGGCAACCGGACCGCCTATGCCGCGTCCAAGGCGGGTGTCGCCACCCTGGCCGAGGGGATCCGGGCCGATACACTGCGCACCCCGATCGCGGTGACCACGCTGTTTCCTGGATTCATCGACTCCGATATGACCGCCGCGAGCGGTCGTACCCCGTTGCAGGTGTCCACCGAGAAGGGGGTGCGGTCCATGGTTCGCGCGATAGAGCGTGAGGCGGCGTCGGCGAAAGTGCCTGCCTGGCCATGGATTCCGATCGGCGCGGCGCTGCGCTGGCTGCCGCTGCGAGTGGTCGCGGCGATCAGCGGGTAGCCCGGGTCACGGCGGGGGAGTGATGGGGTGGCTGTGCCGCTCGGCGGTCCGGTGCGAGGTGCGCAGGACCGAACGGCCCTTGTGGTTGGCCTTGGCCAGGTACAGCACGGTGTCGGCGGAATCGAGCAGCGATTCCGCGTCGGAGCCGGCCAGCGGGGTGACGATGGCTCCGATGCTCGCGGAGACGTGCAACTGGTGGCCGTCGACGGCGATCGGCTCGACCAGGGCCGACTGCAGGCGGTCGACGATCGTGGTGACCACGCCGTTCTCGGCCGGTGGCGGGATCAGGGCGACGAATTCGTCGCCCCCGATGCGGGCGATGAGGCAGTCCTGCTCGCGCACACTGTCGCCGAAGCGAGCCGCGACCTCGGTGAGCACGCGGTCCCCGGTGCCGTGACCGTACATGTCGTTGATGGGCTTGAATCTGTCCAGGTCCACGAAGCACAGACCCACGTGATCGTCCTCGCGGCTGTCGGTGGAGACGGTTTCGATGCGCTCGAGCAGACTGCGGCGGTTCGGCAGGCCGGTGAGTGGATCGTGCCGGGCCTGCCAGTGCAGTTCCTGCTGTAGTCGATGCCGCTCGGTCACGTCCTCGCCGACGGCGAGCAGATAGTCGCCGTGCTCCTTGGTGCCTCTGACATAGGTGATGGAGAACGCCACCCAGCCCACACTGCCGTCCGAGCGCAGCAGGCGGCGTTCCATCTTGACCGAGCCCTCCCCGGCGGGCACCAGCTTCTCGAAGACCAGAGCGCGGATCTCTGCCCGGTCCTCCGGGTGGGCGAAGTCGTAGACCGAGATTCCGCGGAGCTGTTCGACCGGAACGCCGATCATGTCCGCGAGGCCGCGGTTGGCGTCGACCAGGGTCCCGTCGGTATCGCCGATGGCGATGGCGATATCGGCGCTGTCGAACACCACGCGAAACCGCGCGTTCTGATCCTGCCGGAGTTGCTGCCGGGTCAGGAACATCTGGTGGCCCTGAGTCAGAGCCGCCCCCAGAACGGCGAACCGGGCGCCGGCATCGGGGTGGCCGGACTCGTCGGCCAGAGGCTGCAGGGCCTGGACGGTGCGAATCGGGACGGTGGTATCCGCCCAACCCGCCTCGGCCAGTGCCGCGCCGACCGGGGTGCCCGCGGCCGGGTCGAACTCCCGCGCCTCGAGTGCGGACCGGAGGGTATCGAACAACGTGGTCAGGAGGCCGAGGCCCGCCGCGGAATCCACCGGGCCCTCGCCCGTGGCGGACAGTTCCCGCCACCAGGCGGCGACCAGACCATTCGGTTCCATACCCTCCAGTACCCCCTCGATGTCCGGCGACCGATCGGCATACCCCTCACCGTTCGGGCGCAGTCTTACCTCTCACACTAGATCAAAGCCGCGAGAAGCTGTTGTGCGGAATATTTCCGGTTGGGGGGAGCGATCACGCGGCATGGTTCTCGTCGAAGATCGAGACCCCCTTGTATCGCGGGGTGACGTTCTGCCAGGCCCACGTCGCCTGCACGCAGCCGTCCAGATCCCGTACGTGCGCGGCCACCGATTCGGCGGCTGGTCGATCGGGGGAGCCGGCGTATCGGTCCAGGATGCGCTCGCGCAGGGTATGGAATTCGGTGAGCCGATCGCGCACGATCGCCGCGGAGCCGTGCACGGCGTCGGCGAGCGTTGCTCCCGGTGTGTTCAACAGCCACACCGGAATCAGATTGAAGTCCGCGCCGTCGGCGATGCACTCCTTCTCGAAGGAGAACATGTCGTTCATCAGTGCGCCGATCTCGGCGGTGAGCTGTTGCAGCCTGCGCAGTTCGGCGGCCGCTTCCTCGTCCGGGATGAGGTGCCAGGGCAGGTAGTCGTCGCGGCCGAACTCGCACATCGCGATCGCCGGATACATGCCCGAGACCTCCGACCGCAGATCGATGTAGTCCGCGACGCTCAGCAATCCGCCACGGGCGTCGGTGTTCTGGTCGCGGATCGCGGTGCGCAGATGTTCGGCCGTCGAGCTGAGGAACCGCTCCAGCCAGACGGGTTCGGCATCGCGGGCCAGCAGCTCCAGGAATTCGGCGGTGGCCACCTCCTCCGGGGTGGGATCCACTGCCGCGCTTCGGGTTTCGAGCATGTCGCGTAATCGTTTCGCGGTGTGCGTGGCACGTGAGCGCTCGGCCTCGGACAGATGCGCGAACTTCTCCCGGCCGACGGTGTCGTTGAGCCAGAACAGGATCGCGTTGAAGATCCCGATGATCGTCATCCGATCGGCGGTAACCGCGTTCGGATGCAGATAGGGCGTCATGCTGTTGTAGTGTGCGCCTCCGGATTCCAGCCAGATCTGATGTTTGCGACAGAAGCGCTCCACCTCGGCGAGCGCGTACTCGCCGAATCTGTTGGGCCGAAAATCCCGGCAGTAGTCCTCGATATCACGATCCGGTGTGCTGAGCAGTGTTCGCAACGACCATCGCTCACCCTGCTCCAGCATCGTGTCGTACTCCGATCGCATTGCGACCAGCGCCGTTTCCACCATCGTCTGTTCATTCACCACGGGATTGCCTCCCCGGCCCATCCGATCCACCGACCACCCCTCGAGATGGCCGGACCGACAGGTGATACACATTCCAGTCGGTGCTTAAAGAGTAAGCAATAAGGACGAATCGAACAGGCTGTCCGATCTTCGTGCTGGTGGGGGGAGTGGAGTGGACCCCGGTCAGCGGTCGCGCAGTCGATCCGGATGTGCCGAGTGTCATAGTGACGGTGGGGGACAACTGATCTCGCCCCCGGTGTTCGCGCGCGGACCGGCAAGGTGGCAACCTTGTGGCAATCCGGGTGCTGCTCAGTCGTGACGGGCCGTTGTGCGCCGAGGGTGGTGACACGGTGCGGGCCGCGCTTCGGCCCGCCGGCCGGTCATCGGTCGGCGGGCGTCGGCGGAACGATCATCTGTTGCGCCACTGCGGTTCTCGCCCTTCGTGATACGCGGACATTCCCTCGACCGGATCACGGTGCGCGACGAGTGCGTCGGCCAGGGCGGCGGTGTGCGGTGCGGTGGTTTCGGTATCGGGCAGGGTTTCGGTGCGGGCCAGGAAGGTCAGTGCCGCGCGGGTCGCGACAGGGGAGCGGGCCACGATATCCGCGGCCATCTCCCGGGCCAGGTCCAGGGCCTTGCCCTGCGGTGCGGTGCGGGTGATCAGACCGGCCGCGAGCGCCTCGGCGCTGTCGATGCGGCGTCCGGTCAGGATCATGTCGTAGGCGAGCGCACGGCCGACCAGATGCGGTAGCCGCAGCAGGATTCCGGTGCCCGGCGGCATGCCCAGGGCGGTATCCGGGACGGCGAAGGTCGCGGTCTCGTCCGCGACGCTGAGATGGCAGGCCAGCGCGAGGGCCAGGCCGTCGCCGTCCGCGCGGCCGTTGATCGCGGCGATCACCGGTTTGGCCGGTGTCGCGTCCAGCGGCGAGGCGTCGAATCCGTTGTGCGGCTGGAGCATCAGTTGCAGTGGTGAGCGGATGCCGCGCAGGTCCGCGCCGAGCGAAAACGCCTCGTTTCCCGCGCCGGTGAGTACCGCGACCCACAGGTCGTCGTCGTGGGCGAAGGCGGTGAGGATTTCGCCGAGTTCGCGGTAGGTGTCGCTGTCGAGAGTGTTGCCGTGCTCGGCCCGGTCGATCGTCACCTCCAGCACATGTCCGGAGGTGGTGACCGAGACGGCGCCGTATTCCGGCCGCACGGCTGGACCGCCTTGTGCCAGTGCGATATCCATCGCCTCGCGGCTCGCCGCGACATGGTTGCCCGCAACGCCGGAGCGAACGAACACCCGGTGCCCGATCGGCTGTTCGGTATCGGTCAGCATGCCGGTGGTCTGCTGATCCACGGGCGTGGCGAGGAAGCGGCGGCCGTCGTCCAGCCGGCCCACCACTGTGGCGCGCGGGGTTCCGCCGGAACCGTAACGGAGAACGAAACTTTCGATCGTCCCCCAGCCGTCCGGGTGATAGGCGACCCGCACGCTCGGCGCGTCGTTCAGTTCGGCCTGCAGCGCCGTGGTGGGCCGCACGCGCCAGGGGACCGGCGTGGTGGAGTAGACGCCCGTCGAATGTTTGCTCAGCACACCGCCGTTCGCGGACACCAGGCCGTAACTGCCGGGCCGATCGCGCAGTCGCGCAACGGTTTCGGCGATGGCGTGGGTGGTGTAGTTGTTACCGGGACCGCCGAAGAACGGCAATCCGCCGGTGACGGTGAGTCCACGCGGATCGGCCGGATCCAGGCCCAGGCCGTCGCACAGGTTGAACACCGCGATCGGGAAGCAGCTGTACAGGTCCAGGGTGGTCAGCTCGTCGAGGCCGATCGCGGCCATGTCCAGTGCGTGCCGCACCGCCGCGACGGCGGCCGGGCTGCGATCCAGATCGGGACGTACCAGCACATCCCGTTCGGCGAGGTCGGCGTATCCATGCAGGTAGACTCGCCGCGATTGCGGAATCCCGAGCCGGTCGGCGATCGCGGTGGAGGTGACCAGGACCGCGGCGGCCTGGTTGACCTGGTCGCGGGCAACCATGAAACGCGGGTAGATATCGGTGATCAGGCGGTTGCGCTCGTCCACGCGCGTCAGTTCGGCGGCGTCGCGTTCGATCGGTGCCGCCGCATGCGGATTGGTCGCGGCGATCGCGCTGAACCGGCTGAACAGTTCGCCCATCGCCTGCGCGTATTGCGCTCGGGACGCCCCGCTGCGGGCGCGGCGGGCGTTCTCCAGCATCGCGTAGGTGACCGCCGGTTCGACCAGATGGTGGCGTACCGCGTAGAACGGGGTCATGCCCTGGATGCCGTAGCCGCGGTCCTCCAGTGGGCCGCTCTCGGATTCGGTGAAGTCGGGGCGTTCGGCGGGCGGCAGGCTCGCCAGATGCCGGACGGTCGAGATCGTCTCCGCGCCGACGAGTACCGCGGCGCCGCACCGGCCCTCGGCGATCTGTCCGCACAGCTCGTTGAGCAGCTGCTGCGGGCTCTGTCCGCCGGTCGGGCCGAGAATCGCCCGGGCGGGATCGGCGCCGATCCGCCGCGCGATGGCCCGCGGCACGTTGTCGGGCGCGCCGAGCGCGGCGGTGGCATAGGGGCTCGAATCGTCGAATGCGCGCACGGCCGCGACGATGTCGAGCGCGGCGGCGAGCGCGGCCGGCTCGGCGGTCGTATCGGCCAGCGCGGCGCGCACGGCGGCCGCGGCCAGATCGGCGGCGGACAGGGCGCGATAGCCGATGTCGCCGCGCCGTTCGGAGGCCTGGCCCACGCCGACGAGCACCGGCGTGTCAGGGGTCACCGAGTCGGGTGAGTTGTCGGGCATGATCGCGGCACTCCTTCCGGCCGGCAGCAGGCGTCATCCCCGCTCGGGACGGGCCTCACACTGCGAGCGGCGGCAGCCGCACCTCGTGGACACTGTTCTGGACATCCGTTTTACACCGTATCGGGACTCTCCGGTAGGTAAGGGGGCCCGTTTCGGATTCGCGCGGGGGTGAATATCCAATCCTGGGGGGCGCGCCGGGCGCTGCGACTGGTTGGATGTACGCGTGTCGAATCCCCTTCGCCCACAAGCGGTTGCCCTCCTTGCCGACCTGTCCACCGACGGCACGGATTCGGGGGTGTGGTCGAAGCTCCGCGAGGAGCTGTACTACCGGCACATCGGGGAGCACGCCTGCGCGGCCCTGCCCGCACTCGCCGCGCTGGCGGGCGGGGGTCGCCCGCTGATCAGGCTGCGCGCGATCGAACTCGCGGGGGAACTGCTCGCGCGGGCCGATCCGCACGCCGGGGCCGTTCGTGAGCGGTATGCGCGGGATATCGCGGCGCTTCTGGATCGGGTGCGGGTGGATCTGGCGCAGAAGGCCGCCGATGTGGACCACGAGCCGGACGCCTTCCTCTATCGCGTCCGCAGCATGCTCGCCTTCGAGGGCGAGACCGAATTGTCGCGCAGACTGGGCGGGCTGCTCGGCGGCGAATTCGAGATCAAATGTCCCGAATGCTCGGCGGTGATGTTCGTGGTGCTCGGCACGCACGGCGTCTTCACCTGCTGGGACGACGACTCGCTCAGCGACGACGCCGACGACACGGACCTCGTCCCCGCCGCCCCCGCCGGACTAACCGGCCTCGCGCACCGCCTGCACACCCTCGCGGTCACCGCCCGCCAGCCCGTGCTCGCCCGGCACCTCACCTACCTGTTCGGCCGAACCACCTGTCCCCGCAACGCCCACGAATTCACCCCGGCCGAGACGATGGCGGGGGTCTCCGGTAGCTAGCTGTGTCTCGAAACGGTTGTGGCACCGGCATGTTCGCGGTTTCGTCGGCCTGGATCGCTGTGCCGACGCGGACCGGAACCACATGTTGCGGCTGTCACCACCGGTCGCGGTGACGATGCTGTCGACCACGAGCCGGCCGAGCGGATCGCTGGTACGCACACATCCGCTGAACGATCCCACGCCGCGACACAGCTCCGACGGGATGTTCGCCGCGCTCGCGCTAACCGAGGGGAGCGGTGTGCGTGGCAGACCGGGGCGGTGTGGATGGGTGACACAGCCCAGGCTGCTTCTC
>CBJNFW010000363.1:0-7665 GCA_966435935.1 uncultured Nocardia sp.
GAGCGCTTCCCTGACACGGAAGAGGTCACTGGTTCAATCCCAGTATCGCGCACCAAAGGAGAACAGCAGGTCAGCCCAGGTTTTCACCGGGACTGGCCTGCTGTTTTTCATGTCCGAAACCCGCCATGTTGCCAAGAGCTTGCCATGCGGCTTTGCTATCAATGGCTGGGGAACCGAAAAGGGCTGCCCCTGCGGCCCGTAGATCCTCGGGCCGGGTCTGGTTGTAGATCCGCAGCGACACTGCCGGGTCGTGGCCGTGCCAGGCGGCGACCACCAGGGGCGGGACACCGCGCGCGATCATCATCGACACCGAGGTATTGCGCAGTCCCTTCAAAGGGATCCGGCGCAATCCGGCCCGCTCGCGTAGCCGCTGGGACTCCTCGCTGTACCACGCGGGGCGGATCGGCGTGCCATCCGCGTGGACCGCGATCAAACGATCCTCCGACCACGGAATACCCAGCGCAAGGCATTCGGCCTTCTGGTGAGTCTTGAACGACCACAACGCTTCCCGCACATCATCGGGCGGCGGGAGGTCGCGTCGGCTGCGCTTGGACTTGGGACCGTTCTCCTCGACGATCTTGCCGATCGCCACCCGGCCCCGTCGGATCCGCAGCCGCGCGTCGTCGAAACGCTTCCACCGCATGCCCAGCACTTCGCTGCGTCGTAGGCCATAGCAGGACAACAGCCGGCACGCGTAGAGCCGATGCGTGCGAACCGATTCGCGGAACGCTTCGACCTCGGCCAAGGTCCACTACTTCCCGCCACCGTCGTCGTCCTCATCGTCGAGGTCGTCCGGTGGCCGGTCGACGAGCTTGACCGGATTCAGCGGCACCCTGCCCTGGTCGACGAAGGACTGAACGACCATCCCGAACGTGGTCAGCGTGGTTCGGACTGTGACGGGCTTGACGCCCTCGGGTCCCCGGTCGGGGACGGGATACGGGTTCGGGGCGTACACGCCGCGACGCAGGCGGATGATCCTGCCCGTACGGACGAGCACCGACAGGCAGTTGTACACATCGCAATCCGGAAACGCGGTCCGGATCTCGCCGACCGGCACGCCGGCCGCGGGCTGCCGGCCTACGAACGCGGCGACCCGCGACATCAAGCTGTCGGGCTGGAAGTGCCGCGGATCGGCGCGGGGTGCACCGGGATCACCGGGTGCCCGGCGGCGAGCAGCCGGTCCACGACCAGGCCGCGGCTGGTTTCGATCGCGACCGGCAGGTAGGCGGGGTCGCCGTGACGAGACAGGCCGGTCGGGGTCAGATCTGGACCACGACGGTCTTCGTGGCGGTGTAGGAGTCGAGTGCTTCGACGCCTTTCTCACGGCCGTATCCGGACTTGCGAAATCCGCCGAACGGCAGTTCGACGCCGCCGCCCGCGCCGTAGGTGTTGATGTACACCTGGCCGGCTTCCAGTTCGGCCGCGAGGCGGTGAGCGCGGGACAGATCGGCGGTCCACACCGCCCCGAGCAGTGCGTAATCGGTGCCGTTGGCCAGGGCGATCGCCTCCTCGTCGTCGGAGAATCGCATGACGGTCAGGACCGGGCCGAAAATTTCCTCCTGAGCGATCGGTGATTTCGGATCGACCCCGTCGATGAGGGTCGGCATGAAGTACGCGCCGTTCGTGATTCCCCGGGGCTCGGCGATCCGCCCGCCGTAGACGATCTGCTGGGGCGCAACGGATTCGACGTAACCCCTGACCCGCTCCTGCTGTTTGCGCGAAACCAGCGGGCCCAGATCGTTGTCCTGCACCGCCGGACCGATCGATACGCCTTCGAAGCGAATCACCAAGCGGCTCAACAGCTCCTGGTGCACGCTCTCGTGCACCAGGACGCGGGAGCCCGCCGAACAGGTCTGTCCGGCGTTCTGCAGGATGGCCGAGGCCACGACCTGGGCGGCCTTGTCGAGATCGGCGTCGGCGAAGACCAGCTGCGCCGATTTTCCGCCGAGTTCCAGCACCACCGGCGACACGCGCTCGGCGGCCGCGGCCGCGACGATACTGCCGACCCGGGTCGAACCGACGAATCCGAGGTGGTCCACGCCCGGATGATTGGCCAGCGCGTCACCGGCCTCGGGGCCCAGGCCGGTGACGATGTTCAGCACGCCGGGCGGAAATCCGGCCTCGATCGCCAGCGCGGCCACGAAGACCGCGGATCGCGGGGTCTCGTCGGCGGGTTTGACCACCGCGCAGTTGCCGGTCGCGATCGCGGGCGCGACGCCTCGGGCGAACAGTTGCAGTGGATAGTTCCAGGCGACGATGTGCCCGGTCACCCCGTGCGGCTCGCGCCGGGTGTACACATGCAGATCGGGCCGCAGCGGAATCGTCAGGCCATAGTAGGACTCGATGGCCTGGCCGTAGAACCGGAAGTATCGTGCGCAGACGCGAACGTCATTTCGGGCCTGGGACAACGGTTTTCCGGAGTCCTCGCTCTCCAGCCGGGCCAGCGCCTCGAGATTCCGGAGGATCAGCGAACTCAGTTCGCACAGCAGTTGGGCCCGATGCTCCGGGGTGGTGCGCCGCCAGGCCGGGAAGGCCCGCCGGGCAGCCTGGACCGCTTCGTCGATCTCGGTCGCGCCGCCGCGCGCGATATCGCCGAGCGGCTCGCCGGTCGAGGGATCTATGTTCGGGTACCAGGCGCTCGCCTCACGCGGGGCACCGTCGATGAACGACAGGGTGGGCGCCGCGGTGCGATTCGAGGTGTGCGACTTCGTCATCGGAGGACTCCTTGATTTCCTGCGGAGATGGCTGCCGGCGGGCATATGCCATGCTGGTGTGACGGAACAGCGTCGTGGGGCGCTGCCGTGGGACGCGAGGATGGACTGTGGGCAAGCGGGCACGTTCCGATTCGGTCGGGGTCGTCGACCTGGCTCGTGAGCTGGGCGTCTCGACGGCCACGGTGTCGCGCGCGCTCAACGGCAGCCCGGCCGTGCGCCCGGAGCAGGCCGAGCGCATCAGATCGCATGCAGCGGCCCGGGGGTACGTCCCGAACCGGCTGGCGAAGGGTCTGTCGGCGTCCAGGAGCCGGGCGTTCGTCGGCTTCGTCGTGCCGTACGTCGACACTCCCGCGTACTCCACGGTGGCGGCGGAGTGCGCCCGCCTGCTGTCCACCGACGGCACGCAGATGATCCTGACCATCACCGAGAACGATCCCGAACGCGAGTTGCGCCAGTTGCGTGAGATGACGGCGAGTCGCGTTGCGGGCCTGATCATTTCGCCGAGCGCGGGGATTCTCGAGGAGTCCCGGACCATACTCGGGGCGCTGCCGGTCGTCGAACTGCACCGCGCCTGCGGCATTCGCGCGCCGGGGGTGTTCAGCGACGACGAGCAGGCGTTGATCGACGCCGTGGCGCACCTCACCGAGCTGGGCCACAGCGAGATCGCCTACGTGGGCACGCCGCGCGAGCTCTCGCACGGCGCGATCCGGCTGCGCGCGGTGCGGCGGGGGATGGAGCTGGCCGGACTGGATCCGGATCGGATGCCGATCCGGCTGCTCGAACCGACCAGGCAGAACGGTCGGGCGGCGACCGCCGAGCTGCTGGCGATGCCGAATCCGCCGACCGCTCTGCTGGTCGGGGGCGGGGCGTTGTCGGTGGGTGCGGCAGAGGTCGTGTGCACCTGCGGATTTCGCGTCCCGGACGAGCTCTCGCTCATCGTGTACGGCGATCCGGAGTGGTTCGCGTTGAGCAATCCGTCGCTGACGACGCTCCGCGTGTCCTACGCGGAGCTGGCGCGTACGGCCGCGCGCCTGCTGTCGGAGGCGCTGGACGCGCGGGAATCCGGCGTCGAGCTCGCCGCCGAACGGCATCTGATCACGCCGGAGTTCCGCCTGGGCGGTTCCACCGCGCCGCCGAGCGGCCACCCCCGGTTTTCTCGGGTTCATTGAGTTCACTGTTCTCTCGGGTATAGCCACTGTAGGTCAGCTTACTTGCGGTATTGACGTCGGCCGCGCACTAATGGTCTACTCAATTTCGATGTAATCGTTTACATCGACGCTAGGGAGAGGAAGGCCACCATGTCCGAAGGCCCGCTGTCCGGACTCAGGGTGATCGATGCGGCCACGCTCGCCGCGGGGCCGCTCGTGGCCACCTGGCTGGCCGAGTTCGGAGCCGAGGTGATCAAGGTCGAGCAGCCCGAGGGCGGAGATCCGCTGCGCCAGTGGGGAACGCAGAAGGACGGCATCGGGCTGATGTGGAAAAGCCTGGGGCGCAACAAGAAATCGATCACCTTGAACCTGCGTCACGAGGCGGGCCGGGACATCCTGCGCGCCCTGGCGCGCGAAGCCGATGTGCTGGTGCTGAATCTGCGCCCCTCCACCCTGGATCGCTGGGAGCTGAACTATGGGCGGATGAAGGCGGAGAACCCGCGTCTGGTGCTGCTGCACGTCACCGGATTCGGCGCCGGCGGGCCCAAGAGCGACCGGCCCGGATTCGGCACCCTGGGCGAGGCGATGAGCGGATTCGCCCATCTCACCGGACATCCCGACGGCCCGCCGACGCTGCCGTCGTTCATGCTCGCCGACGGCGTCGCGGCGCTGACCGCGACCTATGCGGTGATGATGGCGCTGTATCACCGGGATGTGCACGGTGCGGGCGGCCAGCTGATCGACATCAACCTGATCGAACCGCTGGCCCGGCTGATCGAGCAGCCGGTGCTGACCTTCGGCCAAACCGGTTCCGTGCCGACGAGAACCGGCAATCGCTGGGATATCAGCGCGCCGCGCAACACCTACCGGACCAAGGACGGGCACTGGCTGGCGATGTCCGGCAGCGCGCCGACCATCGCGATGCGCGCGCTACGGGCGGTCGGGCGTGCGGATCTGACCACCGATCCGCGTTTCGCCGAGGCGCAGCAGCGCCTGGCCAATGCGGCGCAGATCGACGGGATCATGGCGGACTGGATCGCCGAGCGAACCCTCGACGAGGCCATGACGGTCTTCGAGGAGGCCGAGGTGGCCGCCGCCCCGGTCTACGACGCGCCGCAATTGCTCGCCGATCCGCAGATGCGGGCCCGCGGCGTCTACACCTCGCATCCCGATCCGGAACTCGGGTCGATGACGGTGCAGGGCCCGGTGCCTCGCTTCTCCGATACCGCCGGGCGGATCGACCACCTCGGTCCGCGGCTGGGTGAGCACAACGAGGAGGTCTATCGCGATCTGCTCGGCCTGGACGCGGACCGCTACCAGCGGCTGCAGGACGACGGCGTGATTTGAGAACCGTTGTCCCGCAGTGATTTCAAGCTTACGACAATCGAAAGGAACGTGTACTCATGACCGTTCGGGCTCGCCGGTCGGAACTGGCCACTCCCGCAAGCAACGACTGGATGTTCACCACGGCGATCGAATCCGGTGCGGATCTGGTGTTCCTGGATCTGGAGGATGCGACCCTCCCGTCCGAGCGCGAGGCGGCACGGGGGAAGGTGATCACCGCGCTGCGCGAACTCGACTGGGGCACAACGGTTCGCGCGATCCGGATGAACGGCATCGACACCCACTGGGCGTACGGCGACGTCATCGAGGTCGTCACCGGTGCGCGCGAGGCGCTGGACATCATCATCGTGCCCAAGGTCCGTTCGGCCCGTGACGTGTGGTGGGTCGACGTGCTGCTCACCCAGCTCGAGGAGCAGCTGGGCCTGACCAAGCGGATCGGTCTCGAGGTGCTCATCGAGGAAACCGAGGGATTGCAGAACGTCGACGAGATCGCCCGCGCGAGTGACCGTTTGGAGGCGATCATCTTCGGCGCCGGTGACTTCTCGGCCTCACAGGGCGCCCGCGTGGACACCAATTTCGATCCGCTGATCGACTTTCCGGGCGACTTCTGGGGGTACGCGAGGGCGCGGGTCGTGGTCGCGGCGCGCGCGGCCGGTGTCGACGCGATCGACGCACCGTTCCCCAACTATCAGGACCCGCAAGCCTACGGCGTGGCCTGCGATCGGTCCGGTGCGATGGGCTATGCGGGCAAATGGGCCATCCACCCGAGTCAGGTCGAGATCGCCAATAGGGCGTTCAGCCCCACACCCGAGGAGATCGCGCACGCGCGCAAGGTCGTCGCGGCCTACCACGCGGCCGAAACCTCCGGCCGCGGCGCCAGCGCCCTGGACGGAATGCTCGTGGACGCAGCGCATCTGCGGCACGCCGACAACATCACCCGCAGGGCCGACCTGTTCGGACTCTGACCGAAAGAAGGAATTGTCATGAGCACATCCGAGCCGCAGCGGCAGATGACCCTGGTCGGCTTCATGCAGGCCGGTAACGTGACCGTCTACTCGGGGTCCTGGCGGTATCCGTCCGCGGATCTGTCGTTCCTGGAACTCGAGTACTACCTGCGGGTCGCGCGCACCCTGGAACAGGGCAAGTTCGACCTCGTCTTCTTCGACGACCGCTTGGCCATGCCCGGCGTCTACGGCGATTCGGTCGCCGAGGCCGTGCGGTACGGCGCGCGTCCGATCAAACTCGATCTGACCGCCATCCTCGGCGGAATCATCGGCGCCACAAGCAGAATCGGCGTGGGGGCGACCTATTCGACCACCTACTACTCGCCGTTCCACGTGGCTCGCACCTTCGCCACCCTCGACCACCTCTCCGGCGGCCGGGCGGCGTGGAACGTGGTCACCTCCGTCAACGACTCCGAGGCGCAGAACTTCGGCGTGAACCAGCACCTCGCGCACGACGAGCGGTACGACCGGGCCGAGGAGTTCCTCGAGGCGGTCAGCGCGCTGTGGGACTCCTGGGAGGACGACGCGCTGACCATGGACCAGGAGACGGGCCTGTTCGCCGATCCGGACAAGGTGCACGAGGTCGACCATCACGGCAAGTGGTTCGATGTGCGCGGGCCGCTGACCGTGCCGCGCACACCGCAGGGCAGGCCGACACTGCTGCAGGCCGGGCAGTCCGGGCGCGGGCGCGAATTCGCCGCGCAATGGGCCGATCTGCTGTTCACCGCCGCACCCGGAATCGATGTGGCACAACAGCATTACCGCGAGCAGCGGGCGCAGATCGCGGCCGCCGGGCGCGATCCCTCGGAGGTGAAGATCCTGCCGATGGCGTACGTGGTGGTCGGGGAGACCGAGGCCATCGCCGCGGAGAAGGAACAGCTGTTCCTGCACCGGTACGTGCACCCGATGGCGTCGCTGACCTTGCTGTCGGAGGTGCTGAACTACGACTTCTCCGGGCACGACCTCGACGACGTCATCACCCCGGACATCATCGACTCCAGCTCCGGCATCCGGGGACTGGCCCTGAGCGTGCGCCGTCATCTCGGCCGGGAGGACATCACGCTGCGGGATCTCGCGGCACATCGCGCGACCCTGCTGCAGGGGCCGCGTTTCGTCGGCACCGCCGAGCAGGTCGCGGATCAGATGCAGGAGTGGTTCCTCGGCGAGGCATGCGACGGATTCGTCGTGGCCGCAACGCATCTGCCCGGCGCGTTCGAGGATTTCGTCCGGCTGGTGGTGCCGGTGCTACAGCGGCGCGGGCTGTTCCGCACCGAGTACGAGGGCAGAACTCTGCGTGATCATCTCGGCCTGCCCCGGGCACAGGCACGCGAACGGGCCCAGGCGCAGCGCTGAGCGCCTGAACCGGCCGAGATGTCGACGCGGGGTTCCGGGTTCGTTCTAGAACGGAACGAGAGGCACGCAAAGGAAACAACATATACGCGTAAGCGCGTGGTT